>NZ_JAATJI010000001.1:1500000-1800000 GCF_011927825.1 Polymorphobacter fuscus | reverse complement strand
CGTATAGGGCACGACGCAGAAGGTGCAGAATTTGTCGCAACCTTCCTGGACGGTCAGAAATGCGCTGGCGCCCTGGTGGCGGCGCGCCGGCAGATGGTCGAACTTGGGGCTGGCCGGCATGTCGGTATCGATGGCGCGTCCCCAGCGCGCACCGCGGGCATCCGCCGGAATCGCCGCGGCCTCGCGCAGCAGTGCCGGCAGATTATGATAGGCGAGCGGCCCGACGATCACGTCGACTGCCGGCGCGCGGCGGCCGATCTCGGCGCCTTCGGCCTGGGCGACGCAGCCGGCGGCGACGATCACCGGGCGCGAGCCATCGGCACGCGGCTTCTTCAGCCGGCCGATATCGGAATAGAGTTTTTCGGCTGCCTTTTCGCGGATGTGGCAGGTGTTGAGGACGACAATGTCGGCAGCGTCGGCCGAATCGACGGCGACATGACCATCGGCGGCGAGCAGATCGCCCATGCGCTCGGAATCATAGACGTTCATCTGGCAGCCGAAGGATTTGACGTGGTAACGCGACACTGGCTGCGACGACTCCGATGAAAGCCTGCCGACCATAGCCGCTGACGCCGGGCAGGTCATCCCCGCATAAGGGCGCGATAGCCATCGGCGATGACGGTGTGGCAATGCCGCGCCAGTGCCTTGCGATCGGCGAAATCGGCGGCGCGCACCGGGGCGTGAAACCGGATTTCGGCGCGCACGCGGCCGAGCGCCATGAAGCCGACGGCGTGCGGCATCAATTCGGTATCCCCCACCCAGGCCAGATCGGGCAGCATCATGCGGGTTACCGGCATGCCGTTGACCCGGGTATAGGCGATGGTCACCGGCTGGATGAGGATGTCGGGCAGCGCGTCGGTGACGGCGAACAGTGCCGATTTGAACGGCAGCACGCCGGTGCCGTCGCTGTTGGTGCCTTCGGGAAACAGGATGATGTTCTCGCCGCCCGCCAGCCGCTCGGCGATGGCGTCGCGCTGCTCGCCGGTGCTGCTGCGCCGGCTGCGTTCGACATAGACGGTGCGGGCCAGCGTCGCCAGCCAGCCGACCAGCCCCCATTCGCCAACCTCGGACTTGGCGACGAACGCCGCCGGAATGCGCGCGCCGAGCACCGGAATATCGGCCCAGGAGACGTGATTGGAAACAAACAGCACCCCGCCGCGCCCGTCGCCGCGCCGGGCATTGCGCCGCGCCGGCACGCCATGGGTCAGGATGCGGATGCCAAGGGCGCGCGACAGGCTGCGATGGAACAGCCGGGGCAGATGCGATTTGCGCCCGCCGCTGAGGCCTTTCAAAACAAGTTCCGCCGGCACCAGCATCGATGCAGCGGCGAGCACGCCGGCGACCCCCTTGGCAGGGCCGAGGCGTTGGTGACGCCGGGGCCGCCGCGCCGCGGTCACGCCGCCGGCCATGTCATTCGCCGGCCTTGAGGGCGACTCCATAAAGCTCCATGCGGTGGTCGACGAGCCGGAAGCCCAGCCGCGCCGCGATCCGCGCCTGCAGCTCCTCGATCTCGGGATCGTGGAACTCGACGACATCGCCGGTTTCGACGTTGATCAAATGGTCGTGATGTTCGTCCTGCACCGTTTCATAGCGCGACCGGCCGCCCTGGAATTCGTGACGCTCGATGATGCCCGATTCCTCGAACAGCTTGACGGTGCGATAAACGGTGGCAATCGAAATGCGCGGATCGACCGCGGCAACGCGCCGGTGCAGCGCCTCGACATCGGGATGGTCGTCAACCTCCGACAACACCCGAGCGATGACGCGCCGCTGCTCGGTGATGCGCAGACCTTTTTTGAGGCAGAGCGCCTCGACGTCGATTGTCGTGCCCATCGCGTGTCTCCGTGCCCCCTAAGGACTAGATAGGCGGGCCGCGTCGCACGGGCAAGCCGGCTCCGACAGGCTCGCGCCTGCCGGAACCGGCTCAGACCCTTGCCCGCTGCCGGGCGCCGTATGTCAGGGGACGACCTTGCGCGGCCGGCCGCGGGGCTTGCCGCCGACCTTTGCGACACGCTTGGTGCCAAGACCGATCGATTTCGCCAATGTCCGCCGCTGTTCGGCGTAATTGGGGGCAACCATCGGATAATCCGCCGGCAGGCCCCATTTGGCGCGATACTGGTCGGGTGTCATGCTGTAGCGCGTCATCAGGTGACGCTTGAGCATCTTCAGCTTCTTTCCGTCTTCAAGGCAGACAATATAGTCGGGCTTGATCGAAGAACGTACCGAAACGGCTGGTTCCTGACGCACGGCAGCGACTTCAACAGGCGACCCAAGCCCGGCGAGCGTTGCATAGACATTCTGGATAATGCCGGCGACGTCGCCAGCCGCAACACTGTTGTTGGCAAAATGCGACGAGACAATGTCAGCGGTTAACGCCAACAACTCCGCATGGGCCTGTGAATTTTCCGTCATTTGATATCCTCGGCTCTCGATAGCGGATCCCTCCTCCGCTGCACCGCAATGACTGTATATCCATTGGAAATCAAGGCCGTTACGTATTTATTTCAATCCTGTATTTTTCGCCGCATCGTAATTGCGGCAAATCGTTCTCCATCTGATCCGGTATAATAGTTAATTCTGCGGCCGACATCGGCAAATCCGAGCGCTTTATACAGATGACGCGCGGCAAGGTTGTTCTCCCGAACTTCGAGATACATGTCCGTCGCACCGCGGCTATGCCCGTCTTTTTCGACCTGTTCGACCAACAAACGGCCGATTCCGCGCCCGCGCAGGCGCGGATCGACCGCAATCAGCAACAATTCGACTTCGTCGCTGACGGCGCGCGAAAGTGTAAATCCCACCGCCGTGCCATCGGCGTCGACAGCCTGGCGGGCGAAGCTTCCATCGAGCACCATCGTGCCTGCCAACTGGGCCGCCGACCACGCCTCGCCGAATTGCGGATCGAATCCGCCCGACATCAGTGTCATCAACGCATCGATGTCGCGCGTGTCGGCGGCGATGATGCGAAGCAGGAACGGAACGGGCATCCGGCGTGCTTATGGTTTTGTCGTCAAAGCGGCAATATGGCGTCTGGGGGCCGCACATAATGCGCCGCCGGCGCCAGGCTGCGACCGGCGGCGGGCAGGTGGAGCGCGAAACGCGCATCGGGCTGGCCATCGTGAATGGTGGCGGGACTGCCTGGCAGCAAGGCGGCGCCGGCACCGGCAACCGGCCCAGGCCCCGCTGCTGCCGCATGCGGCGCCAGCGTCGCGGTTGCCCCGGCCGCATAGTCGCGGTCGTAATCGCAAGCGAGCAACTGGCCGCGGCCGCCGTCGAGCAGGACGCGGACGCCGGCGAGGTCCGGGCGCAGTGCAAAGGCTGCCGCCGCGACCAGCGCCGCGCCGGAAAAGCCGGCAACCGGCACCTGCCAGGCCAGCCCCAGCGCCCGCGCCGCCGCGATGCCGATGCGGATCCCGGTGAAGCTGCCTGGCCCGATATCGACGAGGATGCGATCGGCCTGGCCATGCCCGGCCATCAGCGCGGCGATCGCCGGCAGCAAGGCTTCGGCATGGCCGCGACCGATGATGCGATGGTCGCTGGCAATACAGACGGCGCCATCGAACAGCGCCAGCGACAGCGCCGGCGAGGCGGTGGAAAGGGCCAGAGTGAGGTCGCTCACAGGATTGTGGCGGCGTCCTCGAAGGCCAGGCGCGGCGACCTCGGGAACAGTTTTTCGGTCGTGCCCTTGCCCAGCGAACAGATGAAATTGGTCTCGACATCGGTGCCGGCCCAGAATTGCGCATCGACGGCGGCCTTGTCGAAGCCCGACATCGGCCCGGTGTCCCAGCCCAGCGCCCGCGCGGCGAGGATGAAATAGGCGCCCTGCAGCGACGAATTGCGGAATGCCGTCTCGCGCGCCATCGCATCATCGCCGGTAAACCAGCTGCGGGCATCGGCGTGCGGGAACAATTGCGGCAGCTTGTCGTAGAATTTGCGATCGAAGCCGATGATCGCGGTCACCGGCGCGGCCAGGATCTTGGGGCCATTGGCTTCGCTGGCGGTGGCGGCGAGCCTGGCCCTGGCGTCGTCCGATGCGACGAACAGGAACCGCGCCGGGCAGCAGTTCGCCGATGTCGGACCCATTTTCACCAGATCGTACAAGGCGCGCAGGTCGGCCTCGCTGACCGGCGTGCTGTCCCAGCTGTAATAGGTGCGCGCCTCGCGGAACAACAGGTCGAGCGCTGCATCGTCAAGGGGTGTGCCGGACATCGATAAACTCCTGAAGGGAAAGCCGTGCATGTCATGCGCGGTGATGGGCGCGCAACCGAACCATTGGATTGCCCCGGACCATCCCAAGGGCGGTGCCGGCTAGACCGCGCGAACGTCGGTGACCTCGGGCACATAATATTTCAGCAGCGATTCGATGCCCATCTTCAACGTCGCCGTCGAGGACGGGCAGCCGGCGCAGGCGCCCTGCATTTCGAGGAACACCGTGCCCTTGTTGAAGCCGCGATAGACAATATCGCCGCCATCGCCGGCGACCTGGGGGCGGATGCGGGTATCGATCAGCTCGACGATCTGGCTGACAATCTCGGCATCTTCGGGATCGTCGTCGATCGCCGGGCCGGTGCTGGCGGCGGCGCTGAACAGCGGCGCGCCCGAACTGAAATGGTCGACCAGCACGCCGAGCACCTGGGTTTTCAGCGACGCCCAGTCCGCCGAGCCTTCGGCCTTGGTGACGCTGATGAAATCGGGGGCAAAGAACACGCCCGAAACATCGCCGAGCCCGAACAGTGCGGCGGCGAGCGGCGAGGCTTCCGCCGCCTCGGGCGTGGCGAAATCGGCGGTGGCACCATCGGTGACGCTGCGGCCGGGGCGGAACATCAATGTCGCAGGGTTGGGAGTGCGTTCGGTTTCGATGAACATCGGGCGGCCTTTTGCGAATGCGTTGCAGCCGATGTGGCGTGTCCGGCCGGCGGAATCAATCGCGCCGGCCGCGAATTGCGATAAAGTTCGTCGTGTATCGGCTCAGGTCAGCGATTCGAGCCGGTCCTGCGCCAGTCCGCCGGGGACGAGCATGACGACGCAGGGCAACTGGCCGGCGCGTTCGCCAGTGAAATAGCCGATCAGCGGCCCCGGCGTGCCCTTGGGCGCGGCGCCCAGCACCAGCGCCCGCACGCTGGGGTCGCCGCGGACATGGTCGAAGATCGTCGGCGCTGCGTCGCCGTTGAGGACGATGGCGCGCGGGCGGGTGCCCGACAGCGCCTCGGCTTCATCGGCGACGGCGGACAGCAGCTTGTCGGCTTCGGCGCGCGCCTCGGCCTCCATGGCTTCCTGCACCGCGCCCCATTGCATGAATTCGGGCGTCGGAATGACATGGATCATCGCCACCTTCGCCCCGACATGGCCGGCGCGCAGCGCCGCAAAACGCAGCGCCACACGGCTTTCGGCGCTGTCGTCGATGACGACGAGATAGGTGGGGGCGGTGTCCATCGCCGCACGATATGCCGCTTGCGCGCGGCGCACCAGTACCGGCGCATCGCGCGCAAAAGGGTGACGCGGCCCCCCATCCGGCGCTAAGGCTGGATGACGCCATGGACCTGTATCTTCCCATTGCCGAAATGTCGGTCAACGCTGCGGTCATCATCCTGCTCGGGGGTGTCGTCGGCTTCCTGTCGGGCATGTTCGGCGTCGGCGGCGGCTTTCTGACGACGCCGCTGCTGATCTTTTACGGCATTCCGCCGGCGATCGCCGTCGCGTCGTCGGCGACCCAGATCACCGGCGCCAGCGTGTCGGGGGCGCTGGCCTATTGGCGGCGCGGCCAGGTCGATGTGAAGATGGGGGCGGTGCTGGTCGCCGGCGGCGTCATCGGCGCGGGGCTGGGGCAGATCATCTTTCGCCGGCTGCAAAAGCTCGGCCAGATCGATGTGACGATCAACATCATCTATGTGGTGTTCCTGGGCGGCGTCGGCCTGCTGATGCTGCGCGAGGCGGTCGGCGCGCTGCGGCTGGAACGCGAAATCGCCGCCGGCGCCGAACGCCCGGCGGTGCGGCTGCGGCGCCATGTGCCGTGGATCGTGGCGCTGCCGGGGCGGACGCGCTTCTACAAATCGGGGCTGTTCATTTCGCCGCTGGCGCCGCTGCTGCTCGGTGCCGTCGTCGGCATCCTGACGGTCATCATGGGCATCGGCGGCGGCTTCATCATGGTGCCGGCGATGCTGTATTTGCTCGGCATGTCGGCGAGCGCGGTCGTCGGCACCTCGCTGTTCCAGATCATCTTCGTGACCGCGGTGACGACGCTGCTGCACGCCACATCGTCGAAATCGGTCGATATCGTGCTGGCGCTGCTGCTGTTGATCGGCGGTGTCGCCGGCGCGCAGTTCGGCGTGAACGCGGCGCAGCGGCTGCAACCCGAAAAGCTGCGGCTGGCGCTGGCGCTGCTGGTGCTGGCGGTGGCGGCGGGGCTGTTGTTCGGCCTGACGGTGAAGCCGCAGTCGCTGTTCACCCTGTACAGCCTGTGATGCGACCCTGGCTGCTGCTGCTCCTGCCGCTCTGGCTGTCGCTGGCGGCGGCGGCGCCCACGGTGCTGATCACCGATCTCAGCCAGGGGCGGATCGACATCAACACCCGCTTCAAGGGCGCCGACCTTCTCGTCTTCGGCGCCATTCAATATCCGGCCGGTGCAGTGCCCGATGCGCCCGCCGATATCGCCATTGTCGTGCGCGGCCCGGCGTCGCCGGTGACGGTGCGGGAAAAACAGCGTGTCGCCGGCATCTGGCTCAACACCGATGCCGTGCGCTTCGAAAGCGTGCCCGGCTTCTACGCCGTCGCGACCACCCGCCCGATCGATGCCCTGGCCGATGATCGCACCACCGCGATCTACGAAATCGGCGTCAACAACCTGCAGCTGTCCCCCGCCAGCGCGACGTCGGCGGCCGATATCAACCGCTTCGAAGCCGGGTTGATCCGGGTCAAGCGCGACGCCGGGCTGTTCGTCGAAACCCCGGGGGCGGTGGTGGTGACCCGCAACGTCCTCTACCGCGCCCGCATCGCCATTCCGGCGGCGGTGCCGGTCGGCGATTATGCAGCGGAGATTCACCTGATCCGCAAGGGCCGGGTGATCGCGAGTTCGACGACGCCGATCGTCATCGGCAAATCCGGCTTCGAACGCTGGGTCTATGTGATGGCGCACGAGCACAGCCTGGCCTATGGCCTTGCCGCGGTCGCGGCGGCATTGATCGCCGGCGGGATTGCAAGTGCGGTGACGCGTCGGCGCTGATACCGAAATAGTCGAAATTCGGCCCCAATATTGCCATGACTCGCGGGGCGATTAGCTATCGCCGACTCGGGGATTTTCCTGTACGTTGCAAATCGGAGCATTTCGGTTTCGACGCAATACACAATACCGCATCGCTGCCGGCGCGCACCATTCTACACTGACTATGGAAGACTTGGACAGAAAATGAGCTTTGATCGACGCGGACGTGGTTCCGGGCGTGGTGGTGGTTTCGACAAGCGCGAGCGCGGTTTCGACCAGTTTGAAGGCGGCGGCTACGGCGGCGGCGGCGGCGATCGTTTTGGCGGCGGTGGCGGCGGCGGTTACGCCGGCGGCGGTGATCGCTTCGGCGGCGGTGGCGGCAACCGCTTCGGCGGCGGTGGCGCTGGCGGCGGTGGCGGTTTCGGCGGTCGTCCCGGCGGCGGCGGCTTCGGTGGCCCGCGTCCCCCGCGCGACATGGGTCCCGGCGTCAACCTCGGCACGGCCAAGGGTGTCGTCAAGTTCTTCAACGGCCAGAAGGGCTTCGGCTTCGTCGTCCGCGATGACGGCGGCGAAGATGTTTTTGTCCATATCTCCGCAGTTGAAGCGGCCGGCCTGACCGGCCTCGCCGATGGCCAGCCGATGGAATTCACCCTCACCGAGCGCAACGGCCGCGTTTCGGCGACCGATCTCGTCATCGATGGCGAGCCGCTTCCGGTCACCGACCGGGCACCGCCGCGCGATCGCGATGCCGGTGGCTTCGGCGATCGCCCGGCACCGCGTCCCCGGGACCGCGATGCCGCGCCGGCCACCAACGGCCAGCGCGTCGAAGGCACGGTTAAGTTCTTCAACGGTCAGAAGGGCTTCGGTTTCATCCAGCGTGAAGACGGTGGTCCGGATGCGTTCGTCCACATTTCGGCCGTGGAACGCGCCGGCATGTCGAACCTCAACGAAGGCCAGCGCGTCTCGTTCGAGCTGGAGGAAGACCGGCGTGGCAAGCAGGCAGCCGTGAACCTCACGTCGCTCTGATCCTGCGTTAAGCAACATGAAAGGGCGGCTGTGCCACGGGTGCAGCCGCCCTTTTGCTGTCTGGAGCCGCCGATGCGCCTGTTCCCCGCTGTCGTAGTCCTGCTCGCCCCGGCGATCGCGGCCATGCCGGCTGCTGCCGCGACGCCGGCGGCGATGGCGCAGGGGTTCGCCGATGCCGCCGCCGCGTGTCGCACGGCATCGGACCTGCGCGATGCGGCCGTCGTCGGCGCGCCGATCCTGTTCAGCGATACGGCCGGCAAGACCGCCTTGCTGGTGACGGGCCGCTGGCGTCCGGCGCACATGAAGGGTGCACGCGCCACCATGCTGTGCCTTTACGACCGTACCAGCCGCCGCGCCGAAGCGCAGGAAGCGCCGGGCTGGACGGCGCGCACCCGGCGCTGAGCGTTCCCGGCCGGCTAAGTAGTTCCACGCGCGTCATATCGCGCAGCGCATTTGTCGCAGGCTTGCTCTAGGACGGCATCGAACGCTTCGCGTCGCTTGTTTCCAAAGGGTGATTATGTCCGGCTCTCTCATCATCAACGGTCTGATGATCTTCTTCTCGCTCACCACCGTCGCGGTGGTCGCCTATCCGCTCGTCAAGCTGTTGCCGTCGTGGCTCGAACGGTCGATCTATCGCAAGGTCGCCTATCATCGCGATGCCATCGCCGCGCTGCAGGTGGCCATCGATCGCAACCAGACCGACATCGAGCACCGCGACCGGTTGCTGGCGCAGATGGCGTTTCATCGCCGCTCGCTCGCCGACCTGGCCCCCGGCGACGCCGCGGACGCACCGAAGACCTCGGCTCGCATCGACGCCGCGGCCTGACGCCTTAGAGGGTGGACAGGCGGCGGCGGCAGTCGCACCGTAGCGGCATGACCTGCTTCGACTTTCCAGCCGCCATCCTCGCCCATGCCACCGATCGCCCCGACCATCCGGCGGTGATCTGCGGCGACAACCGCATCGGCTGGGGGGATTTTTCCGCCCGCGTCGACGGCGTTGCCGCCACGCTGGCCAAGCTCGGCACGCGGCCGGGCGATGTCGTCGGGGCCGTGGCGGCGTCGTCGGTCGACTATGCCGTACTCTGGGCCGCGGTGTTGCGGTTGCGCGCCACCATCGCGCCGCTGGCGCCGTCGTCGACACCGGATCAGATCGCCGCGATGGTCGGCGATTCGGGCGCGCGGCTGGTGTTCACCGATGCAGCGGCGCGCCGGGATTTCGGCGCCGCGCTGGCCCGGGTCCAGATCGTCGATCTCGATGCGCTCGACGCCTGGATCGACCCGACCGCCGAACTGCCGCCGCTGGCGCCGCTCGATCCCGATGCCGCCTTCAACATCATCTATTCGTCGGGGACGACCGGAACGCCGAAGGGCATCGTCCAGTCGGCAGCGATGCGGTCGCTCCACATCACCGGTGCCAAGGCGCTGGGCTATGACGCGAACAGCATCACCCTGTTGTCGACGCCGCTTTATTCCAACACCACCCTGGTCAGTTTTCTTCCCACCCTGGCGTGGGGCGGCACGGTGGTGCTGCAGCCCAAGTTCGACAGCAGCGAATGGCTGAAGCTGGCCGAACGCCATGAAGCGACCCACACGATGCTGGTGCCGGTGCAATATCGCCGCCTGCTTGCCGACCCGGCGTTCGACAACCACCGACTGTCGCTGCAGATGAAATTCTGCACCTCGGCGCCCTTTCCCGGCGAGTTGAAGGCCGAAGTGCTGCGGCGCATGCCCGGCGGTCTGGTGGAATTCTTTGGCATGACGGAGGGCGGTGTCAGCTTCGTCTTCCCGGCGCATCTTCATCCCGACAAGCTCCACACCGTCGGCCGCGCGTCCGAAGGCCATGCCGTGCGCATCATCGATGAAGACGGCAACGACGTGCCGGCGGGCACCCCGGGTGAAATCGTCGGCCAGTCGCCGGCGACGATGAATGGCTACAAGAACCGCCCCGACCTGACCGACAAGGCGTTCTGGACGGCCCCCGACGGGTCGCGCTGGCTGCGCACCGGCGATATCGGCCGGATCGATGCGGACGGCTTTCTGACGCTGATGGACCGCGCCAAGGACATGATCATCTCGGGCGGCTTCAACATCTACCCGAGCGATATCGAGGCGGTGCTGGTCGCGCAGCCGGGGGTCGTGGAGGCCGCCGTCGTCGGCATCGCGTCGGATCGCTGGGGCGAAACCCCGGTGGCCTTTGTCGTCGCGCCCGGTGCCGACGCCGAAGCCTTGCGCACCGCAGTCAACGCGCAGCTTGGCAAGACCCAGCGGCTGGCAGCGCTGGTGCTGCTCGATGAACTGCCGCGGAGTCATATCGGCAAGGTGCTGAAGCGCGAATTGCGCGACGGGTTCGCCGGCAGCGTGGCGTGACGCGCCCCGACGTGCTGATGACGGCGCCGATGCGCCCCGTCATTGGCGACACGCTCGCCCCGCATGTCACCGTGCATCGCCTTTGGGAGGCCCCCGACCAGCCCGCGACGATCCGCGCCCTGGCCCCGCGCATCCGCGGCGTTGCCACCAGCACCTTGTTCGGCCGCGTCGATGCGGCGCTGTTCGACGCGCTGCCGCAGTTGGAGATCGTCGCCAGCTTCGGCGTCGGCTACGACAATGTCGATGTCGCCGCGGCGGCGGCGCGCGGCATCATCGTCACCCACACCCCCGGCGTGCTGGACGACGAAGTTGCGGACCTGACGGTCGGACTGCTGCTCGCCACCATCCGCCGGATTCCGCAGGCCGATCGCTATCTGCGGGACGGGCGGTGGCCGGAGGCGAATTTTCCGCTGTCGCCGACGCTGCGCGGGCGCCGCATCGGCATCGTCGGGCTGGGCCGCATCGGCAAGGCGGTGGCGCGGCGGCTGGCGGCGTTCGATGTCGCCATCGCCTATCATGGCCGGTCACGACAGCCGGTCGACTATCCTTATTTTCCGACCATCGTCGGTCTTGCGGCAGCGTGCGACGTGCTGATCATCCTGGCGCCCGGCGGCGACGGCACGCGCCATCTTGTCGATGCGGCCGTGCTCGCCGCGCTTGGCGCCGACGGCATTCTCGTCAACGTCGCGCGCGGCAGCCTGGTCGACGAAGCCGCGCTGGTCGCGGCGCTGGCGTCGGGCACGATCCTCGCCGCCGGGCTCGACGTCTATGCCGATGAACCGCGCGTGCCGGCGGATCTGGCGGCGCTGCCCAACACCGTCTTGCTGCCGCACATCGCCTCCGGATCGGCGGCGACGCGCGATGCGATGGGACGGCTGGTGGCCGACAATCTGATCGCCTGGTTTAAAACCGGCCGGCCGCTGACCAGCGTCCCGGAAACGGCACGCCTGGTGCGCTAGCGCCGGCCGCCCACTGGTCAGCCGCGCCGCGACGCGCTAGTTCGTGCGCGCACCGCAAGAGGCCGATCGATGCCGAACAAGCTCTACCCTGATGCCGTTGCCGCCCTCGCCGGGGTGACCTTCGATGGCATGACGATCATGTCCGGCGGCTTCGGCCTGTGCGGCATTCCGGAAAAGCTGATCGCGGCGCTGCGCGACAGCGGCACGCGCGACATCACGGCGATTTCCAACAATGCCGGGGTCGATGGCTTCGGGCTCGGCGAGCTGCTCGGCACGCGGCAGATTTCGCGGATGATCGCCAGCTATGTCGGCGAGAACAAGGAGTTCGAGCGCCAGTATCTGGCCGGCGAACTGCAGCTGGAGTTCAACCCGCAGGGGACGCTGGCGGAACGCATTCGCGCCGGCGGTGCCGGCATTCCGGGCTTCTACACGAAAACCGGCGTCGGCACGCTGGTGGCCGAGGGCAAGGAACACAAGGATTTCAACGGCGAAACCTATATCCTGGAAACCGGGCTGGTGGCCGATGTGGCGCTGGTCAAGGCGTGGAAGGCCGACCCCTATGGCAACCTCGTCTACCGAAAGACGGCGCGCAATTTCAATCCGATGATGGCGACGGCGGGCCGCGTGACGATCGCCGAGGTCGAGGAACTCGTCGGCCCTGGCGAGCTCGACCCGGACCACATCCATACGCCCGGCATCTATGTCCAGCGGCTGATTGTCGGGACGGACTATGAAAAGCGCATCGAACAGCGGACGGTGCGGGTTCGGGCGCCGGCATGACGCCCGGCGTGCCGGCTCTGCTCGCTGCAGCGCTTGTGCTTGGCGGCTGCGTCACGACGCGTCCGGCAGCTGTCACGGCCGCCGCGCCGGCCCAGCAACCATCGCTTTATGCGACCACCTGGACCTATGGCAGCGCCGAAGCGGCGGCGCTCGGCCTCCAGGCCTATTCGGCCTTGACCAACTATGTGGCGGGTCGCCTGCCGGCGCTGCAGGGTGCGGCGCCGTTTGAAAGTGCGCTGGTCACCGGCATCGATGGTGCCGGGCGGCCGCAGCGCGCGCTGTGCACGGCCGCGATGCGGGCGCATCCGGCGGTTGTCCTGGACATCGATGAAACCGGGCTGCTGAACAGCGGTGCGCAATATTATGCCGCGCAAGGCCATCCCTATGACGAGGCCGAATGGGCCCGGTGGCTCGACGATCGCGCGGCGCAGCCGACGCCGGTGCCGGGCGCGGTGGCGGCCATCGCGGCGCTTCGCCGGCTCGGCGTGACGCCGATCTGGATCAGCAACGCCACCAACAGCCGCCGCGATGCGACCGTAAGGGCGCTGGCCGGTGCCGGCTTGGGCGACGCCGTCCCGCTCGAAACCCTGTTCCTGCGCGACGACATCGCCCCCGGATCGGACAAGCAGCCGCGCCGGCTGAACGTCGCCGAGCGGCATTGCATCATCGCCATGGTCGGCGACCAGGTCGGGGATTTCACCAGCCTGATCGATGCCGGCAAGCCGCCATTGGCCAGTCGCCGTGCCGCGGCGGCCGGTGCCTATGCGCCGCTTTGGGGGCAGGGCTGGTTCATGCTGCCCAATCCCGTCTATGGCGCCTGGAATACCCCCGAAGCCACGCTCGAGGATGCCGTGCCGCAATCGCTGCGCTGGCACCCCAAACCGCAGTGAAGGACTGACAATGGCCTGGAATCGCGACGAACAAGCCGCGCGTGCGGCGCGGGAACTGCAGGACGGCTTCTATGTCAACCTGGGCATCGGCATGCCGACCCTGGTCGCCAACCATATCGCGCCGGGCATCGACATCACGCTGCAATCCGAAAACGGCATGCTGGGCATGGGGCCGTTTCCTCATGAGGATGAAATCGACGCCGACCTGATCAACGCCGGCAAGCAGACGATCACCGAGCTACGCCGATCGTCCTATTTCAGCAGCGCCGACAGCTTTGCGATGATCCGCGGCGGCCATATCGACCTGTCGATCCTCGGCGCCATGGAAGTGGCCGAAAACGGCGATCTCGCCAACTGGATGATCCCGGGCAAGATGGTCAAGGGCATGGGCGGCGCCATGGATCTCGTCGCCGGCGTCAAGAAGATCATCGTGCTGATGGAGCACAACAGCAAGTCCGGCGAGGCTAAGTTCAAGACTGCCTGCACCCTGCCACTGACCGGCAAGGCGGTCGTCGACATGGTGATTTCCGATCTCTGCGTGCTGGCGCGGCCGGCAAAGGGCGAGGCATTTCGCCTGGTCGAACTGGCCCCCGGCGTCACTGTCGAGGAACTGCGGGCGAAGACCGAAGGCGCATTTGTCGCCTGAGCCGAAGGCGGCGCGGGCCGGACATGAAAAAGGGGCGGGCCCAGGGCCCGCCCCCATCATTCCTGTCCAGCCGGCGCTTAGAAGCGCAGGTTGAGACCGGCCGTCACGGCGTGACGGGTGTAGTCGAGCTCGGCCTGGTTGCCGAACGACGCGCCCAGCTCTTCCTTGCCGAACTTCGAGAAGCCGTACTCGACCCGCGCCGACACGTTGCGGGCGACCATCTGCTCGTAACCGGCACCGACGGTGTAGCCGTCGCGGTTTTCCGAAACGCGGCTCAGACCATCGTCGAGCGTGTAGCGCGCATTGGCATAGCCGCCGCGGACATAGACAAGGCCGGCCGGGCCGACGAGCGTGCCGAGACGCGCGGTGGCGCCGATGGTGCGGCCCTGGCTGAGCTGGAAGGTGTTGAAGTCATTCTCGCCCGAGCGGCCGGTCAGGGCAACTTCGGCGCCGAGGACAACCGACGGCGACAGGCGGAAGTCATAACCGATCTGGCCACCATAAGCGAAGCCGTCACCCTTGACGGTCGACCTGGTTTCGACCGCACCATTGGTCGTGCGCAGGTTCTGACGATCCTGCTGCCAGCCACCCTGGACGCCGACGAACGGGCCGTTGAAGGGGATGGGCGCGTCCTGGGCGAGGACCGGTGCCGCGGCGGCCATAGCGGCAAACGCGAAAGCATATTTGAACATAAACACTCCAGATGACTGCCGGCGGGGAGGGGATGGTCAACGCGGCCACCCAAACCGGACGCCCCCGTATAGGCCTGCCAACCTAAATCCACTGTGAACCAATTGTGACGATGGTGCCACAATGCCTTGAAACTGAACCACATTTTGGACATGCTGTGGTATCGCCGAGCGCATGGCTGCCCTGCGCCCCGGGCATGGCCCGCGGCGTCAAAGGCGTGGCGATCGTATCCTTGAAGCGGTCAGGCCGCCTTCTTCAGGTGGCGGCGGCCGAGCAGTTCGGCGATCTGCACGGCGTTGAGCGCGGCGCCCTTGCGCAGATTGTCCGACACGCACCACAGCACCAGGCCGTTTTCCACGGTCGGGTCGCGGCGGACACGGCTGACATAGGTGGCATATTCGCCGACGCATTCGATCGGCGTGATATAGCCGCCGTCCTCCCGCTTGTCGTAGAGCATGATGCCAGGCGCCTCGCGCAGCAGCGCTTGCGCTTCCTTGACCGAAATCGGCTTTTCGAACTCGATGTTGATCGCTTCGCTATGGCCGACGAACACCGGCACGCGGACGCAGGTGGCAGTGACGAGGATATCGGGATCGAGGATCTTGTTGGTCTCCTGCGCCATCTTCAGCTCTTCCTTGGTGTACCCGTCATAGTCGGTGTCGGGGCCCACGAAGCTGTCGATGTGCGGGATGACGTTGAAGGCGATCTGCTTGGTGAACTTCTTGGCTTCGCTCGAATCGCCGACGAAGATGCCGCGCGACTGTTCGAACAGCTCGTCCATGCCTTCCTTGCCGGCGCCCGAGACCGACTGGTAGGTCGAAACCACGACGCGCTTGATGATGGCGGCATCGTGGAGCGGCTTCAGCGCCACGACCATCTGCGCCGTCGAGCAATTGGGGTTGGCGATGATGTTGCGCTTGGCATAGCCGTCGATGTCGTGCGGGTTCACTTCCGGCACGATCAGCGGCACATCGGCGTCCATGCGGAACAGGCTGGAATTGTCGATGACGGTGCAGCCGGCGGCCGCGGCCTTGGGCGCGTAGATCTTCGCCGGACCCGAGCCGGCTGCAAACAGCGCGATGTCCCAGCCGGCGAAATCGAAATGCTCGATGTTCTGGACTTTCAATTCGCGCCCGGTGTCGCCGAAATCGATGATGTCACCGGTCGATCGCGGGCTGGCGACCGCGGCGATATCGTCGAGCGGAAACTGGCGCTCGGCGAGAATGTTCAGCATCTCGCGCCCGACATTGCCGGTGGCACCCACGACGACGACCTTGTAACCCATTGCACTCTCCTGGAAGGCACAGGCGCTTAGACCGGAGCGGGGGCGCTTTCAAGTTTCAGGCGTTTCGACAGGATCGACGTGACGGCAAGATCGGCAGTGACATTGCCCAGTGTGCGGAAGATGTCGGGCAGCAGCTCGACCGCGAGCAGCAACGGCAGCGCCGCCACCGGCACCCCCATCGCGTTGGCGATCGGCACCGTGGCAGCCAGAAAGGTGATCGATCCGGGCAGGCCGCCGGTGCTGACCGCTGCCGCCAGTGCAGCGATCACCCCCGCCGCCAGCGCCAGGGGGCCGGGTGCTATGCCGTTGAGATGCCCGACATACAGGACCACGGCGATGTTGGCGCACGGTGAAGTGATGCGGAAGATCGACACCGCCAGCGGCAGCACCACCCGCGACACACTTTCGGGCAGCGCCAGCCTTTCGGCGCCTTCGTAGATCGCGGGCAGCGCCGCGATCGACGATTGCGTGCTGACCGCCACCGCCTGTGCCGGCAGCACCGCGCGGGCAAAGCGCCCCATGCCGGCAATGCCGCCGCCGCCGAACAGCGCCATCAGTCCGTAGACCAGCAGGATCAGCGTCACCTGCACGAGCACCAGCACGGCGACATAATGGGCGAGCACACCGAAAGCGCCGATGCCGGCCTTCAGCCCCACCGTCAGCGCCAGCGCGAAAACGCCGATCGGCGCCGCGACGAAGATCCAGCCGACCAGCACGAGCATGGCATCCTTCAGCGCGTCGAAAAAGGCCAGCAGCGGCGCCTGCTGGCGGGCCGGCAGCTGGCCGGCGGCAAGCGCGAACGCCGCCACGAACACCACCACCGGCAGCATGTCGCCGGCGGCCAGCACCTTGAAGACATTGGCCGGTACCAGCGACAGCAGCCAGTCGCCGACGTTGATCGGCCCCGCCGCCACGGCCCCCGGGGCGGCGCCGGTGAGCGCGGCCGCAGCCTGGAGCGGCGCCGGCCAATATTCCAGCAGCGCCGGCACGAACAGGATCGCCCAGGTGGCGCTGAACAGCAGCAGCACCAGAAAACTGAACAGTGCTGCGGCTGCGACCTTGCCGCCGCCGGCGGTGCCGATCGATTCGGCAATGCCGGTGAACAACAGCCCGGCGATAAGCGGGATGATCGTCATCTGCAACGCTTGCAGCCACAAATTGCCCAGCGGTTCGGCGATCGCCAGCACCGCGTCGCTGCCGCCGACATCGGGAAGCACCGCCCCCACCGCCAGCCCGGCGACAAGAGCGAGAAAGATCTTCGCGGTCAGGTTCATGCAGCGACCAGCCCGGCGGGGGCGACGGTGCCCATCGAGACATAGAATTTGGCCAGGTCATCGACTCCGATCCCGGGGACGGCGCGCACGCGCGACACCTCCACGAAGATCATGGCGCCGCCGACCGGCACCGGCGCCGTTGGGCAGACGACGAGGTGACGCGGACCTTCCCCGAGATCAAAGACCTGCGGAGTCGCCAGCAGGCCGAGCACCTCGGTATCGGTACCGAAGCGCACCGCGACGACGCGCATGCCCTGCAGTTCGCCACCAGGAGCGCCGCCGATCATCCGGATGATCTGCGCCAGCGGGCGATAGAAGCCGCCGAGCACCGGCACCCGGCCGAGCAAGCCATCGAGGCCGCCTTCCAGCCGTGCCCGCCATTGCGTCTGGACCAGAAGCCCGATCCCCCAGACGATCAGCGCGGCGATGCCCAGCCCGGCCCAGAAGGCCAGGAAACGGCTTTTCGTCACCAGCATGCCGCCGCTCGCCAGCACGCCGCCGATCACAGTTCCCGGGCCGAGCGCGGCGGTGACATAGCCGGCCACCCATTGCAGCAGGATCACCGTCAGGAACACCGGCGCCAGGAAGACCATCCCGGTGACGAATGGCCCGGCGATCCGGCGCATCATCGGCGCGGTTTCATGTCAGTTGCGCCAGGATCGCGTCGCCCATCTGCGCCGTGGTCAGGTTGCCACCCAGGTCGGCGGTGCGGGCGCCGGCGTTCAGCGCGGCTTCCACCGCTGCCTCGACGCGGGCCGCCAATTCCGGTTCGCCCAGGCTGTGGCGCAGCGCCATCGCCAGGCTGAGGATCGACGCGCAGGGGTTGGCGACGCCGCGGCCGGCGATATCGGGCGCCGAGCCGTGGATCGGTTCGTACAGCCCCGGCATTCCGGCGGCACCGATCGCCGCCGATGGCAACATGCCGAGCGAGCCGGTCAGCATGGCCGCTTCGTCGGAAAGCATGTCGCCGAACAGATTGTCGGTCAGAATGACGTCGAACTGCTTGGGGTTCTTGACCAGCTGCATCGCCATATTGTCGGCGAGCATGTGGGTCAGCGTGATATCGGGATATTCGGCATCGCGCAGTGCCTCGACGACCTGGCGCCAGAGCAGCCCGGCTTCCATGACGTTCGACTTTTCGGCCGAAACCACCTCGCCCTTGCGGCCGCGCGCCAGTTCAAAGGCGGTGCGGGCGACGCGCTCGATCTCGCTCGTGGTGTAGACATGGGTGTTGACGCCGCGCTTCTCGCCATTGGCGAGTGTTTCGATACCGCGCGGTTCGCCGAAATAGACGCCGCCGGTCAGTTCGCGGACGAACAGGATGTCGAGGCCTTCGACATGGATGCGTTTCAGCGTCGAGGCGTCGGCGAGTGCTGCGAAGCAGATGGCGGGGCGCAGATTGGCATAGACGTTCATGCCGGACCGCAGCGCCAGCAGCCCGGCTTCGGGGCGCTTGTCATAGGGCTGGCCCGCCCATTGCGGGCCGCCGACTGCGCCCATCAGCACGGCGTCTGCCGCCTTGGCCGCGGCCAATGTTTCGTCGGTCAGCGGCACCCCATCGGCATCGATGGCGACGCCGCCGAACCGCGCTTCGGTGATGGAGAGGTCGAGGCCCTGGCTGATCAGCCGGCCGGCAACGCGGCGCGCGACGGCAGTGACTTCGGGGCCGATGCCGTCACCGGGCAGGAGCAGGAGGGTCTGGGTCATCCCCAAGGCTTAAAGGGGATTCGCAGCGATGCCAACGCCCCCCGGCCACGATGCCGTGGCCGGGTCAGGCGTTCGGCTCAGCGACCGACGAGCGCTGATTGGCGCGTGGCCAGTGCGGCCTGACGGTCGCCGGTGGCGCGCGCCACGGCTTCGGCACGGCATTCATCGGCGGCACGGCGCTGCCAGACGGGGCCGATTGAGCCGACACCGCAGAGCTGGCGGGCAGCACGGTCGATGCGGCGGTCGAGTTCGGCGATGCCCGCGGGGCGGTTGAGGTCGAGATCGGCAACGCGGACGCTGCGGGTTTCGACAGTCGCAGCCTGGGCGGCAACGGGTGCCACGACGGCAAACAGGGTGGCGATGATCAAATGGCGCATGGGTTTCTCCATGGCGGGTGCATTCCCGCGCTGGCGTTCGTTTAGCAGCGCCCGATGAACAAGAATTGAGCCAAGGATGACATTTGCGTGAAATGTACCGTTCTGGCACGCATGGCAGGCCTGCGCCTGGCGCATGGCTGGCTCAGGCAGCGGCAATCCAGGGCCGGTCGGCAACCAGCCGCGCTTCATAAGCCGCGATATCGCTGTCCATCGCCACCGTCAGGCCGATCTCGTCGAGCCCGTTGATCAGGCAATGCTTGCGAAACGGATCGATCGGAAAGGCGAAGCGGTCCTGGAACGGCGTCGTGACAACCTGGTTCTCGAGGTCGACCGTGATCGGTTCGCTGGCGGCAATCGCCATCAGCCGGTCGATCTGGTCCTGCGGCAACACCACCAGCAACATGCCGTTCTTGAAGGCGTTGCCCGAAAAGATATCGGCGAACGACGGCGCGATGACGACGCGGATGCCCATGTCGGCCAAGGCCCAGGGCGCATGTTCGCGGCTCGACCCGCAGCCGAAATTGTCGCCGGCGATAAGGATCGGCGCGCCACTGTTGCGCGGCGCATCGAAGATATTGTCCGGATCCTGCCGGATGACGAAGAACGCCGATTTGCCGAGGCCGGTGCGGGTGATCGTCTTCAGGAACCGTGCCGGAATGATGACATCGGTATCGACATTCTCGGCGCCGAACGGGATGGCGGTGCCGGTCAGGGTGGTGAATGCGTCCATGGCCCCGTCTATGCGCGCGCAGTGGCCGAATTGCTACTGCGGCAACCCCGGCTGCCATTTGAAGCCGCTGCCGGCGCGCACGACACGGCCGACACCGGGATAGGGGAAGTGCGGCGAAAACACCGGCTCGCGACTGTCGGCGAGCCGGCCGAGCACTGTGGCGCGGTTGGCGGCACCGACCGCTGCATCCTTGTCATAGCCCATGACCCAGTCCGGCCGGGCCAGCGAGACGATATAGCTGTGGGCCGAATCGCCGATCGCCATGAGGCGGGCCTTGCCCGACACAATTTCATAGCCGCTGTGGCCGGCGGTGTGGCCGTGCAGATCGACCGCGGTGATGCCCGGCAACAATTTGGCGCCGGGGGTGAAGGGTTTGACCTTGGTGCCGATCGCGGCGACGAGCTTGGCGTTGTTCGGCTGGCTCTTGATCGCGTCCCATTCCGGCGCGCTGAGGTGGACGACGGCGTTGGCAAAGGCCGGCTTGCCATCGGGTCCGACGAGGCCGCCGACATGGTCGCCATGGCCATGGGTGATCATGATGTCGGTGACGGCGTCGGCGCGCGTGCCGGCTTTCTCCAGGCTGGCGAGGAGCGTGCCGCGCGGCATGCCGTAGCCGGTGTCGATCAGCGCGACATGCCCGGGCAGGCGAATGAGCAGCGCGTTGACCGACAGTTCGATCTGGCCCTGGGTGGCGCCGGCGGCAACGAGCACCTTGTCGACTTCGGCGATTCCGGCATCGACGCCGAAGACCTTGGCATCATTGGGGGCAATGTTGCCGGCGTCGCGCAGTGAACTGAGCTGATAGGCGCCGATCCTGAAGTCCGTGGCTTCGGGCTGGACGGTTACCGGACCGACCTGGGCGAAGGCCGGGGCATCAAGGGCCGGGGCAACAAGGGCCGGGGCTGCGAGGGCGAGGGCGAACAGAGCGGGGATGCGCATGGTGACGGCTCCGTGAAAGGACAGCGCGTTATTCCGCGCCGCTGCCGACAACACAAGCCCGCGCTCGCCGCCGCCCCGAAGCCCTGCTAAGAACCGGCACACATGAGCAAGCAACATCTCTATCTTGTCGACGGCTCCGGCTATATCTTCCGCGCCTACCACCGGCTGCCGCCGCTGACCGACCCTGCCGGCACGCCGGTCGGTGCCGTCTACGGCTTTACCGCGATGCTGTGGAAGCTGATCACAGAGCTCGCCAACGCCGAGGCGCCGACGCATCTGGCGGTCATCTTCGACGCCGGCAGCCACACGTTCCGCAACGACATGTATGCGCAATACAAGGCGCACCGGCCGCCGCCGCCCGAAGACCTGGTGCCGCAGTTCCCGCTGATCCGCGATGCGGTGCGGGCGTTCAGCGTGCCGTGCATCGAGCAGGAAGGCGTCGAAGCCGATGACATCATCGCCAGTTATGCGCTGGCGGCGCTGAAGGCCGATTACAACGTCACCATCGTCAGTTCCGACAAGGACCTGATGCAGCTGATCCAGCCGGGCCTCGATTGCCTCGACACGATGAAGAACCAGCGCATCGACCGCGCCGAGGTCATCGAGAAATTCGGCGTGCCGCCCGAACAGGTCGGCGAGGTGCTGGCACTGATGGGCGACACCGCCGACAATGTGCCCGGCGTGCGCGGCGTCGGGCCCAAGACAGCGGCCGAGCTGATCGTCGCCTATGGCAGTGTCGAAGGCGTCATCGCTAATATCGACGCGATCAAGAAGCCCAAGCTGCGCGAGACGCTCGCCGCGTCGATCGCCGACGCGCGGCTGTCGCGCGAACTGGTGCGGTTGAAGGACGATATTCCGCTCGCCGAGCCGCTCGACACGCTGACGCTGCGCCACCCTCCGCACGAACCGCTTGCCAAATTCCTCGCCAAACATGGCTTTCGCGCGCTGTTGTCGAAGCTGGGCCGCGAAGTCGAAGCCGCACACGCCGCCCCGGTCAAGCCGACCGATGTGGCGGAAAAGCCCTTCGTCCACGCCGATTATGAGACCATCACCAGCCTCGATCGGCTCGACTGGTGGATCGCCGAAGCGACGCGGCGCGGCGCCGTGGCCGTCGACACCGAAACCACCGGCGTCGACCAGTGCCGTGCCGACCTGCTGGGCATCAGCCTGGGGCTGGCGCCGGGGCTCGCCTGCTACATCCCGCTCGGCCATCGGTCGGGGGAGGGGCTGCTGATGGAGAAAGTCCCGCAGCTTGCCGAGGCCGATGTCATCGCCCGGCTCAACACGTTGTTCGCCGACCCCGGCGTGCTCAAGATCGCGCAGAATCTCAAATACGACATGATCGTCCTGCGCCGCCACGGCGTGCCGGTGCTGGCGCCGTTCGATGACACGATGATCCTGTCCTATGCGCTCGATGCCGGCCGCTGGAACCATGGCCTCGACGATCTTAGCACCCGCCACCTCGGCCACACGCCGATTGCGTTCAAGGACGTGACCGGCGGTGCCAAGGGGAAATGGGATTTTGCCCAGGTCGATCTGCGCAAGGCGACCGATTATGCCGCCGAAGACGCCGATGTCACCATCCGTCTCCACGCCAGGTTCCGCGACCGGCTGTGGCGCGAGCAGGTGACGACGATCTACGAAAATGTTGATCGCCCGCTGATTCCGGTTGTCGCCGCCATGGAGATGACCGGCATCCGTGTCGATCGGGCTGCGCTCGTCGGCCTGTCGGCGGCGTATGAAGCCGAAATTGCGCGGCTGGAGGGCGAAATTCACACCCTCGCCGGCCACGCGTTCAGCATCGGCAGCCCCAAGCAGCTGGGCGAAGTGCTGTTCGAACGGCTGGGCCACAAGTCCGGCAAGAAAAGCAGCAAGACGGGGGCGTGGGCAACCGATGTCACCGAGCTGGAACGCCTGTCCGCCGACGGCGTTGAAATCGCCGGCAAGGTGCTCGAATGGCGACAGAATTCGAAGCTGAAGTCGACCTATACCGATGCCCTGCAGGCGCAGATCAACCCGGCCACCGACCGCGTCCACACCAACTATGCGCTCGCTGCCACGTCGACGGGCCGGTTGTCGTCGAACGACCCCAATCTGCAGAACATTCCGATCCGCACCGAGCTTGGCCGCCGTATCCGCCATGCCTTTGTCGCGGCGCCGGGCCATGTGCTTATGGCCGCCGACTATAACCAGATCGAGTTGCGGCTGGTCGCGCACATCGCCGATGTGCCCGAATTGAAGGCGGTCTATTCCGAAGGCGGCGACGTCCACGCCCTGACGGCGCAGGAGGTGTTCGGCGAGGTCACACGCGACACCCGCGCCCGCGCCAAGACGATCAACTTCTCGATCATCTACGGCATTTCGGCGTTCGGCCTTGCGCAGCGGCTGGGCATCGATCGCGGCGAGGCGGCACGCTACATCGACCTGTATTTCAGCCGCTTCCCGGGCATCCGGAACTATATGGCGGAAACCATCGCGGCAGCGAAGGAGCAGGGGTTCGTCACCACCCTGTTCGGCCGCAAGGCGCATGTGCCGCTGATCTTTTCCAAGAACATGGGCGAACGCCAGTTCGCCGAACGCGCCGCGGTCAACGCCCGGGTGCAGGGCACCGCCGCCGACATCATCAAGCGCGCGATGGTGCAAATGCCCGGCGCGCTGTCAGCAGCCGGCCTCGAATCGACGCGCATGCTGCTCCAGGTCCACGACGAACTGGTGCTGGAGGTCCCCGAGGGCGATGTGGATGCGGTCACCGATGTCGTGCGCGCGGTCATGGCCAATGCCCACCGGCCGCTGATTGAACTTTCGGTGCCGCTCGGTGTTGAGATCGGCTCCGGAACCAGCTGGGGCGACGCGCATTGACGACCGACGAGCAAGACATCGCGCCGCAGGCCGGCACGGTGAACAACCGCGTGGGCCACGGTCCCCAGGCCGATGACCGTGCCAGCGGCCGGCTGTTCCGCCGCACCATGGTCGTCCTTGCCGCCATCGCCACCGGGCTGGTGTCGTGGCTGCTGCTGCAACTGATCCTGCTGCTCTTCGCCAGCATGCTGGTCGGCGTCATGCTTTATGACTTCGCCCGGGCGCTGATGCGCTGGACGCGGCTGCCCTTTTACGGCGCGCTGACGCTCGCCGTCATCCTGCCGCTGATCACCCTGATCATCGTTTTCGGGTTGTTCGGATCGATCATGTACGACCAGTTCGCCAGTCTGGCGGCGGATTTCCCGCGGCAGCTCAAGTCGGCGACGGAGTGGCTGCAATCCTCGGGGCCGGGGCGCGAGGCGATCAAGCTGGCCAACAGCTATGCCCCCAAGATGGAATCGATCTTCGGCTTTGCCCAATATGCGTTGCTCAACATCGGCTCGGCCGCGTCGGGGCTGGCGATCATCCTTGTCGCCGGCGTCTATCTGGCGGCGCAACCGGCGCTGTACGTCGATGGCCTTGTTGCGATGATGACGCCGGCGCGCGAAATCCAGGTGCGCCGGGCGCTCGATGCGTCGCACGGCGCGCTGACGGCCTGGCTGAAGGGCCAGGCAATCGGCATGGCCTTTGTTGCGCTGGGAACCAGCATCGGCTTGTCGGTCATCGGCATGCCGTCTGGATTGGCCCTCGGGCTCGTCGCCGGGCTGTGCGAATTCGTGCCCTATCTGGGGGTCATTCTGGTCAGCGTGCCCGCGATCATCATCGGTTTCGGCATCGATGCGCAGACCGGATGGCTGACGGTCGCGGTGCTGGTCGTCGTCCAGCAGCTGCAGGGCAATGTCGTGCAGCCGCTCGCCCAGCGCCGGCTGTCGGATCTGCCGCCGGCGCTGACGATCTTCAGCCTGATCGGGTTCGGCATGTTGTGCGGCCCGATGGGCGTCGTGCTTGCGGTGCCGCTGACTGTCGTCGCCCTTGCGCTGGTGAAAGGCAGTCAGCCCGCCGGACGGATGTGATTTCGCGCGCGTTACAGGAACCCCGCGCCGCCGCCCGCGTTGGACGCCCGAACGAACATAGTCTCCGGAGACCAACAATGAAGAACCCGACCAAGTCCAAGGGCGTCGACGCCAAGGGCACCGAACCCAAGAATCTTGAAGCCAAGCCGGTGGCTGCCAAGGGCGCACAGGCACCGGGCGCTGCGCCGACCACCGTCGTCGGACGCGGTGCCACTGATCAGGAAGCGCTTTCGACCAGCATCGACGCCGATGGGCGCAACGCCGTAGCCGACGCGCTCAAGGTCGCGCTGGCCGACAGCTATGCGATGTATGTGAAGACGCTCGGCGTCCACTGGAACGTCACGGGGCCAAGCTTTTTCGGCCTGCACACGCTGACCGACGCCCAGTACAAGGAACTGCACACGGCGGCCGATGTCATTGCCGAGCGTATTCGTGCGCTGGGTCATGTCGCGCCGGCAAGCTTTTCGGAATTCCGCGCCGCTTCGTGCGTCGATGTCGAAACGCCGCACAAGTCGACGCCGGAAATGCTCAAGGAGCTGGTCGCCGACAACGAGGCCGTGGCACGCCGGATGCTCGAGGCGAGCAATATCGCCGAGGACAATGACGACAAGTTCACCGAGGACATGCTGATCGCCCGTATCGGCGTCCATGAAGAGAACGCCTGGATGCTGCGCGCCAGCCTGGGCTAATCCAACGTCGGCGAACCTCGCCCTGGTATCCTGACCGGTGCCGGGGCGGGTGTCGACCCCCAGCCATGTGGCTTGCTCCTCCCGATCCGGTGCCGCCTTTCGACGGCATCCCGCAGCGTTTTCACGTGGCGCTCGCAATCCCGGCCCGCAACGAGGCGGCTTCAATCGCGACCGCGTTGACGGCGCTCGACACCGCGGCAGCCAGTGCTGCGGATTGGATCGCATCGCTTCGCGTCGTGGTGTCCGCCAACAATTGTGGCGATGAAACGGCCGAAGTCGCGGCCGGCTACCGTCCGCGCAATTTTACACTTTTCGTCGAATCGGTCGATCTGCCCTTGGCCGTCGCCCATGCCGGGGGCGCCCGACGCGCGGCGCTCGACCGCGCCGCGCGCTTCCTGCCGCAGGACGGCGTCCTCGCCACAACCGACGCCGACAGCGCCGTCGCCCCCGACTGGCTGGCGGCGATGCTGGGCGAATTTGCACGCGGCGTCGATGCCGTCGCAGGGGCCATCACCCTCGATCCCCAGGAACGGGCGAGGCTGCCACGGTTGCCGGGCCGCGACGCCGAGTGGCACTATGCGGGGCTTCTGGCGCAACTCGAGGATCTGATCGATCCATGCCCGCACGATCCGGCGCCGCGCCATATCTGGGCCTGGGGTGCCAATTTCGCCGTGACGCGCCGTGCCTATGACCTTGTCGGCGGGTTGCCGCTTGTGCCGCTGGCCGAGGATCGGGCGCTTGCCGAGCAGCTGTCGCGGCACGATTTCAAGCTCCGGCGGAGCACTGCGCCGCTTGTCTACACATCGGCGCGCGTCGATGGCCGCGCTCCGGGCGGCTTTGCCGACTTGATCCGCGGCTTTGCCGATGACAGCAACCAGCCGTGCGATGCGGCGCTCGAGCCGATTGCGGTGTTCGTTCGCCGTGTCTGCTGGCGCGCGCGGCTTCGCGCCATCTACGAAAACAATGGCAGCCACGCCGTGACGGCCGCCGCTCGACCGCTGATCGGCGCTGCCATCCTGCCGCCGTGCCGTTATTTCGGCATGTTATGGGCGGAAATCGAGCAGGCGGCACCGCAACTGCGGCGGCAGCGGCTCTATCCGGCGCAGCTGGCGGGCGAAATCGCTGCGGCGCAGGAGTGGGTCGACAGGCTCAGGCGATCCGCAGTCGATCCAGCCGATACTCGGCTTCGCGCCGCTGGAAGGTAATCACGGCCCGTTCGCCGAGCGCATTCAGAAAGGCCGTCACGGCCTCGTCGCCGTTTAGGGGATAGTCGGGCGTCGGGCCCAGCCAGTGGACGAGCATGATGTCGGCCCCGGACCCCGCCATCGCCAGGACGGCGTCTGCCATGGCCGCCACGGTCGGCCGGTCGAAATAATACAGCACTTCCGATAGCAGGATGAGGTCGAAGGGCCCCGCCGGGTGCTCGGCGGGCATATAGGCCTGAACGAACCGCACATGGGTGAGCGCAGCGCAGCGCTGCCGCGCCTGAACCAGCGCCGCTTCGGCGACGTCGATGCCGAGCACCGCGTCGCACCGTGCCGCCAGCCGTTCGGTCAGCACGCCGATCGAACAGCCGACCTCGATCGCCGACCGGTAGCGGGCCCGTGGCAGGGCGCGCAGGGTCGCTGCATATTTGGCGTCTTCATAGGCGCTGGTTTCGAACCGCCAGGGATCGGCGTCGGCGGCATAGAGCCGGTCGAAGTAACCGGCGTCGAGCGATGTGGCGGCCATGTCAGCATGCCTCCTTGGCGAGCAGGTGAAGCGCGTAGCTGTCGCGCGATACATCGAGAAAAGGCTGTCGCAGATAGGTTTCCAGGTCGCGCAACACCCGGTCGATGGGGTTGGGCGCCACAAAGCTCGACAGCCCGACATTGCGGCGCGTGGCGGCGATGATGCCGAGCGCCAGGCGCTCGAACGCCGTCCGTGCCATGTTGACGTAGTTTTCGGCATCGGCCGGCGCGGCGCTCCGGTCTTCGGCGTGCGCGGCTGCCGCCACGACCAGCAGCCGCGCCAGTTCGGCGTCGGCGGCGGCGTCGGCGAAGCGACTGCGCAACACCGGTTCACGCTCCCGCCCCGACCGGCGCAGGAACGCCGCGTGCAGCTTGATCACCCGCTGCAGCGCGCCCAGCTGCACGGCCAGCACGCGCCATGCACCGGCGGCAAAGGCCGGCGCCTGATAATAGGTGCCTTCGCTGCCGAGCACGGCATCGTCGGGCACGACGACCGCGCGGAAGGCGACCGAGCCGGTCATGCTGCCATGCATGCCGGCAGCGCGCCACGCCGAAAGGTCGACGGTGACCCCCGGCGTCGTCATGTCGGGTACCAGCATCAGCGGCGGCGCTCCGGCTTCACGCGCAGCGGTAACGACCGGCCGTCGGATCGTGCCGGCGCCCGAGCAGTAGATTTTCTGGCCGTCGATCTGCCAGCCATTGTCGCAGCGCGACAGGCGCAGCCCGGCTTGCGGCTCGGCGTTCCACACACCCGACAATCGGCCGGCGCGCGCTTCGGCTGCCAGCTCGGCCAGAATTGCTTCGCCGCCGTGGCGCGTTGCGAGAATGATGGCGTTGACATGGCCTTCGTACAATCGGCCGACCGCCTGGCTGGCGTTGCCCAGCATCGTCAGCACGTCGCGCAATACCGCAATGCTGTCCTCGCGCGACCCCAAGGCCGACCCGCCCATGTGGACCGGGAACGGCGCGATCAGCAGCCCCGCGTCGGCGAGCAGTGCGACACTGTCATGCGGAAAACCGCCGATGGCATCGGTCCGTTCGTCCTGCACGAAAATGGCATCGGCACAGCGCGCCATGGCGGCGACCGGATCGAAGGCGGGAACCGGCAGGATCGGTTGAGGATTGGTCATGGACAATGAACACATGTCCCGTGCCGGCGTTCCGCCGCCTCCTGCTGTCGCGTCGGTTTGCCGTGCGGCTTGCCGCCGGCGCGTCGGTGGTCATCCTTGCGCCCCATCCGGACGACGAAACGCTCGGCTGCGGGCTGCTGATCGCACGGCTGGTACGTGCCGGCGTGCCGGTTACCGTCGTCGCGCTGTCGGACGGCGATGCCTCGCACCCCGGGTCGCGGCGATGGCCGCCGGCGGACCTGGCGCGGCTGCGGCGCAGCGAATTGCGCCGGGCGCTGCACCGTCTCGGCGCCGGTGCCGCAAGGCTGCGCTTCATGGGATGGCCCGATGGCGCGGTGGCGGCATCGGCGCGGCCGGCGCGGCTTGCCGCTGTCTGTCATGCTGCGAGGGCGGGACTGGTGCTGGCGACGTCGCCCGATGACCACCACCCCGACCACAAGGCCTGTTTCGCAGTGGGCGCAGCGGTCGCACGGCGGCTTGCCATGCCCCTGGTGACCTATGCCGTCTGGTCGCGGCTTGCCGATCCCGGACAGGCGCGTGATTTCGACCGGCATCGCGGCGCCAAGACCTGGGCGATGGCGGCGCATCGCAGCCAGGTGTCAGACTATATCGCCGACGCCCCCGACGGATTTCGGCTGTCGTCGCGCGCTTTGCGCCAGTTCATCCGGCAACCCGAACGCTATCGTCCGGCGGCGTGCATTGTCCGCCGCACGCATGGTCCGCTCGGCGCAACCGGCGGAACCTGAATGAAGGATTAGCGTTATCTCTGTCACCGCCCGGCAGACGCGCAGGATGATCTCCGCGACCCTGATGCCCGGCCGAGGGAATGATTGACATGCACAAGATGATGACGTCGTTCGACCTGCCGACCGGTGGTAACACCGCGCCCCGCCCACTGCTGCTGGTGTTGTCGCATCTGCGGTGGGATTTCGTCTTTCAGCGCCCGCAGCATCTGCTCACCCGTGCCGCGCGATCCTGCGATGTCTTCTTCCTCGAAGAGCCGATTTTCGAAGGCGAGATCCTGTCGCAGCGCGCGTTCACGCGAGAAAACGGCGTGACCGTCGTCCAGCCGCTGGTGCCAAACGGCACGCCTGAAGACAAAGTCACCGGTCACCTCGGCGACCTTGCCGAAAGCATCGCCGATGCCGCCACCGGCCGCCCGGTCTATCTCTGGTATTATACCCCCATGGCCTATGCTTTCGGGTCTCGGGTCGATGCCGATGTCGTCATCTTCGACAAGATGGACGAGCTTTCGGCCTTCGATTTTGCTTCGCCGCAGCTGCGTGCCCTTGAAGCCGAGCTGCTCGGTCAGGCCGATGTCGTGTTCACCGGCGGCGCCTCGCTGCAGCGTGCGGCGGCGCATCGCCACGGCAATAT
Source organism: Polymorphobacter fuscus (assembly GCF_011927825.1). NCBI lineage: Bacteria > Pseudomonadati > Pseudomonadota > Alphaproteobacteria > Sphingomonadales > Sphingosinicellaceae > Sandarakinorhabdus > Sandarakinorhabdus fusca. The sequence continues at coordinate 1,770,274 of NZ_JAATJI010000001.1, read as the reverse complement.
CCATTGCTTTCCGTCCAGCATCGACGTTGCGCACTTCGGCAGCGCCCGGGGCGGGTTCCCCGACCCTGACGATCAGGCCGATATCGCCCATCCCCGCGTCGGCTTCTTCGGCGTCATCGATGAACGGCTCGACCTTTCGCTTATCGCCGAAATGGCAGCGCTGCGTCCCCATTGGCAGTTCGTCATGGTCGGCCCGGTGGTGAAGATCGACCCGGCAAGCCTGCCGCAGGCGGCCAATATTCATTGGCTCGGCGGCAAGAGCTATGCCGACCTGCCGCGCTATCTCGCGCATTGGGACCTGGGTTTCATGCCTTTTGCGCGCAATGCCGCCACACGGTTCATCTCGCCGACCAAGACGCCGGAATTCCTGGCCGCCGGCGTCCGCTTGTTGTCGACGCCGATCGACGATGTCGTCGACCCCTATGGCACGCTGGGCCTGGTCGAGATCGCCGCGACGGCGGAGGCACTGGTGGCCGCAGGCGACCGGGCGCTGGCGGGTGCGTCCGATCCCGCTGCCGAGAGCGCGCGGCTGGCGGAGGTCGACGCATTCCTGGCCGGCAGTTCCTGGGACCGTACCTGGGCCGACATGTACGCCCATATCCGCCGCGCCGCCGCGCCGGTGCGCATCAGCGACTATATCGTCGATCGCGCCACCGTGACCCTTCAGGAGGCCGCAAATGTTTGATTGGATGATCGTTGGCGCGGGCTTTGCGGGTTCGGTGCTTGCCGAACGGCTGGCCTCGCAGCGCGGCGACACCGTCCTGGTTGTCGATCGCCGCAACCATATCGGTGGCAACGCCTTCGACCGCTACAATGAGCACGGCCTGTTGGTGCACCAATATGGTCCCCACATCTTCCACACCAATGCCCAGCGCATCTTCGATCATCTGTCGCAGTTCACCGAATGGCGCCCCTATGAACACCGCGTGCTGGCCTCGGTCGATGGCATGCTCGTGCCGATCCCGATCAACCTCGACACCGTCAATCGCCTCTATGGGCTCAGTCTGACCAGCGAGGAACTGCCTGCGTGGTTCGCGGCGCGCGCCGAACCGGTCGAAGTCATCAAGACGTCCGAAGACGTTGTCGTGTCGGTCGTCGGTCGCGAACTCTACGAAAAATTCTTCCAGGGCTATACGCGCAAGCAATGGGGTCTTGACCCGTCGCAGCTCGACAAGTCGATCACCGCGCGCGTTCCGGTGCGGACCGACCGCGACGACCGCTATTTTACCGACACGCACCAGTTCATGCCGCGCGACGGCTATACCCGCATGTTCGAGCGCATGCTTGCCCACCCCAATATCTCGGTCATGACCAGTACCGATTATCGCAGCATCCGTGATTTCGTCCCGCATCGCCGTGTGATCTACACAGGCCCGATCGACGAATATTTCGATCATCGCTATGGCAAGCTTCCGTATCGCTCGCTGCAGTTCGCGCATGAAACGCACGACGTCGAACAGATGCTGCCGACCGGCACGGTCAACTATCCGCAGACCGAGGATTACACCCGCGTCAGCGAATACAAGCACATGACCGGACAGGTCCACCCGAAGACTGCCATCACCTATGAATATCCATCGGCCGACGGCGACCCCTATTATCCGATCCTGCGCCCCGAAAACGCGGCCTTGTACAAACAGTATGAAGCGCTGGCGCAGGCGACTCCGGATGTCTGGTTCGTCGGGCGGCTGGCGACCTATCGCTATTACAATATGGACCAGGTGACGGGTCAGGCGCTCGCGACGTTCGAGCGTATCGAAGCGCAGGTGCCGCGCAGCGGCGTCGGCGATCCGGTCAACGACGTCGCCGTTTCCGACGCGGTCGCGAGTGCCGCGTGAGATCGACCGGCCTGCTCGCCAGTGATCTGCTGGGCGGCTTCGAATGTGCATCCCAGAAACGCCGGGACGGGATCAGGCTCGATATCCAGGCATCGACCGGCCATGACCGACACGCGCTGGCGGATTACAGGCTGCTGCAATCGCACGGGATGATGGCGTGCCGCGACGGTTTGCGGTGGCACCGGATCGAAGCGCGCCCGCGTCGCTATGACTGGTCCGAAGTCATCCCGATGCTGGCAGCGGCCGAAGCCAGCGGCATGCAGGTGATCTGGGACCTGCTGCATTATGGCCTGCCCAACGGCCTCGACATCTGGTCGCGGGACTTTGTCGAACGCTTCGCCGCATTTGCCGGCGCTGCAGCGCAGATCGTCAAGGACAATAGCAGCCGGGTGCCATGGTACACGCCGATCAACGAAATCAGCTTCTGGTCGTGGTGCGGCGGTGATACCGGCGGCATCAACCCGTTCATGCGCGGCCGCGGGCCGGCGCTGAAGTTGCAGCTTGTCCGCGCCGCGATTGCCGCCACTGCCGCCATTCGCACCGTCGACCCCCGCGCTCGCATCGCTTGCGCCGAACCGCTTATCCACATCCTGCCCAATGCCCCGACCGAGGTCGCCATTGTGCGCGCGCGCCAACATAATGCGGCGCAATTCGAAGCCATCGACATGCTGCTCGGGAAACAGGCGCCGGAACTTGGCGGCGACGCCGGGATGATCGACCTGATCGGCCTCAACTTCTATTACAACAACCAGTGGATCGACGAGGGCCGGACCGTCTTTCTTGGCGACTGGCTATACCGCCCGCTCGCCGACCTTCTTGTCGACGCCGCGGCGCGATACGAACACCCGCTGTATATCGCCGAAACCGGAACCGAGGGCGTGTTCCGACCGGACTGGCTGCGGCATATCTGCGACCAGGTCCGCGATGCGCGCGGCCGCGGCATCGCCGTGGAAGGCATCTGCCTGTATCCGGTGCTCAGCCACCTCGGCTGGGACGACAGTCGGCTCTGCCAGAATGGACTGTTCGACGCCCATGCGCCCGACGCGCCGCGCACCCCGTTTGTGCCCTTGGCTGCCGAAGTGCGCGCCCAGGCGGCGCGCTTTGCGGCGGAGGTGCCGGCGGCAGCTGGCGTGATCGCCCCGGAATAAATTTTTGCGACACGTCGGTCGGCGGCTCCCAAGTTCGGCGACGCGCGTTACCGGATCAAGCGCCACAAAAGGACCGTCTCATGGCCAGTACCAACAAAAGCGACAAATCCAGTCAGAACGAGAATGCCGGCGCTGCGCCGGCCCGCCATGTCGGCGTCGGCGGGGAACTGCACCAGGTTGCAGCGCCGGGTGGCGACGTGCTGACCACCAATTTCGGCACGCCGATTTCGGATGACCACAACAGCTTGCGCGCCGGCCCGCGCGGCGCGCTGTTGCTCGAAGATTTCGTGCTGCGCGAAAAAATCTTCCATTTCGACCATGAACGCATTCCGGAGCGCGTCGTCCATGCCCGCGGTCTCGCCGCCCATGGCTTTTTCGAACTGACGGACAGCCTGTCGGACCTGACGACGGCGCTCGTGCTCGGCGAAGTCGGTGAAAAGACGCCGGTGTTCACCCGCTTTTCGACCGTCGCCGGCAATCGCGGGTCGGCCGACCTGGCGCGCGACGTGCGCGGTTTCGCCGTCAAATTCTACACCAAACAGGGCAATTGGGATCTTGTCGGCAACAACATTCCGGTGTTCTTCATCCAGGACGCGATGAAGTTCCCCGACTTGGCCCATGCGGTGAAGGAGGAGCCCGATCGCGGCTTCCCCCAGGCCCAGTCGGCACACGATACCTTCTGGGACTGGATCGCGATGACGCCTGAAGCCATGCACATGGTGATGTGGCAGATGTCGGACCGCACCATCCCGCGCTCGATGCGGATGATGCAGGGGTTCGGGGTGCACAGCTTCCGGCTGGTGAATGCGGAGGGAAAATCGACCTTCGTCAAGTTCCACTGGACGCCCAAGCTCGGCATGCAGTCGGTGGTCTGGGACGAGGCCGTCAAGATCAACGGCGCCGACCCCGATTTCCACCGCCGCGACCTTTACAACGCCATCGAGGCGGGTGACTTCCCCGAATGGGAACTGGGTGTCCAGCTGTTCAGCGAGGACGATGCTGCCGGTTTCGACTTCGATCACCTCGATTCGACCAAGCTGATCCCCGAGGAAGTCGTGCCGCTGCGCGTCATCGGGCGCTTGGTGCTCGATCGCAACCCGGCGAACGTGTTCGATGAAACCGAACAGGTGGCGTTCTGCACGCAGAACCTGGTTCCCGGCATCGATTTTTCGGACGACCCGCTGCTCCACGGGCGCAATTTCTCCTATCTCGACACGCAGTTGAGCCGGCTCGGATCGACCAATTTCAACCAGATCCCGATCAACGCGCCGAAATGCCCGTTCGCCAACATGCAGCGCGACGGTCACATGCAGACGCGCGTTCATCCGCAGCGCGTCACCTATACCCCCAGCCTGCTCGATCCGTCGGGCCCGCGCGAAAGCCATGACAAGGGTTTCCGCAGCTTCCCGACCCCCCTCGACGGCGCCAAGCAGCGCGAACGGTCGGCGACCTTTGCCGACCATTACAGCCAGGCGCGGCAGTTCTTCCTCAGCCAGACCGAGCCCGAGCAGGACCATATCGTTGCCGCGCTGGTGTTCGAACTGTCCAAGGTCGAAACGGAGATCGTCCGAACCACCATGCTCGGCCACCTTGTCGTCGTCGACGAAGACCTTGGCGACCGTGTCGCTGCAGGCTTGGGTCATAGCGATCCGATCACGCCGGCGACGCCTGCGGTTGCGGTGCGCGCGGACATTGCACTGGCGCCCAGCGTTTCGATGCTCGCCCGCGGCGTGCCGCCGCTCACCGGCCGCAAGTTCGGCGCGCTGGTGACGGATGGCGCCAGCGCCGCGCTCGTAACGTCGTTGCGCAAGGCGGTTGCTGCCGAAGGTGCCATGCTGCAGATCATCTGCCCGACGATCGGCGGCGTCAGCCTCGATGACGGCAGCAAGCTCAAGGCCGATCATCAGCTTGCCGGTGGCCCGTCGGTGCTGTTCGATGCCGTCGCCGTCGTGGCGTCGGAGGACGGCACCTCGGCGCTGCTCGCCGAGTCGGCCGCGGTCGCCTGGGTCCATGATGCCTTTGCGCATCTCAAGGTGATCGGCGCGACCCCCGAAGCCGGTCCGTTGCTCGATGCCGCCGGCGTCGAAGCCGATGAAGGCGTGGCGACGATGGATGGCGACGCGGCGGGCTTTGTCGAAGCCGCCGCCGGTGGCCGCGTCTGGGCACGCGAGCCGGATGTGCGCACGGTCTATTGATCGACCGCCAGGGCGTTGCGCAGGTCAGGGCCGGATGCAGCACATCCGGCCCTGATGCTGTCCGGACGGGCGAAGGAGGCTTGAATGGCGCCGCCGGAGCCGGCAACCGTAACGCGGTGACCCGGGTCTGCCGGTGGGGAGAGTTCATGCGGTCTTTCGTTGTTGCAGCCGGCTTCGGCGCGGCCCTGGTGTCGGGGGTCGGCAACGCCGCCACCGCCGAACGCACCCGCTTCGGGACGATGCCCGACGGCCGGGTGGTCGAGGCTATCACCCTGACCGGCCGCAACGGCGTCAGCGCGCGCATCATCACCCTGGGCGCCACGCTGCAGGCCTTCCACGCGCCGGATCGCAACGGCCGCGTCGCCGATGTGACGCTGGGCTATGACGACCTTGCCAGCTATGTGGCGAAGCCGAATTACTGGGGCCAGACCATCGGCCGCTACGCCAATCGCATCGCCGGCGCGCAATTCGTGCTGGACGGCAAGACCGTCCGCCTCGATCGCAACAATGGTGTCAACGCACTCCATGGCGGCGCCGATGGCTTCGACAAGCGGCTGTGGAGCGTCGAATCGGTGACACCCGGCCCCATAGCCCGCGTCGTGCTGGCGCTGACCAGCCCCGCCGGCGACCAGGGTTACCCTGGCAAATTGTCGACGCGGGTGACCTATGCGCTCGACGACCAGGGCGCGCTGACCATCGATTTCGATGCGACCAGCGACGCGCCGACGGTGGTCAACATGACCAACCATGCGCTGTTCAACCTGGCCGGCGAAGGCGGGCCCGATGGCACGGCGCGGCACCGCCTGACCATCCCGGCGCAACGCTACACCCCTGTCAACGCCGTGCTGATTCCGACCGGCGAGCAGCGCCCGGTTGCCGGGACGGTGTTCGACTTCACCCGCCCGCGCCCGTTGTCCGACGGGCTGCGCGACGGGCGCGACCCGCAGATCGTCTTTGCCCGCGGCTGGGACCATAATTGGGTCCTCGACAAGGGCCAGACGGCGGAGCCCGGCCTGGCGGCGCGGCTCGAAGACCCCGAATCGGGCCGGGTGCTCGAAGTGCTGACCACCGAACCCGGCGTGCAATTCTATGCCGGCAATTTTCTCGACGGCAGCCTTGTCGGCAAACAGGGCCATCTCTACCGCATGGGCGACGGCGTCGCGCTGGAGCCGCAGAAGTTTCCCGATACGCCCAACCAGCCGGCGTTCGGATCGGCGCGGGTCGATCCCGGCCGGCCCTATCACCACCGCATGGTCTATCGCGTCTCCGTCATGCCCTGACAGCCGGCGTCCGCGCCCCCCAGAGCGCGTAGAACAGCACGTAAAGCTCGCACGCCGCCGTCAGCAGGAACGACCGCTGCAGGCCATAGCGGTCGGCCAGCCAACCCTGGACAACGACCAGCGCGCCGCCGGCGATCGCCATGATCAGCAGCCCCGATCCCTCCTCCGTCAGTGGCCCCAGCCCGCGGATGCCGAGGGTGAAGATCGTCGGGAACATGATCGAATGGAACAGGCCGACAAGGATCAGCGCCCACATCGCCACCAGCCCGGTGCTGAACACGGTTACCATCATGACGATGAAGGCACCGACCGAAGCCGCGGCGAGCAGCGTTTCGGCGGGGATCCGCTGCATGATCGCCGCGCCCGCAAAGCGCCCGACCATCATCCCGCCCCACAGCAGCGTCAGGTAGCGACCGGCCTGTTCCGCCGTCAGATCGGCGATGTCGGGCTGCGACACGAAGTTGACGAACAGGTTGGCGACGCCGATTTCGGCGATCAGGTAGATGAAGATCGCCGGGATGCCGAACACCAGGTTGCGGTGGCGCCACAGCGAATGCTGGCGGCGGTCGGCCTTGGCGGCGCGGCGGGTGGCGCTGCCCATCGCCGGCAGCGGGAAGCGCGCGATGACCACGGCGAGCACCACCAGCACCACCGCCACGATGGCATAGGGCAGGATCACCGACCGGGCGTCGGCAAGGCGTTCGGCACTGGTCAGCACCGTGCCGCTGCGGGCCGTGCCGCCGACCGATCGGCCGAGGATGAGATAGGCGCCGAACAGCGGCGCGAACATGGTCCCGGCCGAATTGAGCGCCTGCACCAGATTGAGCCGCGACGACGCCGTTTCGGGCGGGCCGACCACAGCGACATAGGGATTGGCCGCCACCTGCAGCAAGGTGATGCCGCTGGCGATGACGAACAGCATCGCCAATGTCACGCCATAGGACGGCAGGCTCGCCGCCAGCGTCATGCCGAGCGCGCCGGCCGCCATGACCAGCAGCCCGATGACCAATGATCGCTGGTATCCCACCCGCTCGATGAGCTTTGCCGAGGGTATCGACGCGACGAAATAGGCGATGAACCAGACGCTCTCGATCAGCGTCGTCTGGGTGTAGCTGAGGTCGAAGACGCTGCGCAGGTGCGGCAGCAGCGTGTTGTTGATGACGGTGATGAACCCCCACATGAAGAAGAGCGTGGCGAGCAGGGTCAGTGCCGCGCGGTAGTCCGCCGCTGGGCGAGCGGCCGCGGGGTCAGTCATCGAACGCCTCGACCTCGCGGCGAGTGGCCCGCAGAAAGGCATCGGCGACATGCCGCAGCGGCGCCACATCGACATCGCTTTCACCCGCCGCGACCAGATCGGCAAAGTGATCGTAAAGCCCGCGATATTCCGCCTCCGGCGGCAACGGCTGCGCCGCACCATCGATCGTCAGCATGCTGCCGCCTTCGGACAGCACCGCGCGTCCGGCGTCGGTTTCGATCACGATATCCCAAGTCTGCGGCCCGGTCTGGCGCCAGTCGAAAACAGCATGGATCGGTGTTCCCGCCGCATCGGCAAAGGTCAGGTCGGCGGCGATCGGCGCGGCGCGGTTGGCCGGCACTTCGAGCGTCCCGTCCGTCAGGAAGAATGGCGGCAGGATCGCGGTGGCGATCGACAGCGCGTTGATGCCGGGGTCGAATACCCCCATGCCGCCGGCCTGCCAGATCCAGTCCTGCCCCGGATGCCAGTAGCGGACATCCTCCTTCCAGGTGATCGCGACCCGGCGCAGCGTCTTGCCATCGCACCACGCCCGCGCCGGCGCGACGCCTGCGGCATGGCGCGAATGCCAGCTGGCGAACAGCGTCACGCCCTGGTCGCGTGCAACGGCGCGCAAGATCTCGACTTCGGCAAGCGTTGCGCCCGGCGGCTTTTCGAGCAGCACATGCTTGCCCGCCAGCAACGCCGTGCGCGCCGCGGCAAACCGGACCTGCGGCGGCTGGCACAGCGCCACGGCATCGATGGTTTCGGCCGCGAGCATGTCTTCGAGGCTGGTGTGGCCGGGCAGGCCTTCGACCCGGCCATGGCGACTGGCGCTGGCGACCAGGGTGAAGCGCGGCGACGCCCGCAGGACGGGAACATGCTGGTCGCGCGCGATCTTGCCGATGCCGACAAGGCCGATGCGGATCGGGTCGCTCACAGGCTGCGGACCGTCACCGTTTCGGGCTGGACGATCGCGATCGGGTTGCGCACCGGCAGGCGGAACGGCGCCGCCGCGATCTCGAAGACATCGCCCTCCTGCGTTTCGACCTCGCCGAACGACAGCGTCGCGGTTCCGAAGAAATGGACATGGAGGTCGCCCGGCCGCCGGAACAGCCCGTATTTGAAATGGTGATGCTCCAGATTGGCGATGCTGTGCGACATATTGGCTTCGCCCGACAGGAATGGCTTTTCCCAGATCACCGAGCCTTCGCGCCGGATGCGGCTGGTGCCGCGCAGATCCGCCGGCAGGTCGCCGAGCAGCAATTCGGGACCGAGCGCCGCATTGCGCAGCTTGGAATGCGCCAGCCACAGATAATTGCCGCGCTCGGTGACATGGTCCGAAAATTCATTGGCCAGGGCATGGCCGAGCCGCACCGGCTGTCCGGCATCATCGATCAGGTAGATGCCGGCAATTTCGGGCTCCTCGCCCGCGTCCTTGGCAAAGGCTGGCGACAGCAGCGGCGCATCGGGGCCGACGAGTTGCGAGCCATCCCCCTTGTAGAACCATTCGGGCTGGACGCCGGCTTGGCCGGGGCCGGGCTTGCCGCCTTCCACCCCCATCAGGAACATCTTCATCGAATCGGTCGGCGCCGGATTTTCAACCGCGGCGCGGTGCATCCGGTCGCGCCCTTCGGCCGACCCCAGATGCGTCAGCCCGGTGCCGGTCAGCAGCAGGTGCGCGGGGTCGGGATGGTCGATCGGCGCCAACAGCGTCACGTCGGCAAGGTCGATGGCCTCGCCCGGCCCGCGGCGTTGGACCAGCTGCCGCAGCGTCGTGCCCGCCGCCAGCGCCGCCTGCGCCAGCGCCAGTACGCTGTCCGCGCCGGCCACCTCCCGGACGCCATCGTCGCTCAGCGCCGCGACGCCGCGGCTGCCGTCGGGGCGGCGAAATTGCACCAGGGATATTGTCATCGCAGGGCTTCTCCGGTCGCGTCACGTCTGGAAGCGTGTCTCGCATCGGCCGGCTGGTAACGCAATCATCGCGCGTGCCCGCGCTGGTCAAAGACCCAGGTTCCTGAGGTCGCCGAAATGAATGTCGACCTGCATTTCGAACGCCGCAAGGGCCTTGAACCGCTCGCTGCGCGGCGCTGCAACCGCCGGCGCCAGCGGGCCGCCGGCGTCCGGCGTCGGTGCCGATATCACAGACGGCGGCGGGATCGCCGTGCCATCCGCCAGCCCCAGCGTGGCGATGATGTCGACACTGGCATTGTCGAACACATCGACTTCGCCGCCGGAAAATTCGATCGACGAAAGCGGGTCGTCGATCTGCCACTGCGCCGACACCAGCGACTGGAAACAGGCCTGGGTCGGGTCCTCGGCATCGCGGATCTGCTTGAGTACCGTCGTCGAATAGAGTCCGGGGATCAGGTCGTCGAGGAATTCGAGGATTTCGTCCTCGATGTCGGTGATCCCCGTGCCGGCGTGGAGCAGCGACCAGGGGAAGGACAAGGTCGCGGCCGGTGCCGCGCCGGAGACCGGACCGGTCGGCGCCGACTGCTGAAGCGGCGCGTCGGTGCGCATCGCGATGATCGGCATCTGCCGCTGCTGCGTATTGCTGTCGAACACCGGAAAGCCGGGCATCTCGACCTCGCCGTGAAACGCGCCGCCGGACATGGTCGTGCGCGTGATGCTGCCGACCATTTTCGGAAATCCGATCACCGTCTGGCCGCTGATCGCCGAAGTGCCGTTGGTGACGCCGATGAACGGGAAGCCCCAGGTCAAGCCGACGGGGATCCAGAGATTGAAGAAATTGCGATAATGGACCAGCGGCACCATGACGAAATACTCGTCTTGGATAGCATAGCCCATGTTCTCGTGGCCGGCGCAGAACATCTTGGGATAATGACTGATTCCGACATAGACGAATGGCACGAGCGGCTTGAAGCGGTGGCCGTTGCCAAGGTTGAGGAAGGTGTTGCACCACCGCTGCAGATTGTCTTGCGTCGCCTTCAGCACACAGGCGTTGACGCTGACCTTGGGGAAAAAATAGGGCGGCGGGTTCTGCTGCCCGTCGAAGGATTCGACATAGGTCATGGCTGCTCCTTGAGCACTTCGGCACAGCCGAGCTTGAGGATGAAATCCCCGCCGAACCGCCGGGTCGGGGTGGAAAAGCCGGGCGCGCGGTTGCCGGCAAGCACCGCGCGGACGATGGCATCGGTGGTGACCGCGGTCACATCATGGCCGTCGTCGACGCGCAGGCGGAGGCGCGTGACGCGGCGCCAGCGATCGTGGCAATGGGCGACAAGGACGAAGCCCGTGTCGAGCCCCGCCACGTCTTCCTCGCCGGTCGCCGGCCACAGTTCCGCCAGCGCTGCCGGCCAGCCTGCCGCCGGGCCCTTCAGGTGCGGTGCCAGCAGGCCACCGGCGCGCACCAGCAGCTGGGCGGGCCGCGCGGCCTCGGCATAGGTTTCGATATTGGCGATTCCTGTGCTGAACTCGCCGGTGATGACTTCGGGCCAGGTCACTGCCACCGCGTCCACGGGACCTGCGCCGAAATCGAACTCCCGAACCCTGTGGCCCGATGGCGAACAGACGATCTGCCCGCCGCGCCGCGCCCGCACATGTTCGTCGTTCATCGCCACGATCGTCCGCACCGATCCGCGCACCAGGCGGCTGTGGCGCGACGCTGCCAGCTGCACCGCCACGGTGTCGGGGTGGCGCGCTGCGGCAAGCGCCAGAAGGCCTTCGGTGGCGACGATGCAGACCCCGGCGCCGGGCATCAGCATGACACCCGCCGCTGCGGCCGCCTCGGACAACGCCATGGCCTCGGCGAACACCGGCCATTCCCCGGTGATGTCGAGATAATCGGCGCCGACCCGCAGGCACGCTGCCATCATCGGCCCGGCGGTGTGGACGAACGGCCCGGCGGCGTTGACCACCACCGCCATGCCCGCCAGCCCGGCGTCGATCGCCGCCGGATCGTGCAGCCCGAACGCCCGCCACGGCCGGCCGAGGCGTTCCCCCAGTGCTGCCAGCAACGCCGCGTTGCGCCCGGCGAGGGTGAAATCGACGCCACTGGCCACCAGCCGCGCCGCGATCAACGTCCCGCTGAAGCCGGTCGCGCCGTAAAGAAGGACCCTGCCGGTCATGTCCGTTCGAACACCCAGGGCACCAGCCCTTCCAGAAAGTCCCTGTCGCGCGATGGCGGCAGATGGCCGAAGGCACGGTCGAATTCGTGCGATGCGGCGCCGGCCAGCGCGACCGCGACCTCGCGGACATGGTCGATCGACCCGGTGCGCGCGATGACCCCGGCAATCTCCTCCACCATCGCCGGCGTGCGGTCGGCGCGGGCAAGCGCGAGGAAGGCGTCGATCGCCCGGCGGTCGGCATCGTCCGCAACCGTGCGCGCATGGATCAGCACCAGCGTCCTCTTGCCTTCGAAAAGATCGCCATTGGCTTCCTTGCCATAGGCGGCATCGGCGACAAGGTTGAGCAGGTCGTCCTGGATCTGGAAGGCGGCGCCGAGGAAGAAACCGAAGCGTGTCACCGCCGCGCCGTGCGCTTCGAAGCCGCCGGCACCGATCAGCACGCCGATCCGTGCCGGCCAGATCGTCGACATCCACGCCGTCTTCTTCAGCACCATCTCGAAATAATCGGCCTGGGTCAGGTCGACCCGGTTGCAGTCGCGCCAGCCGAGTTCGAGCGCCTGGCCTTCGGCGGTTTCGCGCGCCATCTGCTGGGTCGCGGCAAGCACCTGCCAGGCGACCGCCGCGCCATGGTCGCGGACATTGTCGATCAACGGCTGCAGCGCCATGACGATCATCGCGTCACCGGCGTTGATCGCCAGCGGCACGCCATGCGCGACATGCAGCGTCGGTGCGCCGCGGCGCACCTCGCTGCCGTCCTCGATATCGTCATGGACCAGCAGCGCATTGTGGAAGATCTCGATCGCCGCGGCGCTGCCGACCACGTCGGCCAGCCGCGCACCATGGGCGCAGGCCGCGGCGATGCAGATCGATGGGCGCATCATCTTGCCGCGCCGGCGCGGATAGTCGGTGACGAGATCGCCGAGATAGGGCGCCTTCGCCGACGCTGCCAGATAATGATCGACCCGGGCCCGCGTCGCGGCGCCATATTCGCGCAGCAGCGCCGGCACGATGTCCGGCGTCTGCCGCGCGGGCCCGGGCTGCGCGGCCATCATGCCGCAGTGTCGCCCGGCTTCTCCTCCGGCGTCCCGTCCGTTCCGCCTGTCGGCTCGCCGCCCGGCGCCTCCGGCAGCACCTCGATGGCGAGCGTGCCGAGGAGCTGGCCGGTGCCGGCATCGGTGATGTCGCCGGCATAGGCGCCGGCCGGCTGGTCGTCGGGGATGGTGATCAGCGCGATGATGCCGCTGCCGACATGCGCCGCCCGAAGGCTGACCCGGGTGATCGGTAGCGCCGTGCCGGCAACCGGCGCCAGTCCCGCGATCGACAGCATCGTCGGCGCATCGGGCTGGCGCAGCGGTACCGGCACCGCCGTTGCCTTGCGGCGGCCGCGAAACAGGCACGCCAGCGTGGCCGGCTCGGGCGGCGGCGGCTTGCTGGGGGTCGGTGTGCCACCCGGCTGGATGGCCTTGCGGATGGCGGGGTCGTTGAGCACCGCCGCCATCAGATCGAAGCCGGTGACGCTCAGATCCTGCGCCAGCTTCAACACCCGCTTGCCGAGGCGCGTCACATCATTGGGGACATCGTCGACATGGTAATTGCCGGCGCTGAACCGGTCTGCAGCGGCGCGGCCATGGGCAAGATTGAGGCCGATGACGTCATAGCCGATCCGCACCGCATCGGCGACGATCCGGCTGACTTCGGGCGAGGTCGCGATCGCTTCGGGTTCGGGACAATCGACGCCCGGGCCGTCATCATCGCCGCTGCCCTTGCGCCAGCCGGTGCGATCAGGCGCCGTGCGCCCGGGCTCGGGGCGTGCCTTGCGCGGGGGGTTCGTGTCGCCTGCCATGCCGCCTGTCCTTGCTGTATCGGGGATGCCTAGGGGTGGTCGTAACCGATGATCCGTTCCAGAGCGGGGGCGCCCGACAGGGCATGTGCGGCCAGCCGCCCGGCCATCACCGCTGCCTCCGTACAGCCGGTGTTGAGCCCGCAATCGGTCCAGTCTCCGGCGATGGTCATGTTGTCGTAGGTCATGTCCAGCGGCGAGATGCGGTACGCCAGGCTGCCGGGAAGGGAGAGCACATAGCGGTCGCTGGGGTTGACGTTGGCGCGCCAATATTGGCTGTCGAAGCGCGCCGGTCCGCTGGACTTGTCGTCCGGATCGGGGCTGGCGAGCAGGTCCCAGCGAAAGCCGTCGGCGACCGCACCCGGCCACAAATGCCCGGCCTGTCCATCCAGGAACCGGATGGCGCTGGCCTTGACCTCGGCCGCTTGCTGCCCCGGAAAACCGGCATCGGACGCGCCTGCCGCATCGGGCAGCACGCCGCAGAAATAGACCGACGTAGCCGGCGGGACCGGCCAGGCTTCCTCCGGCACGACATGCGCCATGTCGCACCAGGTATCGAACGGCTTGGCGAACGCCGATGCCAGCCATGGCGGGCCGTCCCAGCCGAGCTGTTCCAGATCCTTGTCGAGCCAGATCTGGAACGCCTGTGTGGCAACGGTCTTGACCCTGGCGACCATGTCGCGCCAGCGGGCATCGCGCGCCAGGATCTCGCCAGCCACATCGGGCACCGCCCCAACGCTGACCCCCAGCACCACCATGTCGAAATCGCGGCCGACCTCGAGCCGCAGCGTGCCCGCCCGGTGCGTGTTCCAGTGCGATTCGAAATCGATTCCCGCGGCCGCCAGCTTATCCCCGTCGACCAGCTGGTCGAATTGCGGGGCCGCCGGCCAGCACGGCCGCCCGGCCACCGTCACCAGCGGATCATAGTCGCCGTGCGTTTCGGCCTGCACATCGAAATCGAGCGCGGTGACATGGGTCCGCTCCCCCGCCGCCAGCGCGCCGCCGGGCGGCACGCCGATATTGGTCAGCCGATGGAAGAAGTTGAAGCGCACCCCGCGTTCGCGCAGCACATGGTAAAGCGGCGCGAACACCACATCGCCCATGCCGGCGCGCATCCGCCAGAACATCGCGCCGCGATAGCCGAAGAACATCCGCAGCGCGCCGCGCATGCCCTGGCCCGCGGCGATCCCGGGCTTGGCCGCGTCACCGTCTTCATAGGCGAGCGCGAGGTCGTACAGTCCCTGGACGAACGGCGACGTGACGGCGCGTTCGGACGCGCCGTGCCGGCGCAGCCATTCGCGGCAGTCGTAATCGTTGATCGCGTCGAGCCCGCGCGCGTCGGTCAGCAGCCCGTCGCGGAAACAGCCCACCATCGTTGCGACCACCAGATCGGCCATTTCCCAGACATGCCGGTGCGGATCATCCGCCACGACATGGGCTTCCAGCCAGTCGCGCAGGCCGCCGGCGACGCCATCGACGAGCCGCAGCAGCAGCGAATCATAGCCCTTGGGCAGATTGCCGATCGCCACCCGCAACAGGCCTAGGGCCTCGACCAGAACAACGCCGCCGGCAAAGGCGCCGCGGCCGAGAAGGTCGCGCACCGACTGGACCACTTTGTCGGGATCGGGGTCGGGGTCGGCCGCTTGCGGCGGGCAGGGCCGGGCGCCGCCGACCCGGCCGACGTCGACGTCGAGCAACAGGGTCATCAGCAGATTGACCGCGGCGCCCAGATATTCGGCCAGCGACGATACCCGGTGCGGGGTTTTCGAATCGGAGAGGGCCAGGTCTCCGGGCCGTCCAGGGCGCGATGCGAAACGCCCGTTCCAGCGTTGCCAGCCGCCGTCCTCATGTGCAGAAAACAGCCCGATATCGGGTTCAGGCAGGAAGGCATCCTGCCAGTCGCCGAAGTCGGGCGTGGACCGCGCCGCTTCGGCATAGGTCTCGCGCATCAGCGCAAAGGCGTTCTCGTAAAAGCCCATCCAGACATGCAGGCCATGTTCCTCCACCCGCCCTGCCGGCCCGCGACCCGACGCGCCCTTGCCGCCGAGCCGCCAGCCTAGTTGATAGACGGTGACTTCGAACTTGCCGGCGTGTTCGGGGCGAGTCAGCTCATAGGCCGCCGCCATCGCGCCGCAGCCTCCACCGACAATGGCGATCCTGGTCGGTGTCGACAGATGCCCCCCCCCTTCATTCGAAGTGTTCAAACGGAGCATAGCCCAATTCGCCAAGAAACGATCTATTCCTTTGGAGTATCGCCCGATGGGCAGCGAACGTGAGCCCCTCGTGATTTCGACCTGCTACGCCACCGCGGCGGACGGGCGCAAATCCGTGCTGCCGCGATCGCGATCGAGTAGCGCAAAGGCCGCGCGCAGCTGCTTGCGCTGTTCGCTGCTGCGAAAATACCAGAGGCCGAGCGCCGCGCCGCCGAGCGCGTCGAACTCCAGCATCGCGGTGCGGCCTTCGGCCAGCCGGCCACTGCGCGCGAGGCTGGCAACCTTGACGGCATGGGCCGGCAGATAGCCGGGCCGCACCCGGATCGCTTCGGCCTGCACGATCGCTGCCTCGTCGAACCGTTCGAGAAAGAACAGGCAATTGCCCATGCCCGACAGCTGGAACGGCCGATAGACCGAGCGGGGGTTGAGCCGCAGCGCCTTTTCGAACCGTTCGAGTCCGCGCGCCGGATTGCCGAGTTCGACATCGAGCCAGCCGCCCCAGAAGATGCTGTGGACATGTTCGGGGTTCATCGCCATCGCGCGTTCGATCAATTCGCGCGCCGGTGCCAGGTCGGCGCCGATATTCATCATCATGCCGCCGACATTGACCAGCACGGTCTGGTCGTCGGGGCTGAGCTGCAGCGCGATCTCCCCCAGTTCGCGGGCGCGGCTGGTGGCGCCGTCCAGATCGTCGGTCCATTGGTTGAGGCGCAGGGCGCCGTGGCAAAAGGCAGCGACCGAAGCGGCCCAGCCCGATCGCGGGTCGAGCGCGAAGGCACGTTCGGCGACGTCCCGTGCCTCCGTGATCGAGGCGCGCGAATAGGTGTTGAGCAGGCCGGATGCCCGCATTGTCAGCTCGTAGGCGCCCGCCGTCGCCGCCGGGCGCACCGTGGCGCGGCGCATTTCGGCTTCGGTGATTGTCGAATCGATCGCGCTGGCCGCGGCATTGGCAACCCGGTCCTGCAGGTCGAAGACGTCGGCGAAATCGCCATCGAAGCGCTCGGCCCAGATCTGCTCGCCGCTCATGGCCTCGATCACCTTGACCGAAATCCGGACCTTGTCGCCGCCCTTGCGGACACTGCCTTCGAGCAAATAGCGAACACCGAGTTCCCGGCCGATCTGCTGCACCGTGCGCCCGCTGTCGCGATAGCTCAGGCTCGATTGGCCGGCGATGACGAACAGCGACGAAAAGCGCGACAGCACCGTGCTGATTTCCTCGACCATGCCGTCGGCGAACACTGTCTGCGACGGGTCGCCCATCAGGTCGGCGAACGGCAGCACCGCAATCGACGGCTTGTCGGGCAGTGCCATTTCGGCACCGGTCGCCAGCGCCACCGCGGTGCTCGGAACGACCAGGGGTTCGGGAACCGCTTCGATCGCAGCGCGCAGGGCGGCACTCGCCGGCCCGTCTCCATCACGGGCCAGCATATCCTCGAACAATCGCAGCCGCCGGCGCGCCGCCGCCGTGTTGCCGCGCGCCATTTCACAACCGATCGCCGCCGCCGCCACGGCTTCGTCGCGCGGGTCGCGCAGTAGCCAAGCGTCGGCCATGGCCAGCGCGGCGGGTACATCGCCGGCGGCGCGGGCCAGCGCCATGTGGCGCAGCACGGCGGCGGCCAGGCGGGCATCGAGCGCGGCACGGCATCCGCGCAGCCAGTCATCGAACGTGTCACCGAATTCATGGCCGTCGAGAAGCGGCTCCGCGCCGATCCGCGTAATGGCTTCGGCCAGGCCCGCGGCGTCGTCGCTCTTCAGCGCCCGGTCGAGGGCGTGCCAATCGCCATCGAGCCCCGAGCCGAGGCCGACCCATTCGCGGTCGGCAATGATGGCGTTGCCCAGGGCGCCGCGCAATTCCACCAGGCACTGGCGCAGGCTGGCGCGCGCCTGTTCCTCGGCACGGTCGGGCCAGAACAACCCGGTCAGGCGTTCGCGGCTGGCGCGCTGCTGGTTGGCGAGGGCGAGATAGCCGAGCATCGCGCGGGCGCGCCGGCCGATGGTGACGGCCCGGCCGTCGACCGACAGGCTGGGGCTGCCGAACAGGCAGAGGGTCGCTGGCCTGGGTTCGACGGACTGCATGTTCCCACCATTGCCTTGGCAACCGGAGATCGCGCGGTCGCTATTCCCCGATGATCGGCCGGAAAATATCTTAACCATGTCTGTCCGGCAAGGTTGTGCGCCGGGCCTTTGCGCCGCAGGCAATATCGCTGCGGGGCGGGGCCCGGCGCACGACCGGCCGGGGACGCGAATGGCATCATGCTTGCATTGTCGTATCGGGCATGACGAGCAGCGCGACCTGGGTCACGGCGGCAGCGGGCCGGTCGAGATCGACGATGGCGGCGCTGACCGAAGCCAGGCTGAAAACCAGGGCGGCGACGGTTGCGAAGAAGGTCTGCATGGCGTGTCTCCTGTGAAAATGGGGTTGGGCGGGGTCAGGCGCGCAGCGACGCTTCGATGCTGGCGAAGGTGACGGGCGCGGGGTTGCTCGCCAGCGCCGCGACGGTGGCATCGACATCGATGGTGGCGGCGCCGACCGAGGCAAAGCTGAGGACGGCGGTGACGAAGGTGGCGATCAGGGTCTTCATGGGATGTCTCCAGGAATTGGCGGTTGGAAGGGTAAGGCTGTGGCGGACGGTTCAGGCGCGCAGCGATGCTTCGATGCTGGCCAGGGTCGTGGGACCGGTGTTGCTGGCGAGAGCGGCCGTGGTGGCGTCGAGATCGATCGTCGCGGCGCCGATCGACATCAGGCTGAGCGAGAGGGCGGCGACGAAGCTGAAAATGGCGTTCATGGTGGGTCTCCTCGGGGTTCGGCTGGGAACCATTTCCCGTTTGCCGATGCCCCGGTTCTAGGGAGGCGCCGTGAAGCCAGGCCGCGACGCGGCGTGAAACGCGCGTGATTTCGCGTCAAAAGTTCGGAACTTGCAGAAAAATGTGCGTGGCCATCCGGCCCGGCGGCGGGGGCGAGCCATCCGTTGCGACGCGGGGCCGTCGTGCCCGGCGCAGCGCGGCCATCATATTGGCCGCTATAATGGCGACTGTGCAGCCGGCGCGTGTCCGGCGTCTTTTAGCGACCTTTTGACGATTGTTTCACGCAACGATGCCGTGTCGGTTCACGGCGCCTTGCGACAAGGCGGCATCCGGAATGGCCCAGCCCTTTCGGTACCGCCGGGGCACCCTCGCCCCGGCGGGCTTCAACGAGAAAAGGGAGTTTCCGCCATGACCACCCCCGCCTTCGCCAAGCCCGCCTTCAAGTCGATCGTCCTGCTGCCGTTCACGATGCTCGCCCTCGCCGGCGCTGCTGCTGCCGTCGAGCAGCGCTCGGTCCAGGTCAGCTACGCCGGCCTCGATCTCGCCACGCCGGCCGGTGCCGCGATCTTCCAGCAGCGGATCGATTCCGCTGTCCGTTCGATCTGCGCGCCCGCCATCAGCGGCGTCCGCGGTGTCGCCGATTCACAAAATTGCCGGCGCGAAGCGGCTGCCGGCGCCCGCGCCCAGCAGCGGCGGGTGATCGCCGACGCCCAGCAGGAGCGCCAGGTTCTCGCCTCGCGCTGAACCCATTTGTCTCGTCGCGGCGCAACGCCTCCGTATCACCCGATACGGAGGCGTTGTTGCGCATGCCGGTCAGGCGTGGGCGTGACCCGCTGTGTCCGCGCGGAGCGGCAGCTGTTCGAGCGTGGTGACGAAATCGGTGCGCCACTTGACGACATCGTCGGTGACGACGCCTTCGATCATCCGCGTCCAGCGGCGCTGGCGCTCCTCGAGCGGCATGGCAAGCCCGACCTTGATGGCGTCGGCGATCTCTTCCTGGCTGTAGGGGTTGATGAGCAGCGCTTCGGGCAGCTGCAACGCCGCGCCGGCGAATTTCGACAGGATGAGGACGCCGGGGTCGGCCGGGTCCTGGGCCGCCACATATTCCTTGGCGACAAGGTTCATGCCATCGCGCAGTGGCGTGACGATGCCGATCCGCGCGCTGCGGTAAATGGCAGCGAGTTCATGACGGCCATAGCCGCGGTTGACATAGCGGATCGGCACCCAGTCGATTTCGGCATAGGCGCCGTTGATGCGGCCCGACAGCGTGTCGAGCTTGCTGCGGATTTCCTGGTAGGAGCCGATGTCGCCGCGCGTCGGCGGCGCGATCTGCAGCAGGAACACCTGCTGGCAAAGATCCGGATTGTCGGCGAGAAAGCGCTCGTAACCCAGAAAGCGCTCCTCGAGACCCTTGGAATAATCGAGCCGATCGACGCCGATGATCATCTGGCGACCGTCGATGCTCGCCGCGATGCGTGCGCGGGTGGCCAGCGCCGCAGGGCTTTCGGCGGCGGTCTGGAAGGCCGCCGTGTCGATGCCGATCGGAAAGGCGCCGATGCGGATCGTCTTGCCGAAGGCGGTGACGCTGCCGTCCTCGACCGGCGCTGCGACCTCGCGCGCCAGATAGTCCTGGAAGGCCTCCAGCCATTCGCCGGTCTGGAAGCCGACCAGATCATAGTCGAACAGCGTGGCAACCAGCGCCTGGTGATGGGGCAGGGTGGTCAGCAGGCGCGGTGGCGGCCAGGGGATATGGAGGAAAAAGCCGATGCGGTTGGTGATGCCGCGTTTGCGCAGTTCCATGGCCAGCGGGATCAGGTGATAGTCATGGACCCAAATGACGTCATCGGGTTCGATGATCGGCACCAGCGTGTCGGCAAAGCGCTGGTTGACGCGGGCATAGCCGGCATCGAAGGTCCGGTCATATTCGGTCAGGTCGATGCGATAGTGGAACAGCGGCCACAGGGTCCGGTTGGCATAGCCGTGATAATATTCGTGGATGTCCTGTTCTTCAAGGTCGATGGTCGCCGTCGTGATGCCATCCGTGCGCGCCAAGTTGAGATGGCCGGTGAATTCGGCGGTGCTCTGGCCGCTCCAACCGAACCAGAGCCCGCCATATTCACGCAGCGCCTCGGCGAGCGCGACGGACAGACCGCCCTGGCCGCCGACCGGCTGCCCCGACGGCGCGGTGACGCGATTGGAAACGACGATCAACCGGCTCATCGCACAGCGCTCCATCGCTTGCTCAGCATCGCGGCACAATTGATCAGGCCGACGAGCGAATAGGTCTGGGGGAAATTGCCCCAGGGTGCCCCGGTTTCGAAATCGCTGTCCTCCGACAACAGGCCCGAATGTGTCAGCCGGCTGATGGCGGTGTTGTAAAGGTCGCGCGCCTCGGCCGTCCGCCCGACCAGGTGCAGCGCCTCGATCAGCCAGAAGGTGCAGAAGTTGAAGGCCGTCTCGGGCGTGCCGAAGTCATCGGCATCGGCGTATCGCAACATCGCAGTGCCGCGCCGCAGCACCTTTTCGATTGCGGTGAAGGTCGCGAGGAAGCGCGGATCATCGGGCGCGAGAAAGCGCAGCTCGATCATCTGCAACAGGCTGGCATCAAGCTCGGTGCCGCCGAGCGTCGCCGTGAAATGGCCGAGATCGGCGTTCCACGCCTCGGTCTCGATGCGGTCGCGGATGATGTCGGCGCGGGCCTGCCAATGGGCGGCACGTTCCGGCAGCCCCAGCACGCCCGCGGCATTGGCGAGCCGGTCGCAGGCGGCCCAGCACATCAGCACCGAATAGGTATGGACACTCGCACGGGTGCGAAATTCCCACAGGCCAGCGTCGGGCTGGTCGTGAACCGCAAAGGCACGGTCGCCGACGCGTTCGAGCGACTGGAAGTCGGCCCGCGTCGCCGGGCGCAGCAGGCGCTGGTCGAAAAACGCCTGCACGTTCGACAGCACGACCTGGCCATAGACATCGTGCTGGATATGCTCCTGCGCCTGGTTGCCAACGCGAACCGGCCCCATGCCACGATATCCCGGCAGGTCCGCGGCGATGCGTTCCGGCAGCAAGGCTTCGAAGCCGACACCATAGAGCGGCTGGATATGGCCACCCTGGGTCTCGTCGACGATATTGCGCAGGAAGCCGAGATAATTTTCGAGCACGTCGAGCGCGCCGAGCCGGTTGAGCGCCTGAACGGTGTAATAGGCGTCGCGCAGCCAGCAGAAGCGATAGTCCCAGTTGCGCCCGCTGTCGGGAGCTTCGGGGATCGATGTGGTCAGCGCGGCGACGATGGCGCCGGTTTCTTCGTGAACGCAGAGTTTCAGGGCGATGGCGGCACGGATGACGACACCCTGCCATTCGAGCGGCGTGGCAAGGCCGCGTGCCCATTCCTGCCATTCGGCCAGCGTGGCGTCGTGCATGTCGCGGGCGGTCGACCGCAAACTGCCGGCAAAAGGCTCGTCGGGACCGAGGAAGAAGCTCGTCTCCTGCTCCAGGCGGAACCAGCGCTCATCGAGGACATGGCCGATCGCGGCGTCGGTCGTCAGCCGCATCGGCTGGCCGGGGACAAGGTAGCGGATATGGTTCGACCCCGATGTCCGCTCGGGCGCTGCGCGACTCCAGCCCATGGTCGGGCGCAGGCGGACGCGAACCCGCGGCGTCCCGCGCAGCGGGCGAACCTGGCGCAAAAAGGCCGTCGGTCGATAGGTGCGGCCCTGGCGCGCGAACCGCGGTGCGAAATCGACGATCTCGATGCTGCCGCCGTCGGTGTCGGTCAGGATGGTGTGCAGGATGGCGGTGTTGCGGCGATAGCTCTGGGTGGCCGATGCGAAATTCTCGATATCGATCGCCCAGATGCCATGGGCATCATCGGCGTCCGGATCACGGCCACCGAGCAGCGCCGAAAAGAACGGATCACCGTCGACGCGCGGCAAGCACGCCCAGACATAGCGTCCCTGGCGGTCAACAAGAGCCGTGACGGCACAATTTCCGATCGGCGCGAGGTCGATCGTGCCCCATTGTTTCGCATCGCTCATGAAAATTCCATCGCCTTGACGCTTTCGGCCAGCCACATTTCGACGGCGGTGACATCGTCGAGACGGAAGGTCGCCGCCGTAGGTCGCGGTTGCGCGACCAGCACGCCATGGCCACCCAGCCGCGCCGCCGCTGCAAAGCCCGCCTCGTCGGTCACGTCGTCGCCGACAAAGATCGGACGGGCGCCGTGGAACGGTGGTTCGGCCATGAAGGCGTCGACGGCGCCGCCCTTGTCCGGTCCCGGTTCGCGGATCTCGATCACCATCTTGCCGGATTGCAATTCGAGCCCATGGCGGGCGGCCGCTTGCTGCGCGGCGTCGCGCGCAGCGGCTTCAAGATCGGGCGCGGTCCGGTAGTGCAGGGCCAGGCTGGCGCCCTTGTCTTCAAGCAGCAGGCGCGGCAGGCCGGTCACAAGGGCGAGCAGTTCGCGGCGCGCCTCGGCAAGCCCGGCACCTGCCATTGTTCGTGTTACCAGCCCCTTAGCGCTGCGACGTTCCAGCCCATGGACGCCGGCAATTGCCAGCCCGGGAATGGCGACGATGCGATCGATCGTTGCGATACTGCGACCGCTGACGATGGCCAGGCGCCCCTCCAATGCCTGCTGCAAGCGGATGATCAGCCGGCGGATCGTCACGCCCAGGATCGTGTCGTCCGGGCGCGGAAACAGCGGCGCAAGCGTACCGTCGAAATCGAGAAACAGGGCGTCCTGGCCGGCGACAACGGCTTTGGGCCGTTCCAGCATGTCAATCACGAATAGTCCCCACGGATCACGGAGTTCGATGATTACAACTCCGCAATGGCCGTTCGGTTGCACGAATACCGAAATCCAGATCGCGCAAGCCGCTTTGCCGGCACGGCTTGGGCACCCGATCGCTGCGACTGAAGTGGCGTTTCCAGTGGCTGCGGGCCGCCTGCAAGCTATCGGACCAGCAGGATCGGCACGTGCACGGTGCGAACCATCGCCGTCGTCGTGCTGCCGACAATCAGGGTGCGCAACGGCGAATGGCCATAGGCGCCCATTACCAGCATCGTGTCGCCAAGGCCGGCGACAGTTTCGGCAATGGCCTTTTCGGGGCTGTCGTCGATGATATGGACCTCGGCATCCGGGAGCCGGGTCGTCGCCGGTGCCAGCCGGTCACGGTGGGCATCACCCTTCGCCCCGGCCATGACGATATGGACGGGCAGACCCGCGAACAACGGGGACTCCGCCACCTGCGCGACGGCCTTGATCGCCGACGCGCTGCCGTCGAAGGCAATGGTGACGCTGGTCGGCAGCTTTTCCCAGCGCGATGCGATAAGCACCGGGCGTATGCTCGCCCGGACGACGCGTTCGACACTCGATCCGATATGGTCCTGGGCCATCTGGTGGTCCGACCCGCGCTTGCCGATGATGACCAGCGTCGCGTCGGCCTCGCGCGCGGTGACGGTTTCGACAACGCTGCCGTGGCGCAGCAGCGATGTGACATCCGACACGCCCGCGTCCCGCAGCCTCGCTTCGGCATCGGCGAGGATGCTGCGCCCCTGCGCGATCGCGATGCGGCCGGCGGACTGGTCGATTCGGGTCAACTCCTCGAGCAGCTCCGATTTGACCCCGAGGCCGATGGCACCGCTGAGATCGTGCCGCGCTGCCACGGCATCCTTGCGCTGGACAACGTGGAGCAGTTCGACCGAGGCGGACAGCCGGGTCGCGACCCAGGCCGTCAGATCGATGACGCTGACGCCATAGGCCGACGCGTCGAGGCAGGCGAGAATGTGGCGCATGGCGAATTCCTAATGGGCAGCAAGGCTGGCTTCGGCGCCGGAGTTGTCGTGAATGGCGAAGCGTTCGACCAGCGTGGCGCTGGCATCGCTCAGGCCGAGCACCTCGACTTCGGCACCTTCGCGGCGGAACTTGAGGATGACCTTGTCGAGGCCACCGACCGCCGAAATGTCCCAGAAGCGGGCGTTCGACACATCGATGACGACGCGATCGACGACCTCCTTGAAGTCGAAGGCCGCGACGAAGCGGTCGGTGGAGGCAAAGAACACCTCGCCGGTCATCGTATAGGTGCGGGTGCGGCCATCGCTCGAAAGTGCCGGGATGACGGTGAACATGCGCTGCACCTTGCTGGCAAAGAACAGTCCGCTGAGGATCACGCCGGCAAGAACGCCTTGCGCCAGATCATGCGTCGTCACGACGACGACGACCGTGGCCAGCATGACGACGGATGACTGCCACGGATGGACCCGCAGGTTGCGGATCGAGCTCCAACTGAAGGTGCCGATCGACACCATGATCATCACGGCGACCAGCGACGGCATCGGGATGCGGCTGACCAACGGGCCGAGGACGACGATGAGGAACAGCAGGAAGACACCCGACACCATCGTCGACAGCCGGGTCGAGCCGCCCGATTTCACGTTGATCACCGACTGGCCGATCATCGCGCAACCGCCCATGCCGCCCAGAAAGCCAGTGAAAAAATTGGCGATGCCCTGGCCCTTGGTTTCGCGGCGCTTGTCGCTGCCGGTATCGGTCAGATCATCGACGATCTGCGCCGTCAGAAGCGATTCGAGCAAGCCGACGGCTGCCATCGTCAGCGAATAAGGCAGGATGATCTGCAGCGTTTCCCAGGTCAGTGGCACATCGGGAATGAAGAAGAACGGCAGCGCCGAGGGCAGTTCACCCATGTCGCCAACGGTGTTGACCTGAATCCCGCCGTAGATCGCCAGCACCGTCAGCACGACGATTGCCACGAGCGGTGACGGTACGGCCTTTGTCAGCAGCGGGAACAGATAGATGATGGCAAGGCCACCGGCGACCATCGCATAGGTCTCCCAGCCGACCCCGGTCAGCTGCGGCAGCTGCGCCATGAAGATCAGGATCGCAAGCGCGTTGACGAAGCCG
Source organism: Polymorphobacter fuscus (assembly GCF_011927825.1). Classification (NCBI taxonomy): domain Bacteria; kingdom Pseudomonadati; phylum Pseudomonadota; class Alphaproteobacteria; order Sphingomonadales; family Sphingosinicellaceae; genus Sandarakinorhabdus; species Sandarakinorhabdus fusca. Next base: position 1,744,720 of record NZ_JAATJI010000001.1, on the reverse strand, counting down.
GTGATCACCGACCGCGACACATATTGCATCAGCAGGTCGAGCCGCAGAAAGCCGGCGATGATCTGGATGACGCCCATCAGGATGGTGGCCGCAAAAAGGTAGTCGAGGCCATGGTCCTTGATCAGCGGCACGACCAGCACGGCGATGGCGGCGGTGGCGGCCGAGATCATGCCGGGCCGACCGCCGACCAGCGCGGTGATGACGGCAATCGAAAAGGAGGCGTAAAGCCCGACCTTGGGATCGACGCCGGCGATGATCGAAAAGCCGATGGCTTCGGGAATCAGCGCCAGCGCCACGACGATGCCGGCGAGGATATCCCCGCGCGGGTTGGAAAGCCATTCGCGGCGAAGCGAGGCGATGGACAGCATTGAGAGTGTAACCTGATAGAATGGCGGGGCCGTCGGGCCCATAGTGGGCGCGATCAACAGTGCCGCCAATGGTTGTCCGAGGGATAGGCGCCCGGCCGAGCCACCCGGTCAACCGGGTCCGTCACATCCGCGCCATAGCCTGTCGCGGCACCGGATGGCAATGGCATTGCCGGCACGGCCGGAATCCTATTCGATATCGGGCTTGAACTTGAGGATCGGCAAGACGCTGGCAAAATCGTCGCTCCACGCGGTCACGCCGCTGCGGCCCTGCACCGGGCGCCAATCCTGCGCCGGGCTGCTTGCCTGCAGCGCGTCGAGGCGTTCGGGATTGCGGCTGAGCGCGATCCATGTCGACGCGGAGAACATTTCGCCGGGGCGCTCGACGCCGGGGTGATAATCGCGCAGCACCGCGGTCCAGCCTTCCTGTGCCGCGATCGCCGCAATCATCGGCTCGAGATCGAGGAAGCGGTTGGAGACATGGACGAGCAGCAGGCCGTCGCGATCGAGTGCCCGGCCATAGACGCGAAAGGCCTCGCGCGTGACGAGGTGCAGCGGAATGGCGTCGGACGAAAAGGCATCGACGGCAAGGATGTTGAGCCCGGCAGCCGGCGCCTTGGCCAGCGTCAGACGGGCGTCGCCGATGACGATGGCCAGATCGGGATTGCAGCGCGACACATAGCTGAAGCGCTGCCGCGCGATGCGCACGATGACCGGGTCGATTTCATAGGCGATCCAGCGCTGGCCGGGGACAGCATAGCAGCTGAGCGTGCCGGTGCCGAGACCGACGAAGCCGATACGCGCCGCCGGGCCGTAAAGGCGCGGCGCGGCGGCCATCGCAAGCCCGACACCGCTTTGCGGGGCATAATAGGTCATCGGCACCGCCGCCAGCGCCGGGACCAGTGATTGCTGGCCATGCATTGTGGTGCCGTGGAGGAGGGTGCGGCTGAACTGGCTTGGGCGGTCCTCGATCGTGTAGACACCGAAGAAGCTGCGCTCGCGATTGTCGTTGCGCGATGTCTGGTACCAGCCGCCCAGCGCCATGATGATCATCGCAAAGATCCAGGCGAACAGACCGCGCCGGCCGATCGCGGTGACGGCGACCGCAGCCAGCGCAAGGACGACCAGGATGGTGGCGACGGGCAGCCGCGCAAAACTGTAGGCGGGGGCGATCCCCAACCCGCCCGCGGTGCTGGCCGAGGCGACCAGCGCCAGCACGGCGCAGGCAAAACGCGCGCCCGGCCGCGCCCAGAGCCGATGGGCCCAGGGGCCGATGTTCTGCGCCGGCACCACCAGCGCGGCGGTGACGAGCAGCAGCGGGTGTTCGAATGGCCAGCGGAAGATCTGCGGCGCCACCAGGGCGCAGAACACCCCGCCAAGCGCGCCGCCGACCGACAGCCAGAGGTAGAAATCGGTCAGCGCGTCGGCGCCGGGACGCTCCTGCGCCAGCGTGCCGTGCAAGGCCAGCGCGACGATGAACAGCAGCAGGATACCCGCCGCGGCAAAGATCGTCGCGGCGGCAGGACCGGAGGCCAGGCACGCCCAGCTGCCGAACAGCAGCAGCGCCGGCGGCGCCAGCCGAACAGCGATGCGCGTGTACATGGCCCCCCGCGCGGCAAAGGCCAGGACGAAGCTGAGCAGATAGACGCCGAGCGGCACCACCCACAGCAGCGGCATCGCCATGATGTCCGTGGTCAGGTGCGTCGTCGTCGAAAGCAGCAGCGCCGATGCGATGAAGGCAAGCAGGGTCCAGCGCCCGCGCATGGTCCAGGTGATGACCGAAGGGGTCGCCGCGGCCGGCGCCGCGCTGCCCTGGCCCACCGCCAGGCCGCAAAGCGCCACCAGCACGCCAAGGCAGACAAAGCCCGCCGACCAGAACAGCGACTGGTGCCCCAGCCGCAGGAACGGTTCAACGAGCAACGGATAGGCGACAAGCGCTGCAAAGCTGCCGAAGTTCGACGCGGCATAGAGAAAATAGGGGTTTGCGGCGTCACGGTCGGAGGAGCGCGCGAACCATGACTGCATCAACGGCGCCTGCGCCGACACCGTGAAGAACACCGGCCCGATCGACACCGCGAGCAGCCCGATCAGCCACAATGTCTGCGACCCCGCCGCCGCCGGATACCAGCGGGCAATGGCAATCGGCAGGGTCAACGCCGCCGCCGCGAAAACGGCGAGGTGGATTGCCAACTGTCGTCTGACCGCCAGCCGCGACAAGGCATGAGCGTAAAGATACCCCGCGAGCAGGGTCACCTGGTAGAACAGCATCGCCGTGTTCCACACCGACGGCGACCCGCCGAGCACCGGCAACACGCTGCGCCCGAACATCGGCTGCATGAGGAACAGCAGGAACGATCCGAGCAGGATCGTGAAGGTGAACAGCGGCCGAAGGCGCGTGGACAGGCCCGCAGGGCGGGTAGGCGCGATGGCTTCGGTCACGAGCAGGAGATAAGCGGCCGTCTGCCCAACCGGCAAGCACCAATGCAGCCGGCGTGGCATCGCGTCAGTCGCGAGGCAGTCGATCTGGCCATCGCGTCAGCCGCGTTCAGGGGATTGCGAATGGTGCGCTTGGGGGCATCGAAAATCCTGCCTATCTATATGGTTCTGATAACCAAAATTCGACTGCGAAACAGCAGGCCCCAAAAGCCCCCAAAGAAAACTCTCTCGCACTTGGGCGAGCATTTTCGGTCGCCCGACGTGCTGTTCGGCGAACGCATTTCGCACCGATCGTCTGCGTCGCGGACACCAGCGGATGCGCTGGTTGCTCGCCTCTTCCGTCGCGCTAGACCTCAAGCGCGATGCGCCACCGTATCATGTGGTGTGCCAGACCAAATCAGCCTGTGCATCCCACCTTGCACGACCGACTGCATCACGTTTGGCCGCAGGGCTGCGATGCAAGTTCCTCCCGAATGGCGGGCGGTGGGGCAAATGTTACCGTTGAGATCCGCCGCCCGGGCCTGAGGCCGTGGCGGGCAATTGCTGCCGTCGGACACATTACACTGCCGCCGGGGCGGTTTGTGGGCTGGGTGAGCCAGGGGGCGGGACGCAGCCGGGCCGGCATGCCCGGGCGCCAGGCGCGGCCGGGTGCCAGATCCTCAACTGCCATCGGGCGTCTACGATCACCGCTCTCTGCTCGTGTGAACCGCTGAGTTCCGTCGGACCAAGGGCAGGCGAAAACATGCCTGCGCACCGCCTTGCCTGACGCACAGCCATCTCAATGAGGAGGAATGGATCATCTCAGCGAGGAAAGCGCCACGGCTTTTGGAGGCGCCCAATTGGCTCACGGATGTCGAGCGCCTTGTCTCGAACGGCGAGACGGTTTAATTTGTTAATCATCGGTCAATCATCAGCCGGGGGGATCGATGAAAGCCAGGACGATACTGCCAGTACTGGTTCTCTTCAGCGCGTCGCCGGGGTCGGCAGATGCCTTGCACCTTAGTTGCGAAGGCAGTGGCAATGCCACCGATTCGGATTACGTCAGAACCGAGACGCGGAGTTCGGACGGAAGGACAAAGCAATCCAGCACACTGGTCGATAATTTGAAGAGTTTTTCCGGGGAAGTAAAGGTCGAAATCGTCGATGGTGCCGGCCGCGCCTACCTGCCGCGCGCATTTCTGCCGGCACTGACCCGTGGCAAGGACGGGTGGTTCGACCTGAAGAATTTGAGCGAGACCGACAAGGCCGTCACGGCGAAGATCGCCGTCGGCATGATGAACAGACCCAATTTGCAGATCGATCGGTTGACCGGGTCGATCGCCGTGGACGGCAGCATGGGTAATTTTGCCGGTCATTGCCGGCCTTATGATCCGGCTACATCAAAGCGGGCCTTCTGAGCGCATGACTTGCCGGAGCCACGGTCATGTCGGGCTACAGCCTTGCGAACAAGCCTCGCAGTGTTCGCGGCCTCGCTGACAAAAGCGGGTGTTCCGTCCGCAGCTTTGCCGGCCGCGTCGCCGTCACTGCCGGCTCTCGAGGCCATGCTGGAGACAGGACCGGCCGGAACGCGCAACGGCCTCGTTCTCACCATGCCGGACGGCGCGCCGCTGCGATCGCGCCGGACGAACAGAGAATCCCGCCGCAAATACCCGGATATTCGCGAAAGCGACCGGCTATGCCGACCCGTCCGTCCTGCAGCGCGCCACAAAGGGAACCGGGATCCGGCGTGAACGCGCGGACCGGGCGCTGTCCGGCTGTCTGATCACGAAAAACGGGCGCACGCCGGTCCTTTTGGTGCTTGCCAAGGACATGCCCGACGGCACCGACGCGCAGGCAAGTGCCGGTGTCGACAAGGCACGGATTGCTATTGCCAAAGCCTTTTGAGGGCAAATTTGTCAGCGTTCTGGCTCAAGGATTCGTTGGAATACCAAGTGAGCCGAAACGGTGCAGGCAGGGCGGAATAGTACAGGTTCGCAAAAACCGGATCTGCCCGCCTTGCTTGGAGACAATATTTGAATGGGAAACGGTGGCCGTCCGGATGCCGCGAACCGAATATCATAGAGCCGCGGCAAGCCGAAGACTGTTACATCGACTGGTGTTCCATTTCTCAAGATCGATGCATATTTACCTTCAGGCAAGATATGCGGGGGGTTTGGGGACATGGCGCGAACTTTGGTGAAATCCGTCCTGGCGATGGTTGGCCTCCTGATGTCGGCGCGGGGCCTTGCAGCGCCACCGGCGGATCGGGTCGTCGAGGCGGCCGGATTGGCCGGCGAGGTCATGTTCCTCGAGTCGGGGGCGCCGGGCATGGTGCTTACCATCGTGCGCAACGGCCAAAGCACGGTGCTGGGCTATGGTGAAACCGAAAAGGGCAATGGCAAAGTGCCGGATGGCAGGAGCCTGTTCCGGCTCAATTCGGTCACCAAGGTCTTTGTCGGCGAAGTGGCGGCCGCGTTGGCGGCGGAGGGCAAGCTGCACCTCAGCGATCCGTTGCAACGCTATGCCGGCAGTTACAAGGTGCCGGCGTCCGGCGTGCGCCAGGTCACCTTGCTCGACCTCGCCACCCATTCCGCTGCGATGCCGCGCGAACTGGACGATATGCCCGACGGCGCCAATCCGCGCGCCTGGCCGACCCGCGCCGACCGATGGAAGTGGTTGCCCGGCTATGATCTGCCCTGGGCACCGGGGCGCATCGCCTCCTATTCCAATGTCGGTTTCGATCTGCTGGCGGACGCCGTGGAGATTGCCGGCGGGCGGCCCTATGCGGACCTGCTGAAACTCCACGTCACCGGCCCGCTCGGCATGGTCGACACCGGGCTTGTTCCGACACCCGACCAATGCGCGCGGCTGATGGTCGGTTCAGGGCTGGGTGGTAGCTTTCCCTGCGGCGACACCCGCGCCACCGGCGGCAGCGGCGGGCTGTACAGCACCGGCGACGACATGGGTCGCTGGCTGGTCCATGAACTCGCCGATCCCGATGGCAGCCTGGGCGTGAGCCATGCCGTCTATCGCCAGCGGCAGGCGCTGCAGGCGGCGATCGGCTTCGACGAGGCCGGGCCGATGGCGGGGCTGGGGATGGGCTGGGTCGCCGTGGACGGCAACGGCATCACCCCGGCGCTGCTGACCAAGACCGGCGGCGGGCTGGGCTTCATGACCTATATGGCGATGGCACCGGGGCGCGGCGTCGCGGTGTTCGTCGTCGTCAACCGCGCCGACTTCGCGATGTTCGGGGATATCACCCGGATGGTCAACGGCCTGATCGCCAACCTCGTGATACGCTGAGGGCTTGCCGGGGGAGAGGGCGATGAACCAGCTTCGGGGGGGGCATATGCTGGCGATCGGCGGCAGTGCCCTGCTGCTGCTTCCCGCGCCCGTTCGCGCGCAGTGCAGCAACAGCCCGGCCCCTGCGCCGCCGCCGCCGCTGACGTTCGACGTCGGCAACCAGGGCTTTGGCCCCGGCGTGCCGTATAATCTGGTCAACAACGGCGTCGAAGGCTGTGCCGGCAGCGATGGCGGCGTGGACACCGACGGTGGCCCTGGGTTTGCGGGGCAAGCGGCGGGGCCGATCAGCAGCACTGCGACCAACATCGCCATCGGTGGCGCGTCGGTGTCGGCGCCGGGCGAATATGGCTACGGGCTCGAAATCGTCGCCGGCGGCGGTGCCGGCGGCAATGGCGGCGATGCCGGCGCCGCGGCGTTTTCTTCGGTCAGGGGTGGGGACGGGGGTGCCGGCGGCGCGTCGGCACGCATCGATATCGCCTTTTCGGGGACGATCGGTCCCAGTGCCGGCGGCAATCTGGCGGAGACGGGCCTGTATGTCGTGGCGCGCGGCGGCAACGGCGGCAGCGGCGGCAGCACCGGCACCTTCGGGGCGGGCATGAAGACCGGCGGCACCGGCGGCGCCGCCGGGGCAGGGGGCACCATCCTGGCGTCGGGCAGCGGCAATGTGACCGTCGCCGGCTATGCCCTGACTGCGCTGGCGATCGGCGGCACCGGCAGCAGCGGCGGTTCGATCACCACGACCGATGCGGTCAACGGCCTGCAGGGCGGCGCCGGGGGTGCCGGCGGCCTAGGCGGCAGCGCCGCGGCGCGCTGGGGCAATGGCAGCATTTCGGCGGGCTATGGCGGGCTGTTCGTGACCGGCAGCGGCGGCGATGGCGGTGCCGGCGGGTCGGCCGGCGGCGCGTCCTCCAACGCCGGCGGCGACGGCGGTGCGGGCGGCAATGGCGGCAGCGCGTCGGCGATCATCGACACGGCGACGATCAAGGTATCCGGCGGCTTCACCCCCGCCGATGGCGGCATCGTCGCCTGGGCGGTCGGCGGTGCGGGCGGCGCCGGCGGGTCGACCGGGGGCGCCATCGGGTCATCGGCTGGCAATGGCGGCAATGGCGGCGGCGGCGGCACCGCCGCCGCATCGGTGCTGGGTGGTGCCGACGTCACCGGCGCGGGCAAGGACCCGATCTCGGCGATTTTCGTCAACGCCAATGGCGGCGCCGGCGGTGCCGGCGGCAGCGCCGATTCGGTCGTCGGCGAGGCGGGCGGCGGCGGTTACGCAGGTGCTGGCGGCAGCGCCTCGCTCGTTGTCGGCAGTGCGACGCAGACCGGCACCGTCACTGCGCGCGGCGCGCTGACCAATGCTGCGCTGGTGCAGAGCGTCGGCGGTGGCGGTGGCGGTGGCGGGCAGGCCGATTTCAACGCGCAGGGCGGTGCCGGCGCGGCGGGCGGCAACGGCGGCGTTGCCAGCGCCCAGATCGTCAACGGCATCATGCTCGCCAATGGCGCGTCGAGCAGCGCGCTGATCGTGCAGAGCATCGGCGGCGGCGGCGGTGTCGGCGGCAACACCGTCGACATTGCCCTCGGCTACAGTGTCGCCATCGGCGGCAACGGCGGGCTGGGCGGCGACGGCAATGCCGTCACGCTCACCCTGGGGGCAGCGAGCATCCTCGGCGCGCTCGATCCGTTCGGCGACGGCGGAGTCCTGGCGCAAAGCATCGGCGGTGCGGGTGGCGCGGGCGGCAGCGCGACGTCGACCGGCAGCGCCGCGTTCAGCATGACCATCGGTGGCGACGGCGGTAGCGGCGGCATCGCCCGCGACGTGCTGGTCACCAGCGCGGCACTGGTCGGCACCTATGGCGACCATGCAGCAGGCATCGAGGCGCAATCGATCGGCGGCGGCGGCGGCAAGGGCGGCGCGGCGACGTCGTTCAACGTTACGCTCGCGGTGCCGGCGGTGGCGATCGCGGTCGGAGGCAAGGGCGGCATCGGCGGCGTCGCCGGCAACGCGACGATCGACAACACCGGCGAGGTTTCGACCTTCGGCGCCGATGCCTATGGCCTGAAGGCGCAATCGATCGGCGGTGGTGGCGGCAGCGGCGGTGCGGCGGTGGCGCGGGCGGTGACGCTGTCGCCCGACAAGCGCATCCCGGCGGTGTCGATCTCGGTGGCGATGGGCGGGTCGGGCGGGTCGGGCAACCGCGGCGGCACGGCGAGCCTCACCAACGGCGGCATCATCACCACGGCGGGCGACGGCGCGCATGCGATGATGGCGCAATCGATCGGTGGCGGCGGCGGCACGGGCGGGGACAGCACCGCCGCGTCCTATTCGGGCGGCGACGACGGCGCCGTCAAGATTTCGGTGGCCGTTGCCGTCGGTGGCGCCGGCGGCGAAGGCGGCATCGGCGGCGCCGCAACCGCGACGAACAGCAACCTGCTGCTGACGCTGGGTGCCGATGCCTATGGGCTGGTGGCGCAAAGCGTCGGCGGCGGCGGTGGTATCGGTGGCGGCGGCGATGCCACGGCGACGGCAGGCAAGGCCAAGGCCGGGTTCAGCGCGGCGATCGCGGTGGGCGGCGGCGGCGGCACGGGCGGCAACGGCGGGACCGCCGGAGCCACCAACAGTGGCGGCATCGCGACCGGCGGTGACGGCGCCGACGGCATTTTCGCGCAAAGCGTCGGCGGCGGCGGCGGTGCGGGGGGCGGCGGCGTCGGCGCCGCCAATGGCCCGACCCTGTCGATCAGTGTCGGTGTCGGCGGCAATGGCGGCGCCGGCGGCGATGGCGGCGGCGTCAGCGTGCAGAACGCCGGCGGTATCGTCACCCGCGGCACCGACGCGGCGGGCCTGTTCGCGCAAAGCGTCGGCGGCGGCGGGGGCAAGGGCGGCAAGGGCGGGGCGACATCGGGCGGGGTCAATCCGATCAACCAGGCCAAGTCGCTCGCGGATACGCTCGCCGCCGGCTTCAACCTCGGCGGCAACGTCACGCAGCCCGTCGACGGCATTTTCAAGATTGCCGGCATCGGCAACGAGATCCTGAAATCGGCGCAGGAGCTGTCCGCAATCGCCAAGCAGCTTGCCGGCGGGCCATATAGTATCGGCGCCGCCGCAAACCTCGATGTCGCGGTGTCGGTCGGGGGCAGGGGCGGCGCGGCGGGGACGGCCGGCGGCGTGCAGGTCGCCAACAATGGGCAGATCGCTACCTTCGGGGCCCAGTCCGACGGCATTTTCGCACAAAGTGTCGGCGGCGGCGGTGGCAAGGGCGGCGCTGCCAGCTCCACCGACAAATCCGCCGACGATGGCCGCAACCAGGCGGCAGTGGGTGTGGGCGGTGCGGGCGGCGCCGGCGGCAATGGCGGTGTCGTCGATGTCAGCAATGCCCGGGACGCACGGGTCGATACGGGCGGCGTGCTGGGGTTCGGCATCGTCGCGCAATCGGTCGGCGGCGGCGGCGGCGGCGCGGGGTTGGCGGGCACGGTGGCGGGTTCGCTGCGCAGCCTGTCGGTCAGTGTCGGCGGCAGCGGCGGGGCGCAGGGCAGCGGCGGCGCCGTGGCCATCGAGAACGACGGCATCGTCAGCACCGGCGGCAAGCACGGCATCGGCATGTTGGTGCAATCGATCGGCGGCGGCGGCGGGCTGGTGCGGACGATGACCACCGACCAGACCTTCGACCCGGCGCTGATCGTCGACAACCCACAGGGGCGGCTGGGCGATGTCCACGGCCTGACCCTGTCGTTCGGCGGCGGCGGCAACCCCGTCGGCAACGCCGGAACCGTGGTGGTCGACATGGCGGGCAGTGTCGCCACGGCGGGGCGCACCGCCCATGCCATCGTCGCCCAGTCCATCGGCGGCGGCGGCGGCGCGGTGTTCGGCGGACAGTTGCTGGCGAACAACGTCGCGACCAACACCGGCACCGGCAACGGCGCTGCGGTCGCGGTCACTTTGACCGCCGGTGCCAGCATCGCCACGATCGGCGACGCGGCCTATGGCATATTGGCGCAATCGATCGGCGGCGGCGGCGGGCTGGCGGGGGACCTTGCCAATGTCGGCAATGCCCGGACCGGCGTCGACGCCAGCGGTATCATTGCGGCGGGGACCGGATCGGCGGCGAATGTGACCGTCGCGCTGACGGGCGCGAAGCTTGCCACCCAGGGCCGTTATGCGCCGGCGGTGCTTGCGCAATCGGTCGGCGGCGGTGGTGGCCTGCTGGGGTTCGCCGACCTCCTGATGGCGGGCACCGCCGGCGGCAGCGGTGCCGCCGGCGAGACGGTCATGGTCAAGCTGGTGGCGACCAGCATCAGCGCCACCGGCGTGCGCTCGCCGGGAATCGTGGTGCAGAATGCCGGATCGACGAGCGGCACATCGGTGCTCAGCATCGATGCGACCAGCGCCGTGACGGGCGGACTGTCCGACGTCCCGCAATCGCCGCAACCGGTGATGGCGGGGGCGATCGCGATCCTGGGCGGTGCCACCAACACCATCAACAACGCCGGCCTTATCGCCGGCATCGACGGCACCGCTGCCGCGGCCATTGCAATCAATTCGATCGGCGGGCCGACCGTCCTCAACAATTCCGGGACCGTCACCGGCTCCTTCCTCAACGGCGCCGGGGCCAATGTCGTCAACAATCTCGATGGCGGTGTCTTCGACGCGCGCGATGTCATCAACCTTGGCGTCGGCGGCCGCTTCAACAATCTGGGAACCCTGGAGATCGGCGGGGTGGGGCGCAACGCAACGACGGTCCTGACCGGCGATTTCGTTCAGGGCACGTCGGGCCGGCTGGTGATCGCAGCGGACATCGTCACCGGCGCGTCCGATGTGCTGGCGATTACCGGGCGCGCCCAGATTGCCGGCGCGATAAATGTTCACCCCACGACCGTGACCAATCGTTCGGTCACGGTGCTGACCGCCACCCAGGGCGTGACGCTCGATCCGGCGCTTGTGGCCGCACCGCGGATCGGGCTCTATGCGCTGCCGGTGACGGTTGTCGGCAACGCCTTGCAGATACAGCCAAGGGCGTTCTTCAGCGAAAGCGCCACCGGCCTGGGGCGCAATCGGCGGACGGTTGCAGACCACCTCCAGGCCCTGTTCGAAAGCGGCGCCAGCTTCGACGCCGGGTTCAACGCGCTCGCCGCGGTTCGTGATCTGGCCGATTACGACCGGGCCTTGTCGAGCCTGTCGGCAGGCGCGCCGGGGGCAATCGCGGCGTTTCGCTTCGTCGCGAGCCAGGACTTCGTCGCCAATATGGAAAGCGGCTGTTCGACGTCGCACAGCGTCCAAGGGAACTGCGTCTGGTCACGCGCGCTCGGCAGCAGCACGGTCCAGCAAGGTTCCGTCGATTCAGCCGGGTTCAACGTCCGCGCCGGTGCGTTGCAGATCGGCGCGCAATTCCAGGTCGCCGATGACTGGTCGGTCGCCGCGTCGGTGGGTTATGAGCACAGTCGCTTCAGCGGCGAGACCAGCCCGTTCGAGGCGGATGGTGATTCGGCGCTCGTCGGCGCCCATGTTCGCTATCGCCAAGGGCCATGGCAGATCTCGGGAGCGGTCGACGCCGGCTACGGCTGGTATTCCGGCACGCGGACCATCGCCGTGGCGCAAACCGGCAGCAGCGCGACCGCCTCGCGGCGCGTCTGGCAGATCGGCACGCATGGACGCCTGGCGTATGAGCAGACCATCGGCACCGCTGCGTTCATCACGCCCTTCGCCGACTTCCACCTCGTCCATGTCCGGAGCGGTGGCTATACCGAGCGCGGCCCGTCACCCTTCAATCTCACCGTGCTGTCGCACGGCCGCGTCGCTCTCGGCGGCACCGCCGGTGTCGAGGTCGGCGGCAGGATCGCACTGTCGGGCGACAGGATCATGCGCCCGTTTGCGCGTGCAGCAGTCGCGCGTCTCAGCAATGACTGGACCGTCGAGGCACGATTGGCGGCGCTGTCACCGCAGACGCCGACATTCCGCATTGAAACGCCGACCCCGGGCACGCTGGGCCGGTTCGCCATCGGCGCGGAGCTGCTCGGCAAGCGCGTCGACTTGCGCGTGCAATATTTGCCGGAATTTGGTGCGAACTATCGTGTTCACGCAGGGATGGCGCGATTGTCCTACCGGTATTGACGGACGGCGGGAAGGCGACTTGCCGCGCAATCCGTCGCGCTGGGCAAGGTCGCATCGCCAATTGATCCAATTTGCGATGTCGCCGAACAGGTTGGTTGCAGAGGGTCACTGGAAGCACCGGAGCCGCCCTCGAGCGGCTCCGGCGCTCTGGACCGAGGGTTGACGGCGCTGCCCGGTCCGCCCGCTTTTATGTAGGCGTTGGTCAGCTTGTCCGCCTGCGGGACCGTGAAAGGGCGTTGCAGGCGATGCGGTGTTCGCGCGAGCACCTTGTTGCCACATGCAGTGGTGACCATCGACCCGACTGTCCGATCATTGAAAAGTCACCTCTATCGGTGCAGCAATGCAAGCCTCACCCACCCCTGATTCAAGCAAAGTTGTTGTGACTGCTGCTTGCCTGCGGGGCGCAACCTTCAATGCGCCGAAGGTGCAGGATGATCGCCGTCCCCGGATGCAGCCGCGGCATCTGCACGCCGGCCTGCATCAGGGCCGCGCCGCTGAACACGCCGCCATCGGCAAGCGGCCACGGCGTGCGCAGCGGCTGCGGCCAGACCGGCTTCAGCGCATAATCGGCAGCGGCATCGAGCCCCGCCAAGCGCAGGGGCTCGGCGAAATAGCCACGCTGTTCCGTCACCAATGTCCAGGATACCAGCGCGTCGCTGCGATCGGCGGCGACGATGGCGAAGGCGTTGGCGCCGGCCATCGCCTCCAGCCGGACAAGATCGCCCGAATGGATCAGTGTGCGGTGCGCCTTGTGCAGCGCGACGCCCGCGGTCAGCTCGATAGCGTCCGCTGCATCGACATCACGCAGGTCGAGTTCCATGCCCATATGGCCGAACAGCGCCGTTGCAACGCGGAGCGCCATCGACAGCTTGCGACCGGTGATATGGCACGTGGCGGGGCCGACATGCGCGCCCATCACCTCTGCCGGAAAGAAATGCGAAAAGCCGCGCTGGATGGCAAGGCGATCGAGGGCATCGTTCGAATCGGAGGTCCAGATCCGGTCGGTACGAGCAAGCACGCCATAGTCGGCGCGGCCACCGCCCGACGCGCAGCTTTCGATCTCCACCCCGGGATGCGCCGTCCGTAGCTGGTCGAGCACCGCGTACAGGCCGTCGACATGCGCCACTGCCCCTGCGCGACCGTCGGCGCCGCCGGGGTGGCTGAGGTCGCGGTTCATGTCCCATTTGAGATAGGCGATGGGATATTCGCGGAGCAGCGTGTCGATCGCGGCGAACATGTGCGCACGCACCGCCGCCTGGCCGAAATCGAGCACCAGCTGGTTGCGGAATGACAGCTGCGGCGCCGGCGGCGCCCCGAGCACCCAGTCGGGATGAGCGCGATAGAGATTGCTGTCGGGATTGACCATTTCGGGCTCGACCCAGAGACCGAATTCCATGCCGAGCCCGGTGACATGGTCGACGAGCGGGTGCAGGCCTTCGGGCCAGACGGCAGGGTCGACAGTCCAGTCGCCGAGCCCGGCGCGATCGTTACGGCGCCCCAGGAACCAGCCGTCATCTAGGACGAAACGTTCGACCCCAACCGCGGCGGCGCGGCTTGCCATGTCGATCAGCACCGCCGGATCATGATCGAAATAGACGGCTTCCCAGCTGTTGTAATGCACCGGGCGCGGCTTGGCGCGCAACCGGTCGTGTTCGGGCCGGGACCGCAGGTAACGGTGGAAGTGCTGCGACAGACCCGACAAGCCAGCCTCCGACACGCTGGCGAACAGCGGCGGCGAGGCGCGGGTCGCGCCAGGCGCCAGCCGGACCTCGCCGGGGAGGAACAGCGCGCCCATGGCGACGCTCCCCCGGCCGTCGGCGAGGGTTTCGACCGCCAGCCGGTGGTTGCCGCTCCAGCCGAGGTGAAAGCCATAGGCAAGGCCGTGCGCCTCGGTGACATCTGCACCTGTCGCGATCAGGCCGGGGAAACTGTCATGGCTGGTGCGCCCGCGGCGGTTCTCTCGCAGCCAGATGCCCATGCTGCGGTGGAGCGCCCGGGTCATGAACTCACCGGCCCAACGGCCCTCGAAGCCGATGATGCGATCGACGCATCCCGGTAGCGGCAGCACGGGCGCCGCCAGCTCGTCGACGGTCAGCGCGGCGTCGCCATTGTTGGTCAGCGTCGTCGTCGCCGCCAGCACGTCGCCATGGAGCGCCAGCGTGTGCACCAGCGTGAGGCCGTGCGCCGGGTCGACGCTGGTGATGACGAGATGGCCGGGTCCGGCGTCGACCGCCGTGACCAGCGCCCAGCTTGCCCAGTCGCGGCCGTCGCGGTGCGCCGCAAGGCCCGGTCGCCCGGGACTGCCCTGGCCGGCAAGCGGGGTCAGCGCCAGCACTGGCTCCACCGCCGGCGAAGCATTGGCCTCGGCCCGCTCCCCCAGCCTTGTCAGCGCGCCGAGGTCGGTGTGATCGGGCAGCCGGGGGCCCCAGTACGTCACCGTCGGCAGGCCGCTGGCGAGGCCCAGCACAAGCGTGACCCCGGTTCCGTCGATGCGGACATGGTCGGGCAGATCGGCGGCCATCGGCAATCCTTTGTCGCGCGCTGTGCCGCGCCCTGTTCAATTATATGATAAATAGGCTGGAACTGTCCACCGCGGCAGGGCAATGGAGCGCATTCACCGCTGCCGCAAGTCGTGCTGTCTTGCGATCGCTTCGACAGGAACCCGCTATGCTCGGCGTCTGCTATTATCCCGAACATTGGCCCGAGGACCGGTGGGCCAATGATGCCGCGCGCATGCAGCAGTTAGGGCTGCGTTATGTCCGGATCGGCGAATTTGCGTGGAGCCGGATCGAGCCCGACCCGGGCCGCTACGACTTCGCCTGGCTCGACCGGGCCATCGCGACGCTGGGCGACGCCGGACTGAAGGTCGTCATGTGCACGCCGACGGCGACGCCGCCGAAATGGCTGATCGATGCACATCCTGAGATCCTTCCGGTCAACCCTGGCACCGGCCGGGTGCGCGGCTTCGGCTCCCGCCGACACTATGACTTTTCCAGCCCGGCCTGGCTGGCGGCCGCGCGCACCATCACCGAGGTGCTGGCGAAGCGCTATGGGGACAACCCGCACATCGTCGGCTGGCAAACCGACAATGAACTCTGCTGCCACGACACGGCGCTCAGTGCCTCGCCGGCAGCGCGCGACGGCTTTCGCGCCTGGCTTGCCGAGCGTTATGGCAGCATCGCGGCGCTCAACACCGCCTGGGGGAATGTCTTCTGGGCGATGGAATATCGCAGCTTCGACGAGATCGCGCTGCCCGTCGCCGCGGTCACCGAAACCAGCCCGGCGCACCGCATGGCCTGGTACCGCTATGCCTCCGCCGCTGTCGTCGCCTTCCACGATGATGCCGTTGCGATCCTGCGTGCCCATGCCCCCGGACGCTTCATCACCCATAATTTCATCCCGATGCACGAAACCGGCGTCGACAATCATGCAGTGGCGGCGTCGCTCGATTTCGCGTCCTACGACAATTACCCGCTCGGCCGCGCCGACTTGGCGCTCGCCGACATGGCGGCGGAGGATTTCCGGCCGTGGATGCGGACCGGCCACCCCGATTTCCAGGCGGTGCTGTTCGACCAGACACGCGGGCTGACCGGGCGGCCGTTCTGGATAATGGAGCAACAGCCCGGGCCGGTGAACTGGGCCCGTCACAACCCGCGCCCGGCCCCCGGGATGGTGCGGCTGTGGAGCTGGGAGGCTTTCGCCCATGGCGCCTCGGTCGTGAGCTTCTTCCGCTGGCGCCAGGTGCCCTTTGCCCAGGAGCAGATGCACGCCGGTCTGCTGCGCCCCGATTCGACCGAGGCCGAAGCCTGGCCCGAGATCGCCCGGCTCGCTGCTGAGCTGAACGACATCGGGCTGCCCGCACCCACCCCCGCGCCGGTGGCAATGATCGTCGACATCGAGGCGCAATGGCTCTCTGCAATCGAGCAGCAAGGCGCCGGCTATGACTACACCGCCATCCTCTGGGCTTGGTACGGCGTGCTGCGGCGGCTTGGCCTGGACGTCGATTTCGTGGCCCCCGGCGCCGACCTGTCGGCGTACAGGCTTGTGGTCGCGCCCTGCCTCGCGATGCCGACGTCCGACACGGTGACGCAGTTGCGCGACACCCCGGCCATGGTCGTCATCGGGCCGCGATCGGGTGCCAAGACGCGCGATGTTACCATCCCCGACGGCCTGGCACCGGGGCCGTTGAAATCGCTGGTCCCTGTTCGGGTGTTGTCGGTTGAAACGCTGCGACCCGATTGCCCCGGCAGCATTTCGTACGGCAATGCCGATCATGCCTCGACGCGCTGGCGCGAAGCGATCGACCCGGGCACAACCCGGATCCTTGGCCGCTATGAGGACGGCACGCCGGCGCTGGTTCGCCAAGGGCGAGTGCATTATCTTGCGACGCTGACCGATGACGCGTTCCTGACAGCGTTCCTTGCCGATTTGTGCAGCGAAGCCGCAATTCCAGTTACACCGGTCGGTGGCGGCTTCCGGCTGCGCCGCCGGGGCAACCTGACGTTCGCCATCAATTATGGCGACACACCGGTTCTGGCCCCCGCCCCCGACGGCGCCGCGTTCATCCTCGGTGACCGCACCGTCGGCGCACGCGACCTGTCGATCTGGACGGTTGGCTGAACCTGGATGCCATCGTACGCCGCTGTCAAAAGGCGACCGCAGCACCCCCGATCCGCGTGCCTTTAGAGAAGGCGTCGGTGACCAGCCAGGATGGCGTCAAATGACACTCATCGCGGCTGGCGGCGATCGCCGGCAGGTTTCGGCCACGCGCGTTTTTGCCGATGCCGACCAGCGCCAGGCCAGGCCAATGGGTTTGTCCATGGAAGACCTTTCCGCTACATTTGTCTGATAAATCGCCGGTCTGGTCACGAATTGTCATTCCGGGGGGGGTTCGAAGGGGCACGCATGACTGACAACACCGCGCACGGCGCGCCGGCGGCAACAACGCCCGCCGGCGAGAGCGATGTCGCGATCGATCGTCCGCTGCGTCCTCGCGCCTGATCCAGTGCCACAGGAAACGACAGCGGCCGGTCAGGTCGCGGTGTTCATCGCGATCACCCTGCTTATCGGCATTGCCACCTGGCTTAAGGTCCGGGGACCGGCCACGTCCCGGGATCGCACAGGCAAGGACGTGTTTCTTGCCGGCGGAACGCTGACCTGGCTCTATATCGCGGGTTCGATAACGTTGACCAACCTGTCGACGGAGCAGCTCGTCGGCATGAACGGAAACCAGATGCTGCTGCTGGCATGGTGGGAACTTGCCGGCTTTCTCGGCTTGATGATCCTCGGTTTCGTGTTCGTGCCCATCTATTACCGGAACAACTGCACCACCGTCACCGAACTGCTCGAGCGGCGGTACAAGGGGGGCAGCATCCGGACGGTCATTTCGGCGATCTTTCTGCTCGGGAATCTTCTCATCTATCTGCCGGCCGCGCTCTATTCGGGCAGCCTGTTCCTGAAATCGATGTTCGGGGTCGATTGGCCACTGCTGTGGTTCGCCATTCCCATGGCGGTGATCGCCGCGCTCTACACGATCAGCGGCGGGCTGAAGGCGGTGGCGGTCATGGACACATTTTCCGGCATCGGTGTTCTGGCGATCGCGCTGCTGGTCGTGGTGCTGGCGCTATACGCGGTCGACTTCGACCTTTTCAGCGGCGTCCCTGCCGAGCGCGTTTCGATGATCGGGTCCAACCAGTCGCCGATTCCATTTCACACGCTCTTCACCGGCATGCTCTTCATCCAGATCTTCTACTGGTCGACCAACCAGAACATCACGCAAAAGGCGATGACGGCGCCGTCGGTGCGCGAGGCGCAGAAGGGCGTGCTTGCGGCGGCGGCCGTGCGCGTCGTGGTGATCCCGGCGATCGTCGTCATTCCTGGCGTTGTCGGCTACAAGCTCTTCGGGCCGATGGGCGATGCGAGCTACGGCCGGGTTGTCGCGCATGTCCTGCCCGGCTGGATGTCGGGCGCATTCGCCGCCCTGATGGCCGCCGCGGTGATCGCCCATACCAGCGCCATCCTCAACAGCTCGGTCGCGCTCTATGCGCTGGATTTTCATGACAAGTTCGTCCGGAAGGTCGAGAACTTCTGGAAGCTGGCTGCTTGGGCGTCGGCCATTTTCACCATTTCGTCGATCGCCTTGGTGCCGGCCTTTGAAAGCGCGAAAAGCATCATCAATTTGCTGCAGGAGCTGAACGGCCTGTCGTCGATGCCGATCCTTTCGGCCTTCATCGCGGGTTTGCTGTTCGTGAATGTCGACGCGCGCGCCGCGGTGATCGGCCTGCTTTACGGCGTTGCCGCCTATGCGGTGCACAGCTTCATTCTCTACAAGCCCGGAATGCTCTTTCCTGAGCAAACCTTCTACCAGCACATCGGCCTTCCCTGGCTTCACTACATCGATGTCATGGTCGCGGTGCTGGCCAGTTCGGTGCTCGTTGCACTCGCCGCCAACCGGCTGATTTTCGGTAATCGCGCGCGCTATGTCGGACCGGGGGCGCGATCGCGTCGGTAAAGCAGAAGGGTTGTTGGCCCATCTGCGCCACGGAGACGCCAAGACCAAGCACGCCGCGCTGGCCGTTGCCGCGTGTGACGATCCGCACGCCACTTGCGCCATTCGGCGCCGGCGAGACGCCGCCCGTCACCATGTCGCTGAAGAACCGCCATCGGCTCGCGGACTCGTCGGCAAGGGTCTCGATCACTTCGTCGGTTCCACTGCGACCGTTGCCGGCGCGCAGGAACGGCAGGCCTGGTGCAGGGTCACGACACCAGCTTGCGCGCCGCGGCCTTGAACCCGTCGATCATCGTCGGCGTGGCGCCGCGGATCGGGCCGATGGTTTTCATATGGGTGACCTTCAGGCCGACGAAATCGAGTATCTGCCGGCGCAGGACGTTCAACCAGCCGTTGCGATAGCCGAACCACAAATACCATCCCGGCGTGTCGGTGGTGATCAGCACCCGCGACGTCCGGCCTTCGAACAGCTTCTTGGGGAAATGCCCGTCGCCTTCATAGGCAAAGGCGATGCCGGGCAGGAAGGTCCGGTCGATCAGGCCCTTGAGCTTGGCCGGCGCGGCACCCCACCACATCGGGTGGACGAGGATCAGCGTATCGCACCAGCGCAAGGCATCGAGGAACATGACCAGATCGGGCTCATGTTCCTGCCGCGTCCTGTAACCACCGGCGAGATTGGGATCGAAGGCCAGCGCCGAGAGGTGCAGGGTCTTGACCGCGGCTCCGCGTGCCTCGGCCGCTTCGGCGGCGATCGCCGCGAGCGACCCGCACAGCGATCCGGCATCCGGATGGCCATCGAGGACGAGCACGCGAGACGCGGCAGATATTGTCATGATGCGGTTTCCCCGGCGTAGATCGCCCGCCGGTTACGAAATTTGGCGGCAAGGGGATAGGTGAGCGCCGTTCGGTGCGACCTTGCGGCCCGGTCAGTGTTGGGCCTGCTCCTAATCCAGCAGAACCGCCACCTTCTCCAACGTCCGGATGATGCCCCAGGCAATGGGAACAAGAACCGCGGCCCAGCAGATCGCAAGGACTATGGTTATCCGGCCGCTTCGCGTTAACGCTTGGTTGGTACTGACCGCGGTCGTCGGGGCCGGAACCGTATCCGCTGTCTCTTCCGCGCAGTGAAATCGCTTATCGACGGGGCGGATCATCAGATTGGCGATAAAGGCGGTCAACAAGAGTGCCGCCAGCGCCTGATAGATCGACGGGTAGACCAGATCGCGCGGCGTGCCGGCGGCCAGGGCGGTGTCGCGCATGCGGCTGACGATGAGGGGGCCGATGATCCCGGCCAGCGACCAGGCGCTCAACAGGCGGCCGTGGATGGCGCCGACATAGCGTGTTCCGAACAGGTCGGCGAGATAGGCCGGCACGGTGGCAAAGCCGCCGCCATACATCGACGCAAGGGCACAGAAGACGACAACGAACAGGCCGAGGCTGGTCCCGGTCAGCGTCGGCGCAACGAAGCCATATAATAGGGCGCCGAGCGCGGTCATGATCGCAAAGGTCGCCTTGCGCCCCAGCCGGTCCGATGCCGACGACCAGAGCGGCCGGCCGCCGATGTTGAACAGGCTGATCAGCCCGACAAAGCCCGCACCGACCGCAGCCGCGGCGGCCTTCTGATCGGTGTCGAAGGCGGTGAAGGCGACATCGGCACCGATAAGACGCCCGCCAAAAATCTCCTGCAGCATCGGGGAGGCGATGCCGATGATGCCGATGGAGGCCGAGACATTGAGCAGCAGCACCAGCCACACCAGCCAGAACTGCGGTGTGCGGTGCGCGTCGCGCAGATGCACATGGAAGCCTGTCCCGACACCGGTTTCAGCACCGGGCGATGTCCAGCCGGCCGGAGCCCAACCGGCGCGTGGCACGCGGTAACCCAACGCCCCTGCCATCATGAAGACGAAATAGATCGCAGCAAGGCTGAGCATGGTCTGCCAGACGCCGACCTGGCTGTCGTCGGCGAAGTGCCGCATCAACAGATCGGCGAGCGGGCTGCCGACCATGGCGCCGCCGCCAAAGCCCATGATCGCCATTCCCGTCGCCAGGCCGCGCCGATCGGGAAACCATTTGATGAGCGTCGATACCGGCGAGATATAGCCGATCCCGAGGCCGATCCCGCCGATCAGCCCGGTGCCGAGCCAGATCAGCCAGAGCTGGTGAACCGCGACGCCATAGGCGCCGATGGCCATGCCGCCGCACCAGCAGCAGGCAGCGACCACACCGGCGCGGCGGGGGCCGACGCGTTCCAGCCAGCCGCCCCAGAGCGCCGCGGCTGCGCCCAGGACGACGAAGAAGATCGAATAGGTCCAGACGAGATCGCCGACGCGCCAATCGCAAGTGGTCGTCGTCAGCGCGTCGGCCAGGGTCATGCCGGTGCAGACGACCGGGTCGCTGACGCCGATTGCGCGGGCAAGCGGCAGCCAGAAGACGCTGAAGCCATAGGCCATGCCGATACACAGGTGGATCGCCAGCGCACAGGGCGGCACCAGCCAGCGATTAAAGCCAGGCGATGCCACCGTTCGGGCCGCGTCGAGCCATTTCAAGTCGCCTGGCGAGGCGCGGCCAAGGGCCTCGGTCATTGCGTACCCTTGTTGGCGGTGACCACCGTCGGAGGTGGTTGGTCTTTCCCATGTGTTTAGCGGCAGCCACCCGGGATGGGCAAGCGGCGGGCGTGTGGCAATGCAACGCCCCAATCCTGGACATTTGGGGGCGCTTGGCCGCCTCGCGGAGAAGACGTGTTCATCCTGGATTGATGGTGGGCGCCAGCTGCTCCGATACGCCGACGGCCGGACGAGGCGTGCCATGGTTGACGCCGTGGGTGACTTGAGACTCAGGCAACTGCTGTGCCGCGCACGCCTGCCCCCCGGCGACGCCTACGACGCGCATCGAATGACCAATGTCGCGCACCGGCAAACAGTCTGAAAAGCGGACTGTGGCGAACGGAGAAATGGTGCCGCTTAGGTGACTCGAACACCTGACCCCATCATTACGAATTAGGTGTTTTGCCCGATCGCATGTTTTCTGTGGTCGGTCATGGCCTGCTTTACCCCCATGAAAAGCTTGGCACTCTGAAAGTTTTGTATCGCATCGCTTGTTGTGGTTTGATATGCCGTGATTGTCCGGTGATTGACGGGAAGCGAATACGGTGGCGGTCGGGAAGCTTACTAAACGGTCGGTCGAGGCGCTGGCGACGCCTGAGAAGGGGCGGGCGTTCCTGTGGGATGATACCCTGAAAGGCTTCGGGGTGATGCTGACGCACAAGGGGCAACGCTCCTACGTCGTGCAATACAGGATCGGCGGCCGGGAAGGTACGACGCAGCGCGCCACCATTGGGCAGCACGGCAACCCGTGGACGCAGGAAACCGCGCGGGCGCGTGCTGTCGAACTACTCGATTTGGTCCGCCGCAAGATTGATCCGGTGCAAGCCGATCGGGACCGGCTGGCGCTTGAGCGGGAAGGCAAGGCTAACGACGAGCGTTACGCGTTCTCGACGGCCGCAGACCTGTACATTGCGCACCTTCGGCAAAAGGGTCTGAAAAGCGCCGACGAGATTGCAGCAATCTTTGAGCGCGACCTGAAGCCTCATTTTCTGCAAAAGCCGCTGCACAGGATCAAGCGCGCCGATATCCACACCTGCACGGCGGCCGTTGGCCTTCGTAGCAAGTCATCTGCCAATCGCGCCCATAGTTGGCTTCGCGCCATGCTCAATTGGGCAGTCGATCAAGACCGCTTCGGCATTCACGTTTCGCCTATGGAGAAGATGGCGCAACCGTTCGAAAGCGGCAAGCGCGAACGGGTGCTGACGGATGCAGAGTTGTCGATAATCCTCGACTGCATTCACGAACTTTCAGAGCCGCATTCGTCGTTCATGCTCATGCTCGTTTTCACGGCGCAACGCCGGAACGAGGTCGCGGGTATGCGCTGGGAGGAACTTGATATTGATAGCCGGCAATGGCTGATTCCTGGCTCCCGCACCAAAAACAAGATTGAGCATCTGCTCCCGCTGAGCCTAAGCGCGGTCGAGGCAATCGAACTGACTGAGCCGGAACTTGCTCGTAGGCAGGGTTTCGTTTTCACGTCGAACGGCAAAAAGGCCGTGGCCAGCTTCTCTGAGTGCAAGCGCAACCTCGACAAGCTTATCGCCGATCGTCTCAAGCGCGATGCCGACGAGGCCGGCGTTGATTACGTGCCCATGCCTAGCTGGGTGCTGCATGATCTGCGGCGGACGGTCGCCACGGGCCTGCAACGAATGGGCACAAGGATTGAGTACACAGAGGCGCTTCTCAACCATGTGTCCGGGTCGACTGGCGGCCTCGTCGGGATCTATCAGCGTTACAAATACTGGCCTGAGAAGGTCGACGCCATGGCCGCTTGGGATCGCCAGATTGATGAGATTCGCAGCGGCAAAGGTCTAACTCATGCAGCCGGGCGGGATAATCCGACCGCGCCGCAAGAGCGTGCCGCATGAAAGGGGCGTCTGTGCCAGCCGGGCCAGTTCGCCGAATTACGGCCAAGGTTGTTGCGGAGGGAGAAAACGCCGCGATGGCGGCGCACATCGCCGGGCCTGCGCGCTACGGGGTGTTGCAGGGAATTGAGGTCGACTTCAGGAATTCACAAATTCCACCTGACTGGGAGCCTTACGCCTGGTGGTGTGTGTGGGACGGCGGCCGGACGCGGCCGAGCCTGTTGTTTCCAAACGAGGCGGCCTTCGGGCTTGCTCATTTGCGCGACGCCAAGGGGTTAGCCGACGACACTGCGGAGCCGATATTGCTGCAACCGGGCGACAAGATTTCCGTCGATCGCGTCGAAACCGAGAAAACCGATAACCGATTCCATCATCCTCACGACGCCGAAACAAAGCTGGTGTTTCTGAAGGTTGTCCGCGCTGATGGCACGCAGGAACTGCCCCCGGTGCCGCTGCCCTTCTACGGCACGTCGCGCATGTTGAGGGGTGCCAAGCGTTCCAATTTCGATAACATTGTCGAGAGGGCGATTGCGTCAGCATCGATGGGAGCGGACAACCCGGCCGACGCTTGGGACAATCCGTATGTTGACTGGTGGTCGAAGCCTCTGGCGGTCCATGCTGCAAGCGAAGCGCGGGAGGCGCACCGGGCGTACTGGGAATTGCATTCGAAACTTGGGGCAGACAGTGGCGGCCTGCTGATGGCGCACGTTCGGCAGCTTGCTAACAGCGCCGCACTTGCTGGTTTCCTAATGGCAAAAGCTGAGGCGGAAAAGCCCGAGCGCATGGCCGCGCCTATTTTTTCAGCCGGCCAAAAGGGGGCCGACGCGGTGCGCCGCGATGACTGGCGCGATAAGGCGCGGGCGCTTTGGATCGAGCACCCTACGGCTACCGTCAACTTCGTTGCCGTGAGGATTGCGGAAGGGACTGAGGACGAAGTGCGCTCGATTGCGCGGGCAATAAAGTCGCTGGCACCGGCTTCATCCCGCACGAACACTAGGACGAAAAGAAAACCTGACAGCCCGGCGGGCCGTCCATGACAGTCCGCTAGCTAGTCGTTCAAGGTCCCTGAAAGAGCCGGCATTCCCCCTGTTGTGGTTGGACTTGACCTTCCACAGCGGCAGGGAGATTGCCATGTCCGACAACGCCTTTCCCAAGTTACCAGTTGAACTTCCATCCGGCGCAAGGCCCGCGCTGAACACCGAACAAGCGGCCGCTTACTGCGGCCTCGCTGCAACAACGATGGAAACCCTGCGCTGTCGGGGCGGTGGTCCGCGCTTCGTCCGCTACGGCCGCAAAGCAATCCGGTACGTCATGTCCGATCTTGACCAATGGATGGCGGCTCGCACCGTTGGCAGCACGTCCGAAAACCTTGCAGCGTAGGTGGACGCTGAAAGGGGGACGCCCCAAAACGTAGCGGCCCGGCCACTTTTGACAGTGAACCGGGCCGGAATGGTTAAGAATATGCTCGCCAGCTTTCCTGCCAATCTCGATACCGCAGAGCGCAGCGCGGCGCAACATTTCCACGATCGGCTGGTAGCGGCGCGGGGCCTTTGGTTGCAGCAAAAGCGCGGCGCACTCCCACAACGGGAGGGCTCCAAATGAACAAGGGGCCTAGCGATTACTTCGCAGCCGACACGCCGGACGATTGGTCCGCTGGCGTCGTTGTGCGGCTTCCTCGACAAGTGCGCCGGGGGATCGTCATCGAAGCCAGAGAGGGCGTCTTTGCGAACGGCTCTCCCTACGCGTTTGTCTGGTACGAATTCCAGCTTGGGCGCGGCACGATCGGCAAAGTCTCGGGCTATATCTGCCCGGTCAAGTCAATGTCCGAAGCCAAGCGCCTTGCGAAAGAGCGCGGGTTGCCGTTCATCGACCGCACCCGCGTTACGTCAAGTGCGCCGGCTCCGCTTCCTGGTGCCGCATGAGCGCTGGTCTCAGCACGGATGACGCCGCACGCGTCGGCAAGTTGCTTGCACATCGTGACAGCGTCTGTGGTCCTGAGCGGGCTGCGGCCGAAGGCCGTATCGAAGCGATAGCCGGTCGGTATGGGCTCACGGCGGGGCAGGCTGTTGCGGCCGTCCGGCGGCCTATGTTGTCGGCTGGGTGGCGTTCGCTGCCGGTGGCGCTTGAGCCTAACTGGAAGCGCAAAGTAACGCTGTGCCGCGATTGCATTGATCTGTTCACCAGCCGGGAGCGCGACTTCATACGGTCGATCGACAGCCAGCGCGCCGCGCCTTCGGAGCGGCAAGCGTCGTGGCTGGATGCTCTGCACAGGCGGGCACTGAAGGCGGTGCAGCCATGAGTCCGCTGCAACGTATCGATATCGACGCCCTCAAGGCAAGCGTGTCGCTTGCCGATGTTGTCGGCCGCCGGGTGAAGCTTCGGCGTGTCGGTCGCGAGCTGGTCGGCCTGTGTCCGTTCCATGACGAACGGACGCCCTCGTTCGGCGTCAACGATGACAAGGGCATGTTCCATTGCTTCGGCTGCGGCGCGAATGGTGACGTAGTGCGCTTCGTGATGCAGAGCGAAGGCCTGTCGTTCCTCGACGCGGCGCGCTGGCTTGGCGCTGGCGAGTGGCCGGCGGTCGATCCTGTGACACGTCAAGCGGCCGTGGTGGCTGACAGTGCCGAACGTCTCGCCAAGATTGCCGACGCCAAGGCGCTATGGGCCTCTGCCATAGGCACGCCCTCGACGCCGGCCGAATACTACCTCCGGCATCGCGGCATCGTCATGCAAGCGCCCTGGTCGATCCGCTACGCCTCGACATGGTTTT
Organism: Polymorphobacter fuscus; assembly: GCF_011927825.1. Classification (NCBI taxonomy): domain Bacteria; kingdom Pseudomonadati; phylum Pseudomonadota; class Alphaproteobacteria; order Sphingomonadales; family Sphingosinicellaceae; genus Sandarakinorhabdus; species Sandarakinorhabdus fusca. The sequence goes on along the minus strand of NZ_JAATJI010000001.1, from coordinate 1,718,791 downwards.
GGAAGGACTACGAAACAGGCGAATGCAGCGCCAACCGGCCCGCGATGATCTGCGCTGTTCAGGACGTGGCCGGGCAAGTTGTCGGGGTGCAGCGGGTGTTTATTGATCCGCACGGCCGGGGCAAATTCCCCATGTCGAACCCCAAGCGCAGCCTTGGCCGCATCATCGGTTGCGCGCTCCGGCTTGGGCCGCCGGCAACCGATCATGTCATTGTCTGCGAAGGCCCTGAGGACGGGCTAACGCTGTCGCAATGCCTGCCTGCCGTGCCCGTATGGGTGGCCATGGGCACTTCAGTCATGCCGCTGCTTGAACTGCCCGATAGCGTCCGGGTGGTCACGCTGGCGGGCGACAACAACGCGCCGGGGCGGGCCGCTGTCGACGCCGCAGCCGCAGCCTTTACCGGCAAGGGCTTGGAGGTCCGGACGATGTTTCCGGATGCCGCCTTTGCCGATTTCAACGACGAGTTGAGGAATATTCGCAAATGAGCAACGCAGCCGCGCGAGCCTTTGAGGCCGCAGCGCCGGTTAACCCGGTGCCCGATATGTCGGTGCTGTCGGCCGGGCGTCGGGAGCCTCCCGCGTTCCCGACCGATCTATTCTCGGAACGCCTTTGGCAGATTGCCAGAGAGTATGCGGACGGCGCTGGGGCACCCGTCGATTATGTGGCTTCGGCGATGTTGTCAGTAGCGGCGGCAACAATCGGCGGCGCTCGCAAGGTGCAGCCGTTTCGTGGGGTGTCCTGGTACGAATCGTCAATCTTGTGGATTGGCGCGGTCGGTGATCCGTCATCGAACAAGAGCCCGGCACTCGGTGCCATTGTCGAACCTTTGCGCGATATCGAGCGCGACCTTGCACCGGGCTACGCAGACGATCTGCGCCGCTGGGAAACCGACGAACTGACGGCCAAGCTTGAACATGACGCATGGGCCGCGACGGTGAAGGATGCCAATAAATGCGGGCACTCTGTCCCGGTCATGCCGCAGTCTGCGGTTGCACCAGCCAAGCCGCAGCGGCCTCGTCTGATGACACAGGACGCCACGCCGGAAGGCATCGCGGCAATCATGTTCACCAATCGCCGCCTGGTCTGTTATCGCGACGAACTCACCGGCTGGTTTCAGAGTTTCGAGCGATATTCGCCTGGCGGTCGGACGCAGTGGCTAGAAGCGTATGGCGGGCGTCCGCTTGTTGTCGATCGCAAGGGCGCTGATGCGCCGCTGGTGATCCCGTTCAATGGCGTGTCTGTTCTCGGAGGCATCCAGCCGGACAAGCTAGGGTCGATCGTATTGGCGGGCGATGACGACGGCTTGGCGGCCCGGTTTCTGTGGGTCTGGCCTCGCCCTATGCCGCAGAAGCGGCCTCGTCCGCACTCCGACGAATCCTTGTGGCCGGTGATGCTGCGAAGGCTTGTCGCGCTGCCTATGAGCGTCAGTGAGAGTGGGCACCCATGTTCCTTAATCTTGCCGCTCGATGACGACGCAGCGGACGCGTTCGACCGTTGGACGGCGGCAAACAAGGCCTGCGCCCATGACGGCGGCGCGCTCTACAAGGGCTTCGTCGGCAAGCTGACTGGCGCTGTTTTGCGAATTGCGATGGTGCTGCAAATGCTCGATTGGGCGGAATGGGGCGGGCCTGAGCCTCAGTCGATTGCGCTATGCCATGTGGCGACGGCCTGCACCTTCGCAGACAGTTATGCAAAGCCGATGGCGCTCCGGGTGTTTGGCGATGCCGTGTTGCCTCTGCCTGAGCGCAACGCCGCGACAATGGCGCGGTGGATTGTCGATAATCAAAGCCGATCGATCAACCTTAGCGCGCTCCGCCGGCTCAAGCTGCCCGGCTTACGCGACGAGGCGGCAATCGACGCGGCAACAAAGGTCCTGGTCGACGCGGATTGGTTGACGTTCACGGGGCAACGCGCTGGCGACACGCCGGGCCGCGCTCCGAAAAACTACATGGTCAATCCGCTCGTCCACACTCTCGACCGGGGGGCGCAAGAATGACGGACGATACCCCCGTGCAGTTAGTGCAGATAGGTCAGATAGCGCCGGTTAGCGGGCGTTCCAGTCGGCCACGGGGCCTATCTGCCCTAACTGACCTATCTGCACGCACCAGCCGTCGCGCTCTGTCGGGCGTCGATCATGCCGCGCGGCGGCTCCCCCAGTCCGTGAAACTGAAAGGAAATGCGAATGGCGACTAGGAAACGGAAACTGCCGGCGGCTCCCGCTCCGGTGCCCGTATCGCCGCGCGTGCCAGATAGCGACGAGCGGAAGGCAATTGCCGTAGCCGCTGGCAGTGTGCTGAAGCGCAAGCGGCGCTTTAACATCGAACTGACTGGCAACGTCATGTCGGCTACGCATGACGATACAAACGGGTTTAGCGCGCGGGCAATGGACGCGTTCGGTACATCATCGCCCGAGTTTGCGTCGCACATCATGGGCAGGCTCTCTGTGTGCCTGCGAGCGCATCAAGGGGACGGGCCGTCGACGCAAGCTAGCCAGCAAGAGATCAACGCCGCGCTCGCATTTGTCGACGGATATGAACCGGCCAATGAGGTCGAGGCGATGGCGGCGGCAACGCTCTATGCGGCGAACGATATGGCGCTGGTGATGCTGGCGCGGGCCAAGCAAGCCACCGACATTGCGAACCTGGAAGTGGCGGCATCGGTGGCGCTGCGCCTGCTGAGGGCGACGACGGCGCAAATGGAGGCGCTGGCCAAGCTGAAGCGCGGCGGCGAACAAACAGTGAGGGTAGAACATGTGCACGTTCATGCAGGCGGACAAGCTATCGTCGGAAACGTCACCGGGGGAGGGGGTGCCGGAAATAGCATCGGACAATCCCACGAGCCCGGCCGATCGCCTGAGGGCGTCACCCCGTTGCTTGGCGTCGACCCGGCGGGGGACGTTGTGTCAGTCGCCGGCCATGCCGAACGGGCGCTGTCGGATTCACGGCGGGCTTAATCCGGGAGCGCCGAAGGGCAACCGCAATGCCTGGAAGCATGGTCGACGATCGCGCGAGGCAATCGAGTTGCGGCGGCTGATGCGGTTGCTGGCGAAAGATTGTCGAGACGCTCTGTCGTGATCGGGCGCGACATGGGCGGGAAACAAAATCGTTACGCAAGGATACAATGATGCCGATAGCCTCTTGTGCAATCTCAATACATCCGTATAGTGATTATACACATGGGGACGAGACGATGAAAACGCTGGTTTCATACATCCGGGTTTCGACACAAGCGCAGGGGCGTTCGGGCCTTGGAATCGAAGCGCAGCGCGAAATGCTTCGCCGGTTCGCCGACGCAGAGGGCTGCGAAGTCATCGCCGAATATGTCGAGGTCGAGACTGGCAAGGGCGGTGACGCCTTGGAGCGCCGTCCGCAGTTGGCCGCCGCATTGGCCGCAGCGCGCAAGGCTGGCGGCGCGGTCCTGGTTGCCAAGCTTGATCGCCTGTCGCGCGACGTCCACTTTATCAGCGGCCTGATGGCGCAGCGCGTGCCGTTCGTCGTTGCTGAACTTGGTGCCGACACCGACCCGTTTGTTCTCCACCTCTATGCTGCCCTTGCCGAAAAAGAGCGGGCGCTCATTTCGGAGCGGACCAAGTCCGCGCTGGCGGCCAAAAAGGCGCAGGGCGTAAAGCTGGGCAACCGTACCAACCTTGGCGAAGCGCAGGCGTTGGGATCGGATAGCAACCACCGGGCCGCCGTTGCCTTCGCTGCCAACGTGCTGCCGATCGTTCGCCAGATTGAGGCAAGCGGCGCGACATCGCTTCGTGCGATTGCGGCGGCCCTGAACGCTCGCGGCATTCGGACGGCTCGCGGCGGGGATTGGCACCCTACGACGGTGCGGAACTTGGTTGCGATGGCGGCCTAGTTAGCCGCTGGCGACGCCTTCCAACGACCGTCGCGGCCGCCATTTCATTTTCGGGTTTCCTCACAAACGTTTCCGCTAAACGTCGGGTGAGGTTCGCACTTGAAGCCGCACTCATAGTCGGCGCTGTCCGGATCGGGCATCAAGCGCGTCGCATTGATCGCCGATTGTTGGCAGGCCTCGAATGTCTGAAACGGCCCGATCGTCTGCGAGACGGCAAGGTTGTTTTTGTCAGGGTACACCCATGCTTTCCAGTCCGCAGATGGGGAGCAAGCGGGAACAATTACCATGGCTGTGATTACAGCGGCCCGGCACCTGCTCATGGTTTTGGACGTTTTTCAGGGTCCAAGCCAACCGCCCGCCTGAACCGGGCCATTGTGCTTTGGACCGAGCGGCCTGTATTTAAATCCAAAATAGCCATCGCTGTGTGCATGCGTAAGATTGGCGGCATATCCTGGTCGCGCCCTGCCGCCGCTAAAGTTGCCATCGCATCATCGGCAGATAAGTTGCCGGCAAAGCGTGACCGCAACTCTTTTAATCGCTCCGGGGTCACAGAATTTTGCATAATCTGCTCCGAATAATATTGCCGGTGAATTTACAGGATAACCGCTTGCCGCGCGAAAATTGTTGGCGAGGTCATTCTAAATCGCATTTAGGGTAGGCTAGACTAGACGACCAAAGCTTTGCCGATGATCCGCCGCACAGCCTCTGGTCGCGATGGCGAATCCGCCTGAGCCGCTGCCCACAGGTCTAGCGCGGCAAGCTGCGCCGGCTGTAACCTCACGACTACTTGCACACCCTTACCAGTCGGCTTTGGGCCGCGTTTCCGTGCTAGCAAAGTTTCTTGTTCGGTCATTTCATCCGTGGTAGCACGATTGCGAGCGGGGCGAAAGTTAGGGCTCTCGATCCGGCTCTAACTTCAAATGTCGCGGGGAAACTAAAATGGCTAACACCTCACTACGGGCGGAATCCGCCTGCTCCACTGTCGCTGGCGACACTGTGGCGGCGCTCTTTCCGCAATGGGTTGAATCAGTGCGGACCTATTCTGCTCTCGACGGCGAAGCCGACAACCCGGAATGGCGCGGCCTGGTCGAACGTGCCGACGAGGTGATGTTGAGGCTGATGCGAGTCCCGGCTGCGACTGTCGAGGACATGGCGATAAAGTCCTATCTCGCTATCCGGCATGAACTCGGGCCTTGCCGCACCGAATTTGATATCGACTTCAGCGGCGGCCTGATGACTGACGCGACCCCGCATCGGGCGCTGATCGCGGACGCGGTGCGGCTTTCGCCGACGCTGGCGGTTGCGCTTGCCCATTTTGCGGCGGGCGTATGACGCTGCTCTTTGTCGACGGTAAACCGTCAATCGAGCGCCGGGGCGACATGTGGCAAGTGACGCTCACCAGCGGCGATACCTGCCACCGCTTTGCGCTGACGCGGCATGCTATGAGCCACCTAGCCCACGTCGGCAGTCTGCTAATCACCGAGGCGACGGCGATCGATAGAAATGCCCGGCTTTCAGTCGTGAACATCGATCAATCAAAAAAACGCAGCGGCCGAAAGAAGTGAGCGGCGCAGCTTCGGTCTGCCGATGATATCTGAACGAATGCGGGCGCGCGGCTGCACGGCGCTTGTCCGGTGATTGTCCAACCAATCGCCGCGCCGGCTGGCTCGTCGAATTTCAGGGCTAAGTCATTGAAAAGAATGGTGCCGCTTAGGTGACTCGAACACCTGACCCCATCATTACGAATGATGTGCTCTACCGGCTGAGCTAAAGCGGCATGTCCCGGGTATCGGGGGCGCATAACAGCCGGTTTCGCCAATCGCAAGCGCGGTGCGTGGCCGGCGCGGCAAATCGTGGCGCACGGCGCCGTTATGGCAGGGGTAACGTTGACTGGCAGGACCGGTACATGCGCGCCCGAACGATCATTTCCGCCGATTCGAACTTCGACATGCCGCCGCGCTTTCCGGCGCCAGAGCGAAGGCGGGCGGGGCAGGCGGTGGCGGCCTGGGCGGCGGCGGGGGCGGCAGCGGGCGCCGGGGAGGTGCCGGGGTATGACAGCCACAGCATCATCGTCGATGATCCGGGCGGTGCCGCCTGGATGCGGCGGGTCGGCGGCGCGATCACCGACACCTTCGGCCTGGTTGCCGACCTGCCGCTCGACCGGCGCGATGCATTGACCGGCGAATTGTGCGCCGCGTGCGACCTGCTCGCCATCCATCCCGCGCCGCTGCATTTCGACGCCAGTCTGACGGGGCCGCAATCGGCGTGGATCCTGCTTCGCGGTGTCGCGCTACCGCTGGCACAGGGCGCGCGGGCGCAGATCGTGCTCAGCTGGCGCGAAGTGCTCAATCGCACCGCAACAGCACGACTGCGACGCGATTTGACCTCGGCGCTTGAACTTTCCGGTCGATTTTCGACAAGTTTGGACCCTTTTGCACTTGAAACGCTGCCGAAACCGCCCGACGTGTCGCCAAGATAAGCTTGCCCCCGCCCGAATCCCGGACGCATAAGCCGCGCGCAAGCCCCAGCCGGAGCAGAGACGTGTCGGTCAAGCCAAAACCATCTTCCCGCCCGATCCTGCCCGAGGTGGCGCGGCCGCTGGAACGCGCCCTGTTCGAAACGGCGCTACCCGGCGAAATCGACGATCTCGACGCCGACAGCCGCGCCGCCATCGCCGATTTCGTTGCCGCTGCCGCCAGCCAGCGCGCGCCCGGTGTCGCGATCGTTCATCTCGAGCCGGCGTCAAACGACGAGACCGCGCCCGGCCGTCGCCGCATGATGCTGGCGATGGTCGGCGATGACCGGCCGTTCCTGGTGTCCTCGGCGTCGGCGGCAATCACCGCCGCCGGGCTCGATATCGAACGGCTGCTCCACCCGGTCGTCGACGTGCGCCGCGATGCCGATGGCCGGCTGCAGGACGTCGTCGGGCTGGCCAGCGGCGCGGTTGCCCCCGGCGTGTCGCGCGAATCGCTGATCTATGTCGAGATCGAGCGCACCGGAGCACGCGCGCGCGCCGAACTCGTCAGCGCGCTGGAACATGTCATCGCCGATGTCGCGGTGGCGGTCGATGACTGGCCGGCAATGCAGGCGGCGTTGCGCAAGGCGGCAGCGGAACTGACCGAGAACCCGCCGCCGGTCGCCCCGCATCGCGCTGCCGAGGCCGTGGCGTTCCTCGAATGGCTTGCCGCCGACAATTTCACCCTGCTCGGCGTACGCCGCTACGAATTGTCGGGGGATCTTGACGATCCGACGATGGTCCCGGTCAGCGACACCGGCCTCGGCCTGTTGCGCGACCCCGATTATCCGGTGTGGACGGGTGAACGCGGCCCGTCCGACACGCCGCGCGCGCTGAAGGCGCTGCTGGCGACGCCCGAGCCGCTGCTCATCACCACCGCCGGCGCCGTCGTCAGCGTCCACCGCCGCGTCAACGGCGACCTGGTCTCGGTCAAGGGCTTCGATCGCCAGGGCCGGGTGGTTTCGGAAACACGCTTCCTCGGCCTTTACACGTCCGCTGCCATTTCGGCGTCGCCGCGCCAGGTCCCGGTGCTGCGCCGCAAGGTCGCCGAAGTCATCGACCGGCTCGGCTTCGGCGCCACCGGCCACAGCGGCCGCACGCTGCTGCACGTCATCGAGACCTTTCCCCGCCAGGAGCTGACCGAAGCCAGCACCGAGCGGCTGGAGGTCATGGCGCTCGGCCTGTTGTCGCTGCTCGACCGCCCGCGGCCCAAGCTGTTCGCCCGCGCCGACCCGTTCGGCCGCTTCATGTCGGTCCTCGTCTATGTGACGCGCGACAGCTACACGAGCGCGCTGCGCGAATCGGTCGGCAACATGCTGGCCGACGCGACCGGCGGCACCGTCAGCCGTTTCGAGATCGAGCTGCGCGCCGAAGGCCTTGCCCGCGTCCATTACATCGTCAACGTTCCCGATCCGGCGCGCTTCGACTGGGTGTCGGAAGCCGAGCTCGACCGCCGGCTGCGGCAGCTGGTGCGCGGCTGGGAACAGGATCTGCAGTCCGCGCTCGTCGCCATCGCCGGCCCGACACGCGCCGCCCGGCTGACCATGACACATGGCCGGGCGTTCTCGCTCAGCTATCGCGCCCAGCATACCCCGGCCGAAGCCGCGGCCGACATCGTCGCGCTGTCGACGCTGCACGAGGAGGCCGGCCGTGTCGTCCGCATGTTGCCCAACACCACCGATTCGCAAGGGCAGGTGCGGCTGAAGATCTATCGGCTCGGCAAGATCATCTCGCTGTCCGAAGCGGTGCCGGTGCTGGAAAATTTCGGCCTCAACGTCATCGAGGAGTTTCCATTCGATCTGGCCGGCGGGGCGCTCGGCCGCATCCATGACTTCATGCTCGAAGTCGGCGATTCCGCCGTGCTGGACGATTGGGACGCCTTGCGCGCCCGCGTCGAACCCGCGCTGACAGCGGTGCTGACCGGGACGCATGAAAACGACCTGTTCAACGCGCTGATCGTCGCCGCCGGGCTGGAGGCGGAAGCCGCCAACTGGCTGCGCGCCTATTTCCGCTACATGCGCCAGACCGGTGTCACCTATGGCGTGGCCACTGTCGTCGATGCGCTGCGCCGCTATCCGGCGATCACCCGCGACCTGGTGCGGCTGTTCGAAACCCGCTTCCGCCCGGATGTCGCCGATCGCGCCGCCGCCGAAATCGCCTGCCTGGCCGAAATCGAAACCGGCCTCGCCGATGTCGCCTCGATCGACGATGATCGCATCCTGCGGCTCTATCGCTCGATCATCCTCGCCACGCTGCGCACCAATGCCTTTGTGCCCGGCGGTCCCGAGGCGCTGGCGTTCAAGCTCGACAGCCATTGCGTCCCCAATCTGCCGCCGCCGGTGCCCTATCGCGAAATCTGGGTCTATTCGCCGCGCATCGAGGGCATCCACCTGCGCGGCGGGCCAATCGCCCGCGGCGGGCTGCGCTGGTCCGACCGGCGCGACGATTTCCGCACCGAGGTGCTGGGGCTGGTCAAGGCGCAGAAGGTCAAGAACACCGTCATCGTCCCGACCGGCGCCAAGGGCGGATTCTATCCCAAGCTGCTGCCCGCGCCCGCCAATCGCGACGCCTGGCTGGCGGAAGGGACACAGGCCTATCGCATCTTCATCCGCGCGCTGCTGTCGCTCACCGACAATCTGGCGCCCGACGGCACCAATATCCCGCCCGCCGATGTCGTCTGCCATGACGCGCCCGATCCCTATCTGGTCGTCGCCGCCGACAAGGGCACGGCGACCTTTTCCGACACCGCCAACGGCATCGCCAAGGCGCATGGTTTCTGGCTGGGCGATGCCTTCGCCAGCGGCGGCGGCAACGGCTATGACCACAAGGCGATGGCGATCACCGCCCGGGGCGCGTGGATTTCGGTGCAGCGGCACTTCCGCGAAATGGGTGTCGATGTGCAGACCCAGCCGATCCGCGTCGCCGGCGTCGGCGACATGTCGGGGGATGTGTTCGGCAACGGCATGCTGCTCAGCCCGGTCATCAAGCTGGTTGCCGCCTTCGACCACCGGCATTTCTTCTTCGATCCCGAACCCGATGTCGCCGCCGCCTTCGCCGAACGCCAGCGCATGTTCGCGCTGCCGCGCTCGTCGTGGGACGATTACGACCGGTCGAAGATCTCGCCCGGGGGCGGCGTCTTCGCGCGCAGCCTCAAATCGGTGCCGCTGACGCCCGCCATCAAGACGATGCTCGGCGTCGCCACCGACAGTCTCAGCCCGTCGGACCTGATCGCCGCGATCCTGAAGATGCCCAGCGACCTGCTCTGGTTCGGCGGCATCGGCACCTATGTGAAGGCGGCGAACGAAAGCAACGCCGATGCCGGCGACCGCGCCAATGACGCACACCGCATCAACGGCGCCGACATCGGTGCGCGGGTCGTGGGGGAAGGCGCCAATCTGGGCGTTACCCAGGCCGGCCGCATCGAATTCGCGGCACAGGGCGGGCGCATCAACACCGACTTCATCGACAATTCGGCCGGCGTCGACTGTTCGGACAACGAGGTCAACATCAAGATCGCACTCAACGGCGAAGTCCTTGCCGGCCGGCTGGCGGAGGCCGATCGCGACGCGCTGCTCGTCGAAATGACCGATGATGTCGCCGGCCTCGTCCTGGTCGACAATATCCTGCAGACCCAGGCGCTCAGCCTCGCCGAACGCGACGGCGCCGCCGCCGTGCCCGGCCATGTCCGCCTCATCCAGACGCTGGAGGCCAGCGCCGCCGAGCTCGACCGCAAGGTCGAAGGCCTGCCCGCCGACGACCTGCTCATCCAGCGCGGGCGCGCCGGCCATGGCCTGGAACGCCCCGAACTGGCGGTGGTCATGGCCTATGCCAAGATGGCGATCTATGACGCGCTGACCGAAAGCCGCGCCCATCCGCTCATCGACGATGCGCTGCTGGTGGCCGACCTTCATGCCGCCTTTCCGACGGCGATGCGTAATCGCTTTGCCGGCGCCATCGACCGCCACCGGTTGCGGCGCGAGCTGATCGCCACCAAACTGACCAACGAGATCGTCAACCGCGGCGGGCTGGCCCTGGCGTTCGAACTCGCCGAGGAACTCGGCGTCGGCCTTGTCGATGTCGCATCGGCCTTTGTCGCGGCGCGCGACCTGTTCGACTTCCGCGCGCTCTGGGCCGCCATCGATGCGGCGCCGGTGGCCGGCAGCGTCCATCTCGACCTGCATCTCGCCGGCATCGACGTGTTGCGCACCCAGATGGCCGACCTCATCCGCTGTGCCCCGGGCGAAAATCCGGCGCAGCTGACGGCGCGGCTGAAGCCCGGCGTCGGCCGGCTCGGCGCCGAAATCGACGGGCTGCTCCGCCCCGAACCGCGCGCCCAGCTCGATCGCTTTGCCGCGCGGCTGCTGGCGCTCGGCGCGCCGGCCGACATCGCCGCGGCGCTGGTCCGCATCGACGCGCTCGATGGCGCCGTCGGCGTCGCCCTGCTCGCCAGCGATACCGGCGCCAGCGAAGCCGCCACCGCCGGCGCCTATACCGCGCTCGGCGAAGCGACGGGGCTCGATTGGGCCAAGGGCGCCGCCACCGCGCTGGCGCCCACCGACCCCTGGGAACGGCTGCTCAAGGCCGGGCTGGTCCGCGATTTCGAAGCGCTGCGGCTGGAACTGCTGCGCCGCATCGCCCCGGCCGGCACCGACCCCGCGGCCGCTGTGGTGGCGTGGTTGCAGGACAATGGCGAACGCCTGTCGCGCATCGCCGGCCCGGTCGCCCGTGCCCGCGCCGGCGGCGATGTCACCACGGCGATGCTGGCGCATCTCGCCGGCCAGGCGCGGGCCGTGCTGGTCTGACCGGTCCAGGAACGTTCGCTCAACCCCGGCCGAAGACCGCCCGCCGCACGGCCTGCGCCACCAGGTCCGCCGCGATCGTGCCGATCTCCACCAATGCGACAGGGTCGGACGCGCCATCCGCCGCTGTCGACAGCACGAAGATCGTGTCGCCATCGAAAGGCGTGTGGATCGGCCGGATGCAGCGCGCCAGCCCGTCGTGCGCCATCATCGCCACGCGCCGCGCCTGGGCGCGGGTCAGCGGTGCGTCGGTCGCCACCGCGCCGATGCAGGTGTTGCGCCCGGCCCGTGCCGGCTTGGGCATCGCCACCATGCCATCGGGCGGCGCGCCCTCGTACACCTCGCCGAAGCTGTTGACCGCGATCAGCACGCCGATCCGATGGCCGGATGTCAGCACGCCGCCGGCATTGCCGATGCCGCCGGCGCGGCTCCCCGCCCGCGCCCCGCGCCCGGCGCCGATCGGCCCGGACCGGTCATCATGGCCCAGCGCCGCAAAGGCCTCGCGCGCCAGCCGGCGATAGGGCGGCGCATCGCCCCAGCGCTTGTCGCCGCCATTGCCGAGGTCGAACAGGATCGCGCCCGGCACCACCGGCACGCGCGGCACGCCTGCGCCCATGTCAAGGCCCGCGCCGGCTGCCGACAGGCACAGCACCGCCTCGTCGGCCGCCGCCAGTCCGAACACCGATCCGCCGGCCAGCGCCAGGCCATGGACGCGCTCGACCAGCGCCGAGGGGTCGAGCGCATCGGTCTCGCGCGTCCCCGGTCCGCCGCCGCGCACATCGACCGCCATCACCACCGGCGCGTCCGGAATGACCAGCGTCACCCCGGTGCACACATGGTCATCGGCGGCATGGCCGACGCGAAGCCCGGGAACTGCGCTGAAACTTTCGCCCATCACGGGGCGTATAGCAGTGACACCACGCCCGCTTGCAACTTTTTGGTCAAGCGCGCAGCACTGCTTGCGGGATCGGGAGAACATCATTGGTCACCGCGCACATCAACCGGATCGGCACTGCCGTTCCGCCCAACGACGTCCATGACGCCTTCGTCCGTTTCGTCGGCGGCATGATCGACGATCGCCGCAACGCCGCCATCTTCAAGCGCATGGTCGGCCGCGCCGGCATCGACCACCGCTTTTCCTATTTCGTCCCCGAAACCGACCCCGATGGCTTTACCGCCGATACCGAGGGCTTTTACCGCCCCGGCCAGTTTCCGGGCACTGCCACCCGCATGGCGCGTTTCGAAAAGACCGCCCCGATGATCGCCGAACAGGCACTCGACGCGCTCGGCCTCGATGGTGAGCGGGAGCGGATCACGCATCTTGTTGTCGCCTCGTGCACCGGGTTCGTCGCGCCGGGCATCGACCAGCTGATCGTCAAGGCCGCCGGCCTCAACCCCGGTGTCGAACGCACCGTCGTCGGCTTCATGGGCTGCTATGCCGCGGTCAACTCGCTGCGGCTGGCGCATCATTTCGTGCGCTCCGATCCGGCGGCACGGGTGCTCGTCGTCAATCTCGAACTCTGCACGCTGCATTTCCAGGAAACCGGCAATATCGAGCAATTGCTGTCGATGCTGCTGTTCGGCGACGGCTGTTCGGCAGCGCTGGTGACCGCCGACGAAACCGGCATCGCGCTCGACGATTTCCGCGCCACCACCATTGCCGATTCGGCCGATGCGATTACCTGGCGTATCGGCGACCAGGGCTTCGACATGCATTTGTCGGGCGAAGTGCCGGGCAAGATCCAGCGCGCCCTGAAATTCGAAACCGAACGCAACGATGGTGATGGCCTGCTGCGCGGCACCCGGCCGGAGGACTATGGCGTCTGGGCCGTCCACGCCGGCGGCCGCACCATCCTCGACGCGGTGGAAAGCGGCTTCGGCCTGCCGGGTGACGCGCTGCACTGGTCGCGCGGCGTGCTCCGGGATTTCGGCAACATGTCGTCGGCAACGCTGATGTTCGTCCTCCAGCGCGTGCTCGGGCAAGCCGGCCTGTCGGTCGACCGCGCCACCAAGGGGTTTGCCGTTGCCTTCGGGCCGGGGCTGGCAGCGGAAAGTTTCCGGTTCACCACGGTTTGACGGTTACAGCCATGACGGTCGATTTCGGCCAGCGCCACCCCGGACCCGAGTTGATGGACGCCGATGACCTGGCGCCCGAAACCTATGCCGATGTGATCGCCGACCTCGCCCGCGTCAACACGATCACGCTGGCCCGACCGATGACGCTGGCCTGGTTGGCGCGGGCGACCCGCGGGCTCGACAGTTTCAGCGTCGTCGATGTCGGCTTCGGCCATGGCGACATGCTGCGCGCCATTGCCGGCTGGGCCAACACCACCGGCAAGGCGGTGCATCTGGTCGGCGTCGATCGCAACCCGCGCAGCGCCCCCGTGGCCGATGCCGCGACCGATCCGATGCTCGGCATCGATTTTCGTACCGGCGACGCGCAGGCGCTCGATTTCGCACCCGACTTCATCATTTCGTCGCTCGTCGCCCATCACATGACCGATGCCGAACTGGCCGATTTCCTGCGCTGGATGGAGGCCACCGCGCAGCGCGGCTGGCATATCAACGATCTCCACCGCAACCGCATTGCCTGGGCCGGCTTTCGCGTCCTCGCCAAGCTGTTGCGCTGGCATCCGATCGTCCGCCACGATGGCGCATTGTCGGTGCGCCGCGCCTTCATCCGCGCCGATTGGAAGCGGTTGCTCGCTGCCGCCGGTCTTGCCGGCCTGCCCGTCACCCTGCGCTGGCATCCGCCGTTCCGCTGGGGCGTGGGTCGCATCAAATGACGCGGACGGTCATCATCGGCGGCGGCCTCGCCGGCGGCGCCGCGGCGGCAAGGCTGGCGTCGCTCGGTGCGGCGCCGCTGCTGCTCGAACGCGAAACCGCCGCGCACGACAAGATCTGCGGGGAATTCCTCTCGGTGGAGGCCGGCGCCCATCTGTCCGCGCTGGGGTTCGACGTCGCCCGGCTCGGCGGCGCCCGCATCGACCGCGTCCGTCTTCACGCCGGCCATCGCAGTGCGGAGGCGAAACTGCCCTTCACCGCCACCGGCATTACCCGCCGCAGTCTCGATTGGGCACTGCTCGAACATGCCGAACGGCGCGGTGCGGAGGTGCGGCGCGGCACCGCCGTCCGCCGCATCGCAGATGGCGAAGCGGTGCTCGCCGATGGCAGCATCGGCGGCCGCCTGCTTCTCGCCACCGGCAAGCATGAAGTGCGTGGGCAGCCCCGCGACACCCGCGGCACGATCGCCGACCTGATCGGCTTCAAGACGTTTTTCCGCGCCACGCCGGTGCTGGCACGGTCGCTGTCCGGTGCCGTTGCGGTGACCGTGTTCGACGGCGGCTATGCCGGGTTGCAATGTGTCGAGGGCGGCCGGCTCAACCTTTGCCTGCTTATCGATCGCCACCGCTTTCGCGACCTTGGCGGCACCTGGGCGTCGCTGTTCACGGCGCTGCTGCGCGAACCCGGGCTTGCGGCGCTCGCCGATGCCGAAATGCTGCTGCCCAGGCCGCTGACCATTTCCGCCGTCCCCTATGGCTTTCTCGTCCGCCCGCGCGCCGATGACCCGCTCTGGCGCCTCGGTGACCAGGCCGCGGTCATCCCCAGCTTCTGCGGTGACGGCATGGCGATGGCGCTGCACGGTGGCCGCCTTGCCGCCGACATGGTGGACGCCGGCGCCACCGCGGCCGCCTTCCAGGCGCGCCTGCGCCAGGACGTGGCGCGGCAGGTGCGGCTGGCAACGACGCTGCAACGTCTCGCCGGCAGTCGCATCGGCCGCTTCGGCCTCATCGCCGGGCTGGGGGCGGCACCGGGCGCGCTCGCGGCGCTGGCCCGCTGGACCCGGGTGACCCCCGGCGCTGTCGCACGGGCCACGGCTCCGGCGTGACGGCCAGCATCGGCGCCCCTATGGTGGCGCCGGTTCGACATCGAGGATTTTGCGTGAAGGTCATTTTCGCGGCGCTGGCCGTGTTGCTTGCCAGCCCGGCGTTCGCTGCCACCGAACGCGTCGGCAGCCTTGACGGCGTGCCGATCATCGACCGGCTCGATGTCGCCGACCTGCCCGCCGGCACCACCCAGCGGCTGTGGTTCCGCGCCGGCACCTCGGCACTGGCGCAACCCTGGCTGGTTCCGGTCATCGTCATTCGCGGCGCCCGGCCCGGCCCCAGGCTGCTGCTCACCGCCGGCATCCATGGTGACGAACTCAACGGCATCGATGTCATCCACCGGCTCGCCTCGATCGACCCCGCCACGCTCGCCGGCACGCTGACGATGGTGCCGGGGCTCAACACCCCGGGCCTGCTGCAGTCGGTCCGCGAATTCACCCCCGGCAGCAGCCGCAGCGCCCCCAATCTCAACCGCGCCATACCCGGCAGCGATGGCGGCCGCGGCGTGGAGGATTATGCCGGCCGGCTGTGGTCGCGGCTGCTGCGCCCCAATGCCGACCAGGCGGTCGACCTCCACACCCAGTCGCGCGGCACCGCCTATCCGCTCTACGCCTTTGCCTCCACCCCGCGCACGCTGGCAATGGCGCAGTTGATGGCGCCCGACATCATCAAGCTCGATCCCGGCGAAAAGGGCACGGTCGAAAACGAGATGGTCCGCGCCGGCGTTCCCGCCATCACCCTCGAACTCGGTCGGCCCGAAGTGTTCGACACCGAACAGGTCGGGCGCGGCGTCGGCGGCATCGTCAACCTGATGCGCGAGATGGGCATGATGACGGGTCCCGTCATCGCGCGATCGCCGATCACCTTCGTCGGCAACAGCCTCGCCGTCGCCCGCGTCCCGCGCAGCGGCTTCGCCGTGCTGCGCGTCAAGCTCGGCGAAGCGGTGACCAAGGGCCAGGAAATCGCCATTGTCAGCGACGCCTTCGGCCGCGTCACCGACAGCGTCACCGCGCCGGTCAGCGGCCGGGTATCGGCCATCGCCACCGACCCGCGCGCCGAGCGCGGCGACATGGTCGCCCGCATCATCTGGCAGTCCGACGACCCCAAATGCGCGATGGGCTGTTGATCGCGGCGCCGGTTGACGATAGCGGGAATGCGTCGCCGGATTAGCTCAGCGGTAGAGCAGCGGTTTTGTAAACCGAAGGTCGGGGGTTCAATCCCCTCATCCGGCACCACCGATATCATCCGTGGCGGGGGAGCATGACGATCATACCCCGCGATGCGGCGCCCTATCCTTCGCCGGCGCGCGCGTGGACGACGGTCCTCGTCCTCTTCCTCACCGCCGTCCTCGCCTATACCGACCGGCAGGTGCTCAGCCTGCTCGTCGATCCCATCAAGGCGGAGCTCGGCATCGACGATACGGGCATGAGCCTGTTGCTCGGCACCGCCTTCGCCGTCATCTACGGCATTGCCGGCATCCCGCTCGGCATCCTTGCCGACCGCCGCTCGCGCCGCAACCTCATCCTCGCTGGCGTGGCGATCTGGAGCCTGGGCACGCTGGGCTGCGCGGTCGCACCCAGCTTCGGCTGGTTGTTCGCCGCGCGCATCGTCGTCGGGCTGGGGGAGGCGGTGCTGTCGCCGGCCGCGATCTCGCTGATCAGCGACAGCTTTGCCCCCAACCGGCGCGGCACCGCCGTCGGCGTCTATTTCACCGGCATCGCCATCGGCGTCGGCGGGTCGATCATGATCGGCGGCGCCGTGCTCGATATCGTCGGGCGCGGGCTGTTCGCCGGCACGTCGCTGGCGGACTGGTCGCCGTGGCGCCAGGTGCTGCTCGCCATCGGCGCACCCAGCCTGCTCTGGGCGCTGGTGCTGCTGGTGGTGCGGGAACCCGTCCGCCGCGACGATGTGGTCGCCGATGGCCCGGACGCCGTCGCCGCACCGACCGGCTTGTGGACGGGCATCGCGCCCGTCTTCCTCATCGTTGCCGTCGCCTCGATGGTCGACAATGCCGTCGGCGCCTGGGCGCCGTCGCTGCTCATCCGCCAGTTCGGCGTCGATCCAGCCACTGTCGGCGTGCAACTGGGGTTGCTGCTCGTGCTCGGCTACGGCGGCGGCATGCTGGCCGGCGGCATGCTCGCCGACCGGTTCGCGCAGTGGCGCGGGGCGCGCGGCAAGATCGAACTGTGCGGCCTTGCTGCCATTGCCACCCTGCCGGCGGCGATGCTGATCAACAGCGCCAGCCTGTCGGCGGTGATGACGGCGATCCCGGTCTATTTCGCTTTGTCGGCTGTCGTCACCGCCTCGGGCCTGTCGGCGATCCTCGACGCCACCCCCAACCGCCGGCGCGGCCGGGCGATGGCGATCAGCTTCTTCCTCAATGTCGCCATCGGCGCCGGCATCGGCCCGACGCTGGTGGCGCTGGCGGGGCAGCATGTTTTCGGCGCGGGCGCAGGCCTCGGCCCGGCGATCAGCCTGACGGTGATCGCCTCCTATCTGCTGGCGACGCTCGCGCTGCTGCCCGCCATCCGCGCCCGGAGACCTTGATGACCGACGACAGCTTCGACCTGTACGACCTGCGCGTCGAAGTCGTCGCCCCGCCGGGTGCGCGCCTCTACTGCTCGGCCCAGGCCGGGGACTGGTTCGAACTGCGCGGCGAAAACCTGTTCCTGCCGGAGGGCCAGGGCTTCTCCATCTATTCGCTCGCCGCCGTGCTGCCGCTGCTCGCCGCCAAGCAGCGCCAGACTCACGACAATGACTGGATGACGACCGATGCGGAGGTCGCCTGCCCCGACCCCAATTGCCCGTCGCGCCTGCGCATCACCCGGATCGGCACCCGCCGTTTTCACCACGCCGACACCACCGCCACGCGAAAGCCCGACGCATGACCTTCACCGAACGCTTCGACATCGCCCCTGATGCCAATATCTCGCGCGTCATCCGCGGCGGCTGGCAACTCGCCGGTGACCATGGCGCCGTCGACGCCGCCACGGTGACCGACGACCTCGCTGCCTTTTACGACGCCGGCATCACCACCTTCGACTGCGCCGACATCTATACCGGCGTCGAAACCATGATCGGTGACTTTCGCGCCGCGCTGCTCGATCGCCGCGGCGCCGATGCGCTGGCGCGGCTGCGCGTCCACACCAAATTCGTCCCGGACCTTGCGCTGCTGCCCCATATCACCAGCGCCGACGTCCGCCGCATCATCGATCGCTCGCTGACCCGGCTGCGCACCGACCGCCTCGACCTCGTCCAGTTCCACTGGTGGGATTACGACCAGCCGCGCTATCTCGACACCGCGCGCCACCTCGCCGACCTCCAGGCCGAAGGCAAGATCGGCCTGGTCGGCGGCACCAATTTCGATGCCGGCCATGTCCGCGAAATCGCCGACGCCGGTGTTCCCTTTGCCACGCTGCAGGTGCAATATTCGCTGCTCGACACCCGCCCGGCCGGCGCCCTTGCCGACGTGTGCGGTCCGCTCGGCACGCATTTCCTCTGTTATGGCGCGCTCGCCGGTGGCTTCCTCACCGATCGCTGGCTCGGCCAGCCCGAATCGACCGCGCTCACCAACCGCTCGCTGGTCAAATACAAGCTGATCATCGACGATTTCGGCGGCTGGGACCTGTTCCAGGCGCTGCTCGCGACGCTGCGCCGGGTCGCCGACCGCCACAGCGCCAGCATCGCCAACATCGCCGCGCGCCACGTCCTCGACCTGCCTCTCGTCGCCGGCGTCATCGTCGGCGCCAGCCATGCCCGCCACCTGCCCGACACGCTGCGCATCGGCGATGTGCGCCTCACCCCGCAGGATCGCGCCGACATCGACACCGTGCTCGCCCGGCGCCAGGGGCCGACCGGCGAAGTCTATGCGCTGGAACGCGACCGCACCGGGCGGCACGGGTCGATCATGAAGTACAATCTCGGCGACGCCCCGGCGCGGGCGTAAGGGCCTCCGGCGGGCAGGGGCTGAGCCCCTGCACCCCTTCGGACGGGCTTAGTGGCTGTGTCCCGCAGCGATCGCCTGCGACGACACGCTGCCGTTTTCCCCCGCCGCCTGCCACCAATAGGGCGCCCGTTTGCGCGTGCCGGTGCCGACCTCGTTCAGCGTCGCTGCATCATACATCCGCCCACCGAGCATCACGGCATTGACCTTGTCGCTGTTGCGGATATCGACCGTCGGATCGGCGTCGAGCACCACCAGGTCGGCCAGCTTGCCGACTTCGAGCGAGCCCACATCCTTGGCATAGCCCAGCGACGTCGCCGGCATGATCGTCCCGGCGCGCAGCGCCTCGATGGGCGTCCAGCCGCCGCGCACGAACGACCATAGCTCCCAGTGCGACCCCAGCCCCGCCTGCTGGCCATGCGCGCCGATCGACACCTGAACGCCGCGGTCGGCGAGCTTCTTGGCTTCGCGCGCGCTGGCGCCGTCGACATAATCGGCCTCGTCGATCATCTCGCGCCGCACATTCTGCGCTGCGAGCAGCGCCGGCGGCGCGTGGCGCGACAGCAGCGGGTGTTTCCACACGTCCATGTTCTGGCGCCAATAGGGGTCGCCGCCGGGGCCACCGAAGGTGACGACCAGGGTCGGGGTGTAATTGGTCTTCGACTGCGCCCAGAAACTGACGAGATCGTCATAGAAAACCGCCAGCGGGATATTATGCTCCACGGTCGAATTGCCGTCGGCAACGAGCGTCACCCCCTGGGTATAGAGCGAGCCGCCCTCGGGGACGACCTCCATCCCCTCGCGCTGTGCCGCCGCGACGACCATCTGGCGCTGGTCGCGGCGCGGCTGGTTGTAGTTCTTGACGCTGTGGGCGCCCTCCGCCTTCAACCGCCGGACATGCGCCAGCGCATCGTCGATGCTGTTGATCTCGGCATAGACGTCGGGTGCCTTGGCGCCATAGATCACCTCGCCGGTCGAAAAGGTCCGCGGCGCCAGGATCTTGCCGGCGCGCTGCATCTCGCCCGCCACGAAAATCTCGGCGGCGCGCGACGACGGGTCGTGGATCGTCGTCGTCCCCAGCGCCAGATTGGCCATTGCCGACCAGTTCTGCTGCGGCACGATATCGTCATCGCCCTGCGGCCCATGGGCGTGGGCGTCGACCAGGCCGGGGATGATGGTCTTGCCGGCGACGTCGATCGTCTTCGCGCCGGCCGGAATCGCCACGCTGCCGCGCGGGCCGATCGCCACGATGCGGTCGCCGCGGATGACGATGACGCCATCGTCGACGATGCCGCCGTCCGTGTCGGCCATCGTCACCAGCCGCGCGCCGGTCAGCGCGATCGTCGCGGTCGGCTTGTCGGCCGCGACCTCCATGCCCAGCGCAACGCCGGTCGTCGGTGCCGTGAACTTCGGCGCCCCTTCCGCTGTCGGCGCACTGCCGAACAGCGCCGCCGTATCGGCGCTGAACAGCGTCGGGCCGTTGCTCCAGTGCAGCCGGGTGCCATTGTTCGACCAGTTGAGGAAGTCGGCGCCATCGCCGCTGACGCGGGTGACGGGCAGGGGCCCACCCTTCTGGTCGGCGGCGACGTCCTGCGTGCCGGGCAGCAGCGGCATGACATAGGCCTGGTAATTCTGGCGGAAGGCGACGAACTGGCCATCGGGCGACACGCGATAGTCGGTGATCAGGTCGCCCGTCGCATGGACGCGCTTCGCCTGACCGCTGAGGTCGGTGCTGACCAGCTGGCGCTTGCCCTTTTCGGACTGGATCATGAACAGCCGGTCGCTGTCGGCGCCGAACTGCGGCTCGCCGCCCTCGCGCGCCACCAGCGTCGCCGCGCCGCCGCCCGCCGCCATCCGGTAAATGCCGGGATTTTCCGACCAGCGGCCCGAGGTCAGATAGCCACCCTTGCCGCTTTCGAAGACGATCGCCTTGCCATCGGGGGCAAAGCGCGGCCGGGCATAATGGCCGGGGTGCGCCGTTAACGTCTTGGCCGTCCCGCCACCGGCCGCAACGCTGCGCACCTGCCCCAGTCCCGCGTCGGTCCAGCCGACAAAGACGATCGTCTTGCCATCGCGCGACCAGGACGGCCACAGCTCCAGATCGTCGGCATCGCCCGTCACCAGCCGCTGCGGCGTGCCGCCGGCCACCGGCTTGGTCCACAGCTTGCCCAATGTCTCGAACACCACGGTGCGGCCATCGGGCGATACGCTCGCCCAGCGCGGCATCCTGGTCGTGAACCGGTCGGGCGCCACCTCGACCTGCGGGTGCGTTGCCTCGACGATGGTCCGGTTGTCGTCGATGCGGAACGGGATGTCGCGCACGCCGCTGCCATCGGCGCCGATGCTGCGGATCTTGCCGCCGGCCCAGAAGACGATGCGCCCGCTGTCGGGCGTCCACGCCATGTTCGGATAGACGCCGTTGACCGCCCAGGTTTCCTGCACATCCTGGTCGAGCGCATCATATACCTTGCGCTCGGTGCCCGACGTCAGATCTTTCACGTACAGCTTGGATTTCGCCCGTTCGCGGCGGACAAAGGCGATGTAGCGGCCATCGGGGGAGGGAGTCGGCCGCACCGCACCACCGGCGCCGGTCACTGCCTTGGTCACTTCCCCGCTGTCGAACTCATAGCGCTCGATGTCGAACAGGTCGGTGTTGCTGTTCTGGGCATATTCGAAGATCGGCCCCGGCGTGACGTTGCGCGTGTAGAACAGGCTCTTGCCGTCGGGCGCATAGATCGGCTCGCCCAGCTCCTTCTGCAGCTGCTCGCTGGCGCGCTTGACCAGCGGCACCCCGGCCCCGCCCGAGACATGGTAGAGCCAGACTTCGCCGGTGCCGAGCGAGCGGCCGGTGGTGAAATGCTTCTTGGCGATGATGAAGCGGCCGTCGGGGCTCCAGCTCGGCTGGTTGAGCAGGCGGAAATCCTCTTTCGTCAGCTGGCGCTTGTCGCTGCCATCGACATTCATGATCCAGATATTGTCGCCACCGCCGCGGTCCGACGTGAAGGCGATGCGCTTGCCATCGGGGGAAAACCGCGGCTGCTGTTCATAGGCCAGCCCTTCGGCGATGCGTGTCGGCGTGCCGCCGGTGATCGGCATGGTGTAGATGTCGCCAAGCAGGTCGAAGGCGAGGGTGCGGCCATCCTTCGACACGTCGATGTTCATCCAGCTGCCTTCCTCGACCCGGATCGGCACGCTGCGCGTCGTCATCCCGGGCGGGGCATTGACGTCCCATTTCGGCGGCTTGGCCGGTGTCGCTGCCGCCGCCCCCGCGACAGGCTGGGCGAGGGCCGGAGCGGCAAGAACGACCGCAAGCGCGGTGGCAGCGCGAAACATCATGCAGCGAAACTCCCATTGCTGTTCCGCGACATAGGTCGGGACCGCGGCGCGGTCACCGCCTAATTTCGGTTGGCCGGACACCGCTTCCGACGACGTAACCACAGTTGCAAATTTGTTACAGCTGTGACCGAAACGAGCACGGCCGTGAGAATATTGTTGCGCTGCAACAGGTAATCTGGACAATTTCCTTGCACGCAAACAGGGGAAACAGGCCATGCAGATCAAATCCATTCTGGCAGCAAGTGTCGCGTTCGGGGCACTGTCCACCGGCGCCGGCGCCCAGACCACCACCGCCGCAATCGCTGCCGATGGCGATACCGATGCGATCATCGTTACCGGGTCGCGCATTCGCCAGGATCCGCTGGCGCAAAGCTCCCCCGTCATCGTCGTCGACCAGACGTCGATCGCGCGCACCGGCATTTCTTCCATCGCCGACATTCTGCAGCGCTTGCCCAGCGCCGCCGGCGGCCTCAACACCCGCGTCAACAACAGCGGCAACATCGGCAACCCGCCCGATGGCGGCGGCGTCGGCGCCGGTTCGGCGAACATCGACCTGCGCTATCTCGGTGCCAAGCGCACGCTGGTGCTGGTCGACGGCATCCGCTTCGTCAGCGGCACCTCCGCCAGCGGCATCCCGGCCACGGTCGATCTCAACACCATCCCGGCCAACATGATCGAGCGTATCGAAGTGCTCCAGTCGGGCCAGTCGCCGCTCTACGGGTCGGACGCCATCGCCGGCGTCGTCAACATCATCACCCGCGAAAACCAGGAAGGCCTGCAACTGTCGGGCCAGTTCGGCACCTACCGCCAGGGCGACGGCCATACCCAGGATTACCAGGCCAGCTATGGCATCAAGGGGCCGACGACCAGCGTCGTGTTCGGCGCCAGCTACGTCAAGCAGGAGTCGGTGCGCACCGCCGACCGCTCGACCTCGCAATTCCCCAACCCCGGCCAGACCAGCTGCGGCGATCCCATCGGTGGCTGCAGCAGCGCCATCCCCAATGGCCGCTTCACCGTGCTCGGCCTGCCCAACCTGACGCTGAAGGCCCCGGTCCCCGGCCGCCCCCGCTTCGATGCCGCCAACCCCACCGGGCCGAACAGCGATTTCCGCGCCTTCACCACGGGGGATTCGTTCAACTTCGCGCCGCTCAACTATTTCCTCACCCCGTCCGAACGCTATGGCGGCTGGATCAGCGCGAAGCAGGAGCTGAGCGAAAGCGTCAACTTCCGCGTCAAGGCGCTATACAACCGCCGCAATTCGCAGAACCAGGCCGCCTTCCTGCCGCTGTTCGTCGGGCCGGACGCCGGCAACGGCAATCTGCTCGATACCATCTCGATCGACGCCACCAACCCGTTCAATCCGTTCGGCGTGACGCTGTCGGCCGGCAAGCCCGGTGAAGCCCCCGCCAATTATTCGACCGTCCGCCGCCGCCTCAACGAGGCCGGGCAGCGCACCTATACCCAGCAGGTCGATACCATGTCGCTGACCGGCGGCTTCGATGGCTCGTTCGATGTCGGCGGCCGCAAATGGTATTGGGATGCCAATGCCGTGATCGGCTTCAACAACGCCCGCCAGCTGTTCACCGGCAACGTCAACGCCGCCAAGCTGGCACAGGCGCTGGGGCCGGTGTCGCTGTGCACCGGCGAATGCGTGCCCTTCAACATCTTCGGCGGCCTGGGTTCTGTGACGCCCGCCATGCTGTCCTTCGTCGGTTTCGATGAACGCAGCCGCAGCAGCCAGGAACTCCAGGACTATACCGCCAACCTCAGCGGCGACCTGTTCGATCTGCCCGCCGGCGCTGTCGGCTTCGCCGTCGGTTACGAACATCGCTACCAGAAGGGCACCTACGACCCCGATCCGATCATCGTCGCCGGCCTCGGTTCCGACATTCCGTCGCAGCCGTCGCGGGGCGCGTACAATTCCGATGAAGTCTATGGCGAATTGCGCGTGCCGCTGCTCGCCGACAAGCCATTCTTCCAGCTGCTCGAAATCGATGGCGCCGTCCGCCACGCCAATTATTCCACCAGCGGGTCCAGCACCACCTACACCGGCAGCGGCCAGTGGAAGCCGGTCGACGACCTGCTGCTGCGCGCCTCCTACGCCACCGGCTTCCGCGCGCCGAGCATCGGGGAACTGTTCGGCGCTGCCTCGCGCAGCGACGCGCCGATCGACGACCCCTGCACCAATGTCGCCGGCTCGCCGTGGCAAACCTCGGCAGCGGTGCGCACCAACTGCATCGCCAACGGCGTGCCGGCCAACGGCAGCTATCAGGAACCCAATGGCGGCCAGGTTTCGGTCACAACCGGCGGCAACACCGCGCTGCGCCCGGAAAAGTCGCGCACCTGGCTGTTCGGCGGCGTCTACAGCCCGGTCTGGGCGCGTGAAAGCGGCTTTGCCAGCGTGCTGAGCCTGGAGGCCAATTACTACGACATCAATGTCACCGGCGCGATCGCGCCGATCGACGCCGCCATCACCCTGCAGCGTTGCGCCTTCGGCGGCGAAGCGCTCAGCTGCTCGGCGATCAGCCGCACCCCCAACGGCCTCATCACCCGCGTCAACGGCCTGCTGCAGAACATCGGCGAAGTCCGCACCAAGGGCATCGACGTGATGTTCAACTATCGCAGCCGCGCCACCTCGGCGGGTGCCTTCGGCCTGTCAGTGAACGGCAACTTCCTGCTCAAATATACCGAAAGCACGCCGTCGCAGAACGGCTTCACCGTCACCGATTACCGCGGCAAGACCCGCGGCTTCCCCGACCAGTCCTACCCCAAGTTCAAGGGCATCGCGATTGTCGACTGGCAGATCGCCGACTTCGGCGCCGCCTTCACCGGCCGCTATATCGATGCGGTGTTCGAAGCCGATGGCAAGAAGCTGAAGGGCACTTTCTACGGCGACGTCCAGCTGTCCTACAATCCGTCGTTCCTCGACAAGCGGATGGCCTTTACCGTCGGCGTCAACAACGTCTTCAACCAGAACCCGCCACCGTGCTTCAGCTGCACCGGCCCCAACTACGACCCCACGACCTATGACGTGCCGGGGCAGTTCGGTTATTTGCGGATCAGTTACAAGATGTAGGGGTCGGCGGTATGCGACGGGGGGAGGAGGCTCGGAGCTCCTCCCCTAATGGTGATCAGTGCCATAATTAGGATCGCAATGCTTGAGAAATGAGGGAGCTACATACTGACTGAAGGTCACAGCGAGAACGACCCACTATCCATCTTCAATCAGGAAAATATTACAGCAATTGTAGCGACTTATGAAAATATATCAGTTAGTGTCAAAACGGGCGACTGTCGAAATCAACTCTTGGTAATTCGCTGGATCCGCTAAGCGCAAGCTTTTTCCCTTTGCATAGCCTCTTAAAGTAAAAACCAAATCGACTAAGTGATCATATCTATTGTTCATAATGCGCGAAAGCGAAATGTCTGATTCGACAGAATAATCAAGCATCCTTGCCGCATAATCTTCAATAGTCCAGCTATCAAAATCTCGAGTATTTTCATTATAGCCCAAAACAAAGTGAGGTTTAATGACCGCTGGGATGGGTGTATTAGACCTCAATACTATCCCGCAAATTAGCGGCATAAGCAGTCCAAGATGGAGTGTCGCATCTCCAGTCAACGCTAGTGAGATATGTAGCATTTCGAAAGCGCGGAATGCATCTCTAGGTGCAACTCCAAACGCAGCAAGATATAGGGTAATTGCCTCGCTAGGAGGCAATGGTGGAACTCGCTGGCCGGGCACGTTCGTTGCCGTCAGTAACGGCGATTGCAGTCGTTTTACATCAAGGGATAAGTCACGCATCGCTTTGTCGACCAACTGCGCCAGCGAGACCGACTTTAGCGAGTAACGACGATGAATAAAACGACGGAGGTAATCACTTGCAACGAATCTTGCGCCATAAGCCTTCGCTACTGAGTGCGCGAGTTGATCACCGTGCATGCCGAGCACAAAAACAACGCCTCTTGCATCAAAAAGATGCTTGACTTCTTCCAACAGCTTGATTGCATATGTCGGACGACATCGGTCAAGTTCATCTATAATTATGACGATTGGCGGATGCGTGTCGACTTGATCGAGCGCCTCAACAACCGCTTCCAAAGCCTTTTTGAGTCCATCGATGGCAGCGCGTCCTTTTCGGAATGTCGCGATACGTGCATCCATGACGGCTTCGCCTGTTTTCAGGCCTGCGAAGATTTTGTCTGGGATATCCTCCCCTGCTTTTTTGGCAGCTTCGTTCGCAAAATCTCTCTCAAGTTGCTCAGGGGTGAGTAGTTGATGCAACTCGTCGGCTGCAACTTGAGTGATCGCTAAACCGATTACTCGCCGGACGGCGCCGCCTGCAGCGATTTTGAGCACGTCGCCTGCCTTTGCACGCAGGTTTGCCATCCGCTCTCGGATCGCTGGTGACTTCTCGACATATTTCTCTAAGGCGTCTTCAAGTGTCGCGGCTATAGCTGTGAGAGGTTGATCCTCAAGATCATCGCGCCACGCGTCGACGTAAGCGACGGGGTGGTTCAATGCGAGTTGATCCGCGAGCTTTTGAAGAAAGAACGTCTTACCCTCGCCATACCCCGCATCGATTGCGATCACATGGGCATGGTCGCCCACAGATAAACGCGGCCGGGCTGCGACGCATTCTATGTAGCCAATAAGGGCAGCAGCCTCAGCCTTCCTGTCAAGTAGGTCATCGGCCCAAATTTCATCGACGCTTGGCACTTCTCAAACTTCCCTCTTTCGAGTCGGAGGGCCCCTCCGCCATGCCTTTGAATTCCCAGAAAATCGGATGGCGATCAGCTCACCGCGGTCCCGCTGCCGGCACCAGCTCCGCCTCGATTAGCGGCACCGGGATGACTCCCGCGTCCATCACCCGCCCGATCACGTCGCGCATCACGAACGGCCGCCCGGCGCGTTCATCGGCGTGCGACACGGCTGCGAGCAGCTGGTCGAACTGCAGCTTGCCGGTGACATAGCTCGGGCCATAGCCGGGCTGGCGCGCATAGAGCAGCTGTTCGAAGCCGACGAGGCGGCTATCGGGGTCGGACCAGCCGCGCGGGGTCCATTCGGCGTGGAATTTGCCGGCCTGGTCGAGGTTCATCTCGTTCGACTGGACATACAGCGACGCCAGCCCGCGCGCCGCGCGGTTGGCGAGCATGATCCACACCAGCTCGCGGCCGTGCGGAATATCGTCGTACAGCCCGGCGTGCATGAGGATCTCCTCATAGGCAGTGGCAAAGCCTTCGGACCGGTTCGAATATATGGTGAACAGCGGTGGCACCCGGCGGATCGGGCTGGCGTGCGGCGCCTCGCGCATCCGCGCCAGGTCGATCCAGTGGGTGAAATGCGACATCAGCGGATAGGGGTCGCCGGCGGTGACATGATCGAAGAAGTTGCGCTTGTCCGGCGCCACGAAATCCATGCCCTGGTTGGCGATCGCTGTGCGTGACCAGGGCGCGTCGGGGATCAGGCCGGTGTCGGCGAGGAACTGGCTGAACTTGGCCTGCCGTGCCTTCAGCAGCGTCTGGAACGCAGCAGGGTCGGTCGCCGGGCTGGCCGGCGGCAGGTCGCGGTTGCGCACCTCCTCGATGCGCAGCGCCGCGATCGAACGGTCGAGCTCGCGGCGCAGCAATGCCACCTGCGCGTCCCAGTCCCAGGGCAGCAGCTCGACATTCTTCACATACCAATTGTAATTTTCCTTGCCGATCCCGGTGGCGCCCGTCTTCTTCGGCGCCTCGGCCGCGACCCAGCGCGCGAAGTCGTCGGTGGCGGCCCTGGCATCGGCAATCGCCTTTTTCAGCTGCGGGCTGGCGCCGGTCATCACCGCCGGGATCGGGCCATCGAGCGTGCGCATCACCAGCGTGCCGTCGCCCAGCTTGGCCAGCGTCTCGCTCTGTTCCTCGAAGGCGCGGCTGCCGTATTTCCACAGGTCGCGGGCGTTGCCCCCGGCCAGATTGGCCTTGGCCGCCGCCAGATTGGCCGGCACCGCGGCGAGCAGCGTGGTCAGCCGGCGCGCATCGGCGGCGTTCAGCGGATATTTGAACTCGTACAGGTTGATGTTGGGATGGGCATAGGGGCCTTCGTGCGCCGGCACGTCGCTCCAGTCGGCAAAGACATTGGCGTAGAAACTCGGGTCACGCGCCCAGGGGGTGAGCACCCGCAGGTCGAAATCGAGCCCGTTCATTTCGGCCTCGACCAGCTTGTAATCGGTCTGGGCGGCGATGGGCCAGCCGCTGCGGTCGATCGCCGCCAGCCGCTGGCGATAGGTCTTGAGGCCATCGCCGAGTCGCGCCATCGCGGCGGGGGAATAATCGGCGCGGCCATCGGCCAGTTCGGGCAGCAGGGTGCGCCGCCAATCCTGGAACAGGCTGGCCAGCGCCGGATAATTGGCCGGCATCGTCGCCGCCGCGGCCGCCGCCGGGGCCTGTGCCAGGGCCGGCATCGGCACCATGGCGGTACCGGCATAGAGCATTGCCGCAAAACCAAGAATCCGCCGTGTCATCATGCCCCCGATATGTCGATCGCCCGCGTGCCGGGCCGCAACGATAGTGCGGGGCGGGGGCAGCCAGGTCAATCACCCTGCCGCAGGGCCGCGCTTGCCCGCTTGACTCGCCGCAGGGGAACAAGGTTAGTAGAACAAAATAGGAACATCATGCCGCGTCCCGCTCTCCCTCCCGCCGTGCTGAAGGCGCTGCTGCCCGCCGTTGGCAGTGCGGCGGCAGCGCAGCCGGCGGTGACGATCGGGTCGGCCAATGTCGATGCCCGGCTCGGTGGCGGGCTGGCGCGCGCCGCGCTCCACGAGGTCTTTGCCGCCGATGCCGATGATGCCAGCGCCGCCGCCGGCTTCACGCTGATGCTGGCGCTGCGCGCCGGGGTCGGCAAGCCGGTGATCTGGATCCGGGAGGATCGCGGCGAGCGCTGGCAGGGCCGGTTGCACGCGCCGGGGCTGGTCGAACTCGGCGCCGATCCGGGCACTATCCTGCTCGTCACCGGCGTCGATGCCCTCGCCGTGCTGCGCGCCGGGGCGGATAGCGTCGGCTGCGGCGCGCTGGGGGCGGTGGTCATCGAACCCTGGGCCAAGGCGCCGCTGCTCGACCTGACGGCGTCGCGCCGGCTGGCGCTGGCGGCGGCGCGGTCGGGGGTGCTGACCCTGGTGCTGCGCGCCGGCGCCGATCCGGGGCCCAGCGCCGCTGCGACCCGCTGGCGGGTCGGCGCCGCGCCGTCGCCGCCGCTGCCGGCGATGGCCCCTGGGCGGCCGGCATTCGATATCAGCCTGTTGCGCCATCGCAGCGGCATTGCCGGGTTCGATGCCCGGGTGGAGTGGGACCGTGATCGACGAAGCTTCTGTGACCCGGTGCTATCTGGGCGTCTTCCTGCCGATGTTGCCGGCCGAACGGCTGCTGACCTCGGGCGGCGCGCCGCCTGATGCGCCCTTTGCCCTGGTCGAAACCCAGCGCGGCGGCATCCGCCTCGTCGCCGTCGACGCTGCCGCCCAGGCGCTCGGGCTGGCGCCGGGGCTGACGCTCGCCGATGCCCGCGCCCGGGTGCCCGAGCTGGTGGCGATCGACCATCAGCCCGCCGCCGACGCCGCGCTGCTCGGCTGGCTGGCCGATGCCTGCGACCGTTATTCACCCTCCGTGGCGACCGACCCGCCGCAGGGGCTGGTGCTCGACATCAGCGGCTGCAGCCACCCCTATGGCGACGCCGCCGGCCTCGCCGATGACCTCGCACGGCGGCTGGCGCGCCACGGGCTGACGGCGCGGCTGGCGACCGGCGACACCCCCGATGCAGCGCTGGCGCTGGCGCGCTTCGGCGCCGAAAATGTCCGCGCCCTGCCGGTTGCAGCGCTGCGCGTCGATGCAGAGGCGCATCTGGCGCTGCGCCGCGCCGGGCTGCGCACCATCGGCGACTTGGCGGTGCGCCCGCGCGCGCCGCTGGCGGCACGGTTCGGCACGGTGCTGCCAACGCTGCTGGCGCAAATGCTGGGGGAGGCCGACCCGCACATCGTCCCGCGTCGCACCCCGCCGGCGATCAGCGCCGAAGCGCGGCTGGCCGAACCCGTTGCTCATAGCGACCATGTCCTGCAGATCATCGATCGGCTGGTCGTCGATGCCGGTCGCCAGCTGGTGGCGCGCGGGTGCGGCGGCCGGCGGTTCGACGTCGCGCTGTTCCGCGCCGATGGCCATGTCGCGCGATTGGGCATCGAAACCGGGGCGGCAACGCGCGACCCGGCAGTGCTGGCGCGGCTGTTCCGCGAACGCATCGATGCGCTTGCCGACCCGCTCGATCCCGGCTTCGGCTATGACCTCATCCGCCTCGCCGTGCCGGTGGTACTGCCGATGGGGATCGAACAATTGCGCCTCGATGGCGGCGCCGTCGGCGATACCCAACTCGCGGCACTGCTCGACCGGCTCGGCACGCGGCTGGGGCGCAGCCGCGTCCGCCGCCTCGCCGCCGGCGACAGCCATATCCCCGAACAGGCGGCATTCGAGCTGCCGATCGGCGATGCGCCGCCGCCCATCGCCTGGCCGGCCCCCGAACCCGGCGAGCCGCCGCTGCGCCCGCTCCACCTCTTCGACCCGCCGCAACGCATCGAGGTGCTCGCCGAAGTCCCCGACGGCCCGCCCCGCCGCTTCCGCTGGCGCCGCGTCCAGCACGACGTCACCCGCTTCGAAGGGCCGGAACGCATCGCCGCCGAATGGTGGCGCCGCCGCGACGGCCAGGGGCTGACGCGCGACTATTACCGGGTCGAGGATGCCCGCGGTCGCCGCTTCTGGCTGTTCCGCCACGGGCTTTACGGGACCGAAAAGCCCGACCCCGCCTGGTATGTCCACGGCCTGTTCGCATGACCATGCGCTTTGCCGAACTCGCCGCCGCGACCAATTATTCCTTCCTCCATGGCGCCTCGCACCCGTCCGACATGGTCGCCGAGGCGCTGGCGCTGGGCCACACCGGCATCGGCATCGCCGACCGCAACACCGTCGCCGGCGTCGTCCGCGCCCATGTCGCGCTGCGCGATGCGGTGGCGGCGGCCGGCACCGCGATCGACTTCCGGTTGGTCGTCGGCGCCCGGCTGGTGTTCGCCGATGCAACCCCCGACATCATCGTCCATCCGGTCGACCGCGCCGGCTGGGGGCGGCTGACGCGGCTGCTGACGCTCGGCAATCTGCGCGCCGAAAAGGGCGGCTGCACGCTGTTTTTCGCCGATCTGAAGGCAGTCGTCGCCGGCATGGCGCTGATCGTGATGGGAAGCGACAGCAATAGTCATCGGGGCGTCCTCGAATCCCTCCACCGCCGCAATCCCGGCCACACCTGGCTCGGCGCGACGATGCACCGGGGCGGGCGCGACCGGCGGCGGCTCGCGGCGTTGCAGGCGCTGTCCGCCGCCACCGGCGTGCCGCTCATCGCCGTCAACGCGCCGCTCTATGCGACACCCGGCGACCGGCCCCTGCAGGACGTGATGACCTGCATCCGTGAAAAGACCACCATCCACGCCGCCGGCCGCCGCCTCGCCGCCAATGCCGAACGGCATCTGAAGCCGGCGGCGGAAATGGCGCGGCTGTTCGCCGGCGCTCCCGAAGCGATCACCGCGACGCAGGACCTGCTCGCGCAGATCCGCTTCAGCCTCGATGACCTGACCTATGAATATCCGCATGAACCGGTGCCGCCGGGGTGGACGCCGATGGGCTGGCTGATCCGCCTGACGATGCGCGCCGCGCGCGACCGCTATCACCGCCAGCGGTTGCCGGCGAAGGTCCGCGCCATGCTCGCCGACGAATTCATGCTGATCGCCCAGCAGAACTACGCCTTCTACTTCCTCACCGTCCATGATCTCGTCGCCTTTGCCCGCGCACAGGACCCGCCGATCCTGTGCCAGGGACGGGGGTCGGCGGCCAATTCGGTGGTCTGCTTCCTGCTCGGCATCACCTCGGTCGATCCGGTCGCGCACAACCTGCTGTTCTCGCGCTTCGTCTCCGCCGATCGCAACGAGCCGCCCGACATCGATGTCGATTTCGAACACGAGCGCCGCGAGGAGGTGATGCAATATATCTACCGCCGCTATGGCCGCCACCGCGCCGGCATCGCCGCCACCGTCGCCCATTACCGGCCGCGCAGCGCCGTGCGCGAAGTCGGCAAGGTGCTCGGGCTGAGCGAGGACATCACCACCCGGATGAGCTCGACCGTCTGGGGCAGTTTCGCCGCGACAATGGACGAGCGCCGCATCCGCGAAACCGGCTTCGACCTCGCCAACCCCGACATCGCCCGGCTGACGACCCTCGTCGGCCGGCTGCTCGGCTTTCCGCGGCACCTGGGTCAGCATGTCGGCGGCTTCGTCCTCACCCAGGACCGCCTCGATGAAACCGTGCCGATCCACAACGCCGCGATGGCCGACCGCACCTTCATCGAATGGGACAAGGACGATATCGATGCCTTGAAACTGATGAAGGTCGATGTGCTGGCGCTCGGCATGCTCACCTGCATCCGCAAGGCCTTCGACCTAATGCGCGACCATGGCCTTGGCAACCACACGCTGGAGGTCGACCTGATGGCCGACGATCCTGTGGTCTATAACATGCTGTGCAAGGGCGACAGCATCGGGGTCTTCCAGGTCGAAAGCCGTGCCCAGATCAACATGCTGCCGCGGCTGAAACCGCGCAAGCTCTACGACCTGACGGTGCAGGTGGCGATTGTCCGGCCGGGGCCGATCCAGGGCGACATGGTCCACCCCTATCTGCGCCGCCGCGCCGGCATCGACCCCGTCGAATATCCGTCGCCCAAGCCGCCGCACCCGCATGACGAGCTCGAAACCCTGCTCGGCGCCACCTTCGGCGTGCCGCTGTTCCAGGAACAGGCGATGAAGCTCGCCATCGTCGCCGCCGGCTTCACCCCGTCGCAGGCCAACCAGCTGCGCCGGTCGATGGCGACCTTCCGCCATGTCGGCGGCATGGACCGGTTCCGCGAAAAGCTCGTCGGCGGCATGACCGCGCGTGGTTACCAACGCGACTTTGCCGAACGCTGCTATGCCCAGATCGAAGGCTTCGGCAGCTACGGCTTTCCCGAAAGCCATGCGCTGTCGTTCGCGCGGCTGGTCTATGTCTCGTCGTGGATCAAATGCCACCAGCCGGCGGTGTTCGCCTGCGCGCTGCTCAACTCGCAACCGATGGGCTTCTACGCGCCGGCGCAGATTGTCCGCGACGCGCGCGAACATGGCATCACCGTGCTGCCCGTCGATGTGAATGCCAGCCACTGGGACAACAGCCTGTCCGGCCCGGCGCTGCAACTCGGCCTGCGCCAGGTCGACGGCTTTCGCGAAATATGGGCCGAGTCAATCGTCGCCGCCCGGCCCTTCGACAGTGTGGAGGCGCTGGCCCGGCGCGCAAGGCTGCCGGCGCGGGCCCTGCGGCTGCTCGCCGACGCCGATGCCTTTCGCTCGATCGCGCTCGACCGGCGCCAGGCCCTGTGGGACGTGCGGCGCACGCCGGCCGATACGCTGCCGCTGTTCGCCGCCGCCGATGCCCGCGAACTGGCGGCGGAGGCCGATGTCGCCTTGCCCGAAATGACGCTGGGCGAACATGTCGCCGCCGATTACCAGACGCTGCGGCTGTCGCTGAAGGCGCATCCGATGGCGCTGCTGCGCCCGGTCTTCGCCGGCGAAGGCGTGCTCAGCTGCGCCCAGACGGCGGCGGCGCGCGACGGCCGGCGGGTGAAGACGGCGGGCGTCGTGCTGGTCCGCCAGCGGCCGGGCAATGGCAATGCCATCTTCATCACCATCGAGGATGAAAGCGGCGTCACCAACATCGTCATCTGGGCGCGGCTGTTCGAGATTTACCGACGCGCCATCATGGCATCGCGGCTGATGGTCGTCGAAGGCACCATCCAGCGCAGCCCGGAAAATGTCGTCCACCTGATGGCGACGCGGATCATCGATCGATCGGAGGAACTGTCCCGGCTGTCGGACACCCAGGCCACCCGCACCGCCCCCGCCCATGCCGACGAGGATCTCCACCCCGGCTATCCGCAGACCCATGGCCACCCGCGCAATGTGCGGGTGCTGCCGCGGTCACGCGACTTTCACTGATCGCGCTCGGCCGCCATTGCCGCGACCAGCCGCGCCGCCGCTGCGCCCATGTCGTCGGTCGTCATCCCCGGCCCGAACATCGCCGTGCCGATCACGAAGCCATCGGCGCCGGCCGCCGACCAGGCACCGATCCCGTCCGCGGTCATTCCGCCCATGGCGAGCAGCGGCACGGTGCGCGGCAACACGCTGCGCAGCGCCCTGACCACCGCCGGCGATCCGGCCTCGGCGGGGAAAAAGCGCAAGGCATCGGCCCCTGCCGCAATCGCCGTCATCGCTTCGCTGGGGGTGAAGATGCCGGGCACTGCCGCCAGGCCCGCCGCCACCGTTTCGGCGATGATCGCGGCATCGGTGCCGGGCGAACCGACCATGCCGCCGCCGGCAGCCACGACGCGCTGGACGCTGTCGATATCGAGAACACCGCCGGCGCCGATCATGATGTTGTCACTCGCCAGCGCCGACAGTCGGGTGATCGATTCATAGGCATCGGGGGTGGTCAACGGCACTTCCAGGATATGGATGCCGGCGGCCACCAGCGCTTCCCCAGCCGCCACCACTTCATCGGGGCGCACACCGCCCAGCACGGCGATCAGCGGGCAGGCCGCGAAGGCGGCGTCGAAAATGGCGTGAGTCATGATGTCATCCCGTCGTGCCGCATCGGCCAAATGCCAACGCCTGCCGCAGCCGCCCGGTTGCCGGTCAGCCGAGGACGCCGCGCGTCACCATGCAATAGAGCATCGGGAAGCTGAGGACGAAATTGGTGCGGCTGAACAGCATCGCCGTCTTGCCGGCCTTGGCCTTGGCATCGGCATCCGCGTCGACCAGCCCCAGCGCGATCTTCTGGTTCGGCCAGATGAACATCCAGACATTGGCGGCCATGATGATGCCCAGCCACATGCCCAGCCCGATGTTGCGATAGCCTTCCTGGAAGGTCAGCGCCTCGACCAGATATTGCTGCTGCGGCGCGCCGGCGATGGCAAGGCCGATGACCATGGTGGCGAGCGCCGACCAGCGGAACCAGAACAGCGCCTCGGGGGCGATATAGCGGGTGATGCCGGGCTTCAGCTCGGCCGGCACCTTGGGCATCGTCGGGATCTGCACGAAGTTGAAATAATAGAGCAACCCGATCCAGACGACGCCGACCAGCGCATGGAGGAAGCGCAGGAAGGCGTTGACCCAGTTCAGGTCGAGCGCATTGCCATTGAGAATGACAATCGCCAGCGCCAGCAACACCCCGCCGAGCAGCAGCGATCGATTGAGATTGCCGAGAATATTGGCCATGCCGGTCGCGCCCCCTGAAAACCTGTCGACCCGGCTATAGGCGGTGAACCCGCAATTGTTAAGCGCGGCACATGTCCGCATTCCCACGCCGAAACGGGCATGGCGATGACAACCTCGGACCATTTGCTATCAACACCTTCGACGGCACGCGCCGGCCTGGCAGCCGGCGTCAATCCGTCGTCAGAAGGAGGTGTTTGTATTGACTGTATATGAAGTTGCGATGGTCGTGATCGCGTTCGCAGCACTGGTGGTTTCGATCATCAAGGCTGCGCGCGGCTAACGGCCAGGGGCGGGCGGCTGGCACCGCTCGCCCCAAAAGATTGGGCCTCGCCCACTGGCATGGACGAGGCCCAGAAGACGATGCGTTGACTGCACCGAAGTTGCCCAGTGTCATTACGCCGAAAAGGCGCAAAATGCAATCAGCCCCGGTTCGTGAACCTGGCTTCTAACCCTTGCCCATCAGTGCCAGCACTTCCTTGCGGCTGCGGTCGTCCTCGCGGAACACGCCCATCATCCGGCTGGTGGTCATGGTCACGCCGGCCGTCATCACGCCGCGGGCCGACATGCAGGCATGGGTGGCTTCGATGACGACTGCGACGCCGACCGGGTCGAGGTGCTTCTGGATACAGTCGGCGACTTCCGCCGTCAGCCGCTCCTGCACCTGCATGCGCTTGGCAAAGCCCTGCAGTACCCGCGCCAGCTTGGAAATGCCGACGACGCGCTTGTTCGGCAGATAGGCGATATGCGCCTTGCCGATGATCGGCGCCATGTGGTGCTCGCAGTGCGACTGGAACGGGATATCGCGCAGGATGACGATCTCGTCATAGCCGCCGACTTCGCCGAAGGTCTTGGAAAGATGGACCCCGGGGTCTTCCTGATAGCCGCGGAAATATTCGCGATAGGCCCGCGCCACCCGCGCCGGGGTTTCCAGCAGCCCTTCGCGATCGGGGTCGTCGCCGGCCCATCGGATCAGCGTGCGAACGGCGTCTTCGGCTTCGCTCTGCGGAATCGGCTCGACATGCGGCGCCGGGGCGGCGGCGCCGTAATCATCATCGTCCATCTGTTCGTCCCCATTGTTTCGCGTGCCGGTTTCGCACGCTCGTTTCGTGTGGGCGATCAAATGAGGGCGAGCGCAGGGCTGTGCAACCTTGCAAGTGTCGCAGGCGGCAGAAAGCGCCGGCGTGGAAACGTCCCGAACGGCGTCCGGCGCAAGGGCCGGACGCCGCGCGTATCAGTCGCGCTTGGCGCGCGACGCCTTCTTGCGCTCGTTGGGGTCGAGGTGGATCTTGCGCAGCCGGATGAAGTTCGGCGTCACTTCGACCAGCTCGTCCTCGTCGATATAGGCGATCGCCTGTTCCAGCGTCAGCCGCTTGGGCGGGCTCAGCTGGATGGCGTCGTCCTTGCCGCTGGCGCGGAAGTTGGTCAGCGCCTTCGACTTGAGCGGGTTGACCTCCAGGTCCTCGTCGCGGGCATTCTCGCCGATGACCATGCCCTGGTAGACGGCTTCGCCCGGCTCGATCATCAGCGTGCCGCGCGGCTGCAGATAGCCGAGCGCATAGCCGACCGCCTCGCCGGTCTCGGTGGAGATCAGCACGCCGTTGCCGCGGCCCGAGACACTGCCCTTGTAGGGGCCGTATTTCTCGAACAGCCGGTTCATGATGCCGGTGCCGCGCGTGTCCGACAGGAATTCGCCGTGATAGCCGATGAGGCCGCGGGCAGGGGCCGAAAAGGTCAGCCGGGTCTTGCCGCCGCCCGACGGGCGCATGTCGGTCATCTCGGCCTTGCGGCCCGCCATCTTCTCGACAACGGTGCCCGAATATTGCTCGTCGACGTCGATGACGACGGTTTCGTACGGCTCGGTGCGCTTGCCGTTTTCATCGGTGCCATAGATGACGCGCGGCCGGCTGATCGACAGCTCGAAGCCTTCGCGGCGCATCGTCTCGATCAGCACGCCGAGCTGCAATTCGCCGCGCCCGGCGACTTCGAAGGCATCCTTCGATGCGCTTTCGGTGACCTTGACCGCGACATTGCCTTCGGCCTCGCGCTGCAAGCGGTCGGAGATCATCCGGCTGGTGACCTTGGAGCCGTCGCGCCCGGCATAGGGCGAATCATTGACCGCAAAGGTCATGCTCAGCGTCGGCGGATCGATCGGCTGGGCGTGCAGCGGCTCGGTGACGCTGATGTCGGCGATGGTGTCGGCGACGGTCGCCTTCGAAAAACCCGCCAGCGCGATGATGTCGCCGGCCTTGGCTTCATCGACCGGCACGCGCTCCAGCCCGCGGAACGCGAAGATCTTCGACGCCCGGCCTTCCTCGACGACCTTGCCGTCGGGGCTGAGCGCGCGGATCTGGGTGTTGAGCCGCAGCGTGCCCGACAGGATGCGGCCGGTGAGGATACGGCCGACGAAATTGTCGCGGTCGAGCAGCGACACCAGCATCTTGAATTCGCCATCCACATCGGCGGCCGGCGGCGGCACATGCGCGACGATGGTTTCGAACAGCGGCGTCAGGTCGCCCGACCGGACCTCGCTGTCGCGCCCGGCATAGCCGTTGCGGCCCGAGGCGAAGATCACCGGGAAATCGAGCTGGTCGTCATTGGCTTCCAGCGTCACGAACAGGTCGAAGACTTCGTCGAGCACTTCCTGGGCGCGCGCATCGGGGCGGTCGATCTTGTTGACGACGACGATCGGGCGCAGGCCGAGCGCCAGCGCCTTGCCGGTGACGAACTTGGTCTGCGGCATCGGGCCTTCGGCGGCATCGACGAGCAGCACGACGCCATCGACCATCGACAGGATGCGTTCCACCTCGCCGCCGAAATCGGCGTGGCCGGGGGTGTCGACGATGTTGATGTGGGTCGTCTCGTTGTTCGACTTGTCGGTCCATTCGATCGACGTGCACTTGGCGAGAATGGTGATGCCGCGTTCTTTTTCGAGGTCGTTCGAATCCATCGCGCGCTCGGCAACGCGCTGGTTGTCGCGAAAGGTTCCCGATTGGCGGAACAGCTGGTCGACCAGCGTGGTTTTGCCGTGATCGACGTGCGCGATGATCGCGATGTTGCGCAAGGCCATTGAAGCGTATCCTGATTGGGCGAAGACACGGGCCCATCGCCCGCTTGCCTGACAAGCGCGGCCCCATAGCCGCTTTGTCGCGCCGCAACAAGAAGCGGCGTGATATTGGCGACGCCGGCGGCGGGCGGCCGGCAGTTTCCGCCCGGGCTTCGGCGCGGGGCGTTTCGCCGCAGCACCGCATTGACAGCGACCGGCCCCGGCGGCATCGATGCGCGCAGCATTTGGCGGCCGGCGCCCGATAAGCGGCCGGCTGGAAAGGACATATCCGTCGTGGAAGCGATCGAACCCGGCGCCCAGCGGACGGGAGCCATTCTGGCAGCAGCCCGTCAGGCCGCCGGAATCGACCTGGTCGACATGGCGCGCGAAACCCGGGTGCCGTTGCGCCATCTCAAGGCCATCGAGGACGACAGCCACGCCAGCCTGCCGGCGCTGCCCTACACCATCGGTTTCGTCAAAACCTACGCCCGCGCCGTGGGGCTGGACCCCGAAACGATGGCGGCGCAGTTCCGCGCCGAAACGTCCAAACAGGCGCATGTGCCGAGCGTGCCCAGCCTGGAACCGCTCGACGAACGCCGCGTGCCGTCGAGCCGGCTGGTCCTTGCCAGCGTCGCTGTCATTGCGCTGATCATCGTCGCCCTGTCGGCCTGGGGGGCGGGCCTGTTCGATCCCGTCCCGTCGGCGGCCCCCGTCGTGGCCGTCGCCGACCCCGTGCCGGCACCGGCCGTGACCGAGGCGCCGGCCGCCGATCCCGTCCCTGGCGCCGTGCTTGACCCGGCCGCGCCCGCCGCCATGCCCGATCCGGCCGCGCCCGCCGCTGTCGCGGTCGCCCCCGGTGCCGCCGGGCCGGTGGTGCTGACCGCCACCGAGGATGTGTGGATCAAGATCTACGACCGCGCGACCAAGACCAGCGCCAAGATCGGCATCCTGAAGAACGGCGAAAGTTTCGCCGTGCCCACCGACCGGCCCGGCCTGCTGCTGTGGACGGGCAAGGCCGGCGCGCTCGCGGTCACCGTCGGTGGCCGCCGCATCCCGCCGCTCGGCGGCCCGGTCGAAACCATCCGTGATCTCAGCCTCGCCGGCCCCGACCTGCTGGCGCGCGCTGCCCCGCCCGCCGCTGCCGTTTCGCCGGCCGCTGCCGGCCCCGCCGCCCCCGGAGTCTGACCTGCCATGCGTTGCCTTGCGTTGTTGCTGCCTCTCCTCCTCGTCACCGCCAGTCCGCTGGCGGCGCAGGAAACCGATGTCGTCCGCATCGACAAGCGCGTCGGCAAGCTGGAATCGGAACTGCGCGCCGTCCAGCGCAAGGTGTTTCCCGGCGGCGAATCGCGCTATTTCGAACCCGAGATCACCGCCCCGGCGGCGGCGCCGGCCCCCGTCGTCGGCACCCCCGCCACCGCACCGCTGACCGACCTGACCGATCGCCTCGGCGAGCTCGAACGCCAGCTGCGCACCCTGACCGGCCAGGTCGAGGCCAACCAGTTCAAGCTCCGCCAGCTCGATGAGGCGATGACCAAGCAGCGCGCCGATGTCGAATTCCGGCTGGGCGCGCTGGAAACCGGCGGCGCCCGCCCTGCCACGGCTCCCGGCACCGCCCCCGGTACGCCCGCGGCACCGGCCGCCGAACTCCCCGCCGAAGCCCCGCCACGCGCCCCCGCCAAGCCCGCATCCTCCCCCAAGGCAGCGACTGCCGACGCGGCATGGAAGCAGGCCTATGCCAATGTCACATCGAAGGACTGGCCGGGGACCGAAGCGGCGATGACGGCGTTCATCGCCGACTGGCCGAAATCGACCCGGCAGACCCAGGCGCAATATTGGCTCGGCCGCAGCCACGCCGAACGCGACCAGCACGCCCAGGCGGCGCGCGCCTTCCTCAAGGTCTATGAATCGGCGCCGCGCAGCGCCCAGGCGCCCGACAGCCTGCTCGGCCTTGCCGACGCCATGTTCGGCCTCAAAAAGCCGACCGACGCCTGCCGCGTGCTCGGCGAGCTCGATAGCGCCTATGGCGAAAAGCTCACCCCGGCGCAGACCGCCGAGGCTACCGCGGCCCGCAAACGCGCCAAATGCCCGGCGTGATGCCGGCATGCCCGATATCCGGCCCGATATCGGGACACTGACGGAGGCAGCGCTCGGGCGGGCGCTGGCTCCCGGCGAACCGCTGGCCCTGGCGGTGTCGGGCGGGCCCGACAGCCTGGCGCTGCTCAAGCTGGCCACCGATGCCTTTCCCGGCCGGGTATCCGCGCTGACCGTCGACCACCGCCTGCGCGCCGCATCCGCTGCCGAAGCCGCCGGCGTTGCCGCCCTGTGCGCGGCGCTCGGCATCCCCCATGCCGTGCTCGACTGGGAGGCGCCAAAGCCCGGCGCCGGCGTCCAGGGCGCGGCGCGCGCCGCGCGCTATGCGCTGATGGGCGGCTGGTGCACCGCCGCCGGCATCGGCCTGCTGCTGACCGCGCATCATGCCGACGACCAGGCCGAAACGCTGCTGATGCGGCTGGCGCGCGGCAGCGGCATCGCCGGCCTGTCAGGTATCCGCGCCGCCCGGCCGCTGTGTCCCGGCGTCACGCTGGTCCGGCCGCTGCTGCCGCTGCGCCGCGTCGATCTTGCCGCCATCGTCAGCGCGGCCGGCTGGACCGCGGTCGATGACCCATCGAATGTCGATCGCCGCTTCGAACGCGCCCGCGTCCGCGCCCTGCTGGCCGGCGCCGACGCCCCCGACGCCGTGCAACTGGCGGCATCGGCCCGGCATCTGGCCGCCGCCGAGGCGGCGCTGCAATGGGCGGCGGACCGTGCCTGGGCCGGCGGCGCGACCGTCGCCGGCGACGGCGTCGGGCTCGATATTGCCGGCCTGCCCGACGAACTGGTGCGCCGCCTGGTGCTGCGCGCGATCGTCCTGGTCGACCCTGCGGCCAATGTCGACGGCAGCGCGATCGCCACATTGGTTGCCCGGCTCGCCGCCGGCGACACCGCGACGCTGGCCGGCGTCAAGGCCCGCGGCGGCCGCGTCTGGCAGTTCAACCCGGCGCCGCCACGCCGCAAAACAGGACGGATCGCACCGCAGGCGAGGCAGAATCGCACAGGCTGATTGCAAGCGCGCGCAAGACGCTTATCTTGAGGGTCGAGTCCTTTGCGAGAAAGCCGTCATTTCATGGCCGACAACAACAAAAAGCCGCCCGCACCCTGGATGAAGAATCTCGGCCTGTGGTTCGTCATCCTTCTCGGCCTCGTTGTCGTCGTCAACCTGATGCAGGGGTCGTCGAAATCGAGCGGGTCGGGTGCGACCATGGCCTATTCGGACTTCCTGACCAAGGTCGATGAAGGCGGCATCCGCTCGGCGGAAATCCGCGGGCCCGAAATCGTCGGCAAGACCTCGTCGGACGAGGAATTCCGCACCTACAACCCCGGCGACAGTCAGCTGATCCAGCGGCTGCGCGCCAAGAACGTTCGCTTCGACGCCAAGCCCGAGGAAAGCCGCAGCCTGCTGGCCCAGCTGTTCTTCAACATGCTGCCGTTCGTGCTGATGATCGGCATCTGGATTTTCGTGATGCGCCAGATGCAGAACGGCGCCGGTCGCGGTGCCATGGGCTTCGGCAAGTCGCGCGCCAAGCTGCTCGTCGCCAAGGAAGGCCGCGTCACCTTCGACGACGTCGCCGGCATCGATGAAGCCCGCGAGGAGCTGCAGGAAATCGTCGACTTCCTCAAGGATCCGGGCCGCTTCCACCGCCTCGGCGGCAAGATCCCCAAGGGCGCGCTGCTCGTCGGCCCTCCGGGCACCGGCAAGACGCTGCTCGCCCGCGCCATCGCCGGCGAAGCCAATGTGCCGTTCTTCAACATCTCCGGCTCCGACTTTGTCGAAATGTTCGTCGGCGTCG
Organism: Polymorphobacter fuscus; assembly: GCF_011927825.1. Classification (NCBI taxonomy): domain Bacteria; kingdom Pseudomonadati; phylum Pseudomonadota; class Alphaproteobacteria; order Sphingomonadales; family Sphingosinicellaceae; genus Sandarakinorhabdus; species Sandarakinorhabdus fusca. The sequence goes on along the minus strand of NZ_JAATJI010000001.1, from coordinate 1,676,165 downwards.
GCGCCAGCCGCGTCCGCGACATGTTCGAACAGGGCAAGAAGTCGGCGCCGTGCATCATCTTCATCGATGAAATCGACGCCGTCGGCCGCTCGCGCGGTGCGGGCCTCGGCGGCGGCAACGACGAGCGCGAACAGACGCTCAACCAGCTGCTGGTCGAAATGGACGGCTTCGATGCCAATGAAGGCATCATCATCGTCGCCGCCACCAACCGCCCCGATGTTCTTGATCCTGCGCTGCTGCGTCCCGGCCGTTTCGATCGCCAGGTCGTCGTCGGCCGTCCCGACATCGAGGGCCGCGAGAAGATCCTCGCCGTCCACATGAAGAAGGTGCCGCTGGCACCCGACGTCAATGCCCGCACCATCGCGCGCGGCACGCCAGGCTTCTCGGGCGCCGATCTCGCCAACCTCGTCAACGAGGCGGCGCTGCTCGCGGCCCGCCGTGCCAAGCGCCTCGTCTCGATGCGCGACTTCGAAGATGCCAAGGACAAGGTCCTGATGGGTGTCGAGCGCAAGTCGATGGTGATGACCGAGGACGAAAAGAAGATGACCGCCTATCACGAGGCCGGCCATGCCGTCGTCTCGATGCACGAGGCCGCGTCCGACCCGATCCACAAGGCGACGATCATCCCGCGTGGCCGTGCGCTGGGCATGGTCATGCGCCTGCCGGAACGCGACCAGTACAGCTATCACCGCGACAAGATGTACGCCAACCTCGCCGTGTCGATGGGCGGCCGCGTCGCCGAGGAGATCATCTTCGGCCATGACAAGGTCAGCTCGGGCGCGTCGTCGGACATCAGCTATGCCACCGATCTTGCGAAATCGATGGTGACGCAATGGGGGATGAGCGAAAAGCTCGGGCCGTTGAAGTACGCCGACAACCAGGAAGAAGTCTTCCTCGGCCATAGCGTCTCCAAGACCCAGAATATCAGCGAGCAGACGGCGCAGATCATCGACGCCGAAGTCCGCGAGATCGTCACCACCGGCTATGATCGCGCCAAGCATGTGCTGACCGAGAATATCGACCAGCTCCACGCACTGGCCGGTGCCCTGCTCGAACTCGAAACCCTGTCGGGCGACGAGATCAAGAAGGTCCTCGCCGGCGAAGCGATCGAACGCGGCACCGGCAACGGTATCCCCGCCGCCCGTCCGTCGCACGGCGTCTCGGCCATCCCGAAATCGGGTCGCCGCGGCGGCTTCGGGGAACCGGCACCGGCACCCCAGGCCTGAGCCTGGGACAGGAATGAGGGGCCGTCCGGCAACGGGCGGCCCTTTTTTTGCCTCCGGCAGGCAGGGGCGTGGCCCCTGCACCCTTTTGTTGTCCGACCCATGTCTTCTCTCCCCTCCTTGAGGAAAGGAGGGGAGCAGCCACAATTCCCGACAAGGTCACGTACCCAACAACGGGGTGCAGGGGCTCAGCCCCTGCCTGCCCTTAAAGGGGGAACACCATCGCCACATCGCAGCGCGCATAGGCGCTGCCGAACCGCGCCATGATGTCGGCGCTGTGCACGAACCCCAGCTTCTCGTACAAATGGATGGCTGCTTCCGACCGCTTGTTGGTCAGCAGGTAAAGCTCGGTTAGCGTGCCTTCGGCCTGCATGTCCCGCGCCCGTGCGATCGCCCCGGCGAGCAGGAATTCGCCCGCCTTGCGCCCGCGCGCCGCGGCCAGCACGCCCATCTTGGTCAGTTCGAAGGCCCCGCCCCCCGACGGCCGCAGTGCGCAGGTGCCGATAATGCCGACATCGCCGGCGCGGACGAACAGGATGTCGCCACCGGCATCGATGATGCGGGCGCGCGGGTTGCCGAGCACGTCGCGGTCGGTCGCTTCCAGCGTGTACATGGCGGCGATCCATTCGCTGTTGATCGCGGCAAAGGCGCCGGCGAGGTCATCGCGGAACGGCACCAGCGTCAGGTCGTGCATCACTGGTCCTCGTGGATGGTGACGGTGCGCAGCGCCCGGTTGCCCGCGGCAAAGACCAGCAGAATCGTCAGCGCAATGCTGCCGAGCAGATAGGGCAGGGTGGGGCCCAGCTGGTACAGCCCAATGCCGATGGCGGGCGCCAGCACGAAGCATGATCCGTTGATCGACGTGACGGCCCCCGCGACGCCGCCCTGTTCGGCGCGGCCGACGGCCAGGCTGGCACCGGCGGTGAACCCCGGCCGGGCAAAGCCATAGCCCAGCGACGCCAGCGCGAAGGCGACGACGAGCGAATGAAAATTCTGGCTGATCGCGATTCCGGCGGTGCCCAGCGCGGCAATGCCTGTCCCCCAGCGCATCAGCAGCGGCGGGGTCATCTTGAAGGTCGGGATCAGCCCCCATTGCGCCAGCAGTGTCGCGCCGGCGCCGGCCATGAAGACGATGGCGATTTCGCCCTGCGCCGCTTCCGGTGGCCCATCGAACCGGTCGATGACCAGAAAGCCCATCGCTTGGCCGGTGGCGGCCTGGATCGACCCCGAAAAAAAGCCGAAGATCATGAACGGCAGGATGCGCGGGTCGCGCCACGACAGCCGCGGGGCGCGGCCCAGGGCAGCGGCGCGGGCGCTGGCGCCGGTGGCGCCGCCGGCGACGCTGGGCTCGCTCGCCGGGGCGCCATGGGGGACGCCGGGGTCGCTGTCCGCGCCGGCACCCGCCCCGATGGCCCCCGGAAAATGCCGCGGATCATCGTCGGGCAGGTAGCGCCGCACTGCCAGCAGCACGATCACGGCGACGATGGCAAAGGCGAAGAAGGGCCCGGCCAGCCCGACGGCGCCGATGATGAACAGCGGCGCCACCGCCGGGCCGATGATCGTGCCGAGGCCGAAGGCAGACGACAGCGTCGACAGTGCATTGGTGCGGTTGGCCTCGCTGGTGCGCGCGGCGACATAGGCCTGGGCGGCGGGGTTCGATGCCGACCCGAAGATGCCGAACAGCGATCGCAGGCCGGCGAACAGCGCAAAGGTCGCCACCGGCACCAGCAGGCCCTTCAACCCGGCATAGACGACGATGCCGCAGCCGAGCATCGACACGCCGAAGCCGATGACGCCGACCTCGGTCAGCCGCCGCCGGCCGCGAATATCGGACTGGCGCGCCCAATAGGGGGCGCTGAACGTCCACAGCAGCGCCGAAAAGGAAAAGATGATCGCCACCAGCATGTCGGGAATGTGGATGGCGCGGGCGATGCCGGGCAGCACCGTCTGCATCGCCGTATTGCCCGCGGCGACGGTCAGCAGCACGGCGAACAGGACGCCGAATTCGCGGGCGGGAAGGGCAAAGCGCATCGGCTTTGCTTGGCCGACGCCGGCCGACTTGCCAAGCCGTGACGGCGGCTTCACGGCGCCACCCTCCTCAATTGCGCAAGGGCTCAGGCCTTTGCCGGCGTGCCGGGGCAGGGGCCGAAATGCGCGATGAGATGGTCGAGCGCGGCGTTGAACACCCCCAGCGCCTTGCCGGTTTCGGCGAGCTGCTCGTGCGGCACGCCGGAGAAAAAGCAGCGAATCGCGCCTTCGATTTCCGCGTCGAGCGCGCGCAGCTCGCCGAGTCGGGTCGCGCAGATCAGCAGCTCGACCGATCGCCGGTCGGCACAGCCCCGGTGGCGCTTGACGAACCCCGCCGCTTCCAGCCGGTCGATCAGCGCCGTCACCGATCCGCTCGTCAGGCCGGTATGGGCCGCCAGTTCCCCCGGCGTCGTCGGGCCGAGTTCAAGAAACTTCAGCGATCGCAGGTCGTTGCGATGAACACCCAGCCGTGCGGAAATCAGCCCGTCGATGACGTCCACCGCCGCATGGATGCGGCGGCCGGCGTTCAGGACCGCCTGCAGATGCTCTCCGTCAGCCACCATTGTCCTGCGAACTTCGCCTCCGAAATATCTTGACCATCAAGTTTCTCGGCGATAATCATATGCCATAGACGGGCCCCCCGTCCATCCCGGCCTGCCCTCCCTTTTCGATGAGCCTCCTGCCCATGATGTCCCAGTCCTGTCATGCCCGGCGCACAGGCAATCCCCGGGCGGCGGCACACGCGCCGGCCGCATTTACGCCGCACCGCAACGCGGATAGGCTGCAGCCGAACCGGGGGAAAAGCGGCATGTACGCAAGACTGGCGTTGACCATGGTGCTGGCCGCAGGCTTGGCCGCCTGCGGCAAGAAGGAGGAGGGCCCCCAGGCACCGGGCGCCGGCGCCGCACCGCCGGTCACTGTCGCGCCGCCGCTGGTCAAGCCGATCGTCGACTGGGACGATTACATCGGCCGCTTCGAAGCCCGACAGAGCGTCGAGGTCCGCCCGCGCGTCACCGGCCAGGTGTCGCGCATCGCCTTCCGCGACGGCCAGTTCGTCCGCGCCGGCGACCTGTTGTACGTCATCGATCCGCGGCCGTTCGAAGCGGCGCTGGCGCAGGCCCGCGCCGAAGCGCTGCGCGCCCGCGCCACCGCCGACCTGGCCAAGACCACCTTCGCGCGCACCCAGAAACTGCTCGACGAAAACGCCGTCAGCCGGGAAGAGTTCGAAACCGACCGAGCCACGCTCGCCCAGGCGCAGGCTGCGCAGGCGTCGGCCGAGGCCACGGCCCAGGCGCGCGCGCTCGATGTCACCTTCACCCGCGTCACCGCGCCCATCGCCGGCCGCATGTCGGACCGCCGCACCGATGTCGGCACCTTCGTCACCGCCGGCACGACCCTGATGACGACGGTCGTGACGCTCGATCCGATCTACTTCGTCTTCACCGGTTCCGAAGCCGTCTATCTGAAATACCAGCGCGCCAACCAGGCCGGCACCCGCCCGTCGTCGCGCGTGTCGCCCAACCCCGTCGACATCCGCCTCGCCGACGAGAATGAATATCGCTGGAAGGGCAAGATGAACTTCGTCGACAATGCCCTTGATACCGGTTCCGGCACCATTCGCGGCCGCGCCGAGGTGCGCAATCCGCAGGGCTTCCTCACCCCCGGCATGTTCGGCCATATGCGGCTGCTCGGTTCGGGCAGCTACCCCGGCATGCTGATCCCCGAAGACGCGATCGTCACCGACCAGAGCCGCAAGGTCGCGCTCGTCGTCGGCGCCGACAATATGGTGTCGGCGCGGCCGCTGACGCTGGGGCCCAATGTCGAAGGGCTGCGCGTCGTGCGCAGCGGCCTCAACCCCGGCGATCGCATCATCATCGAAGGCGTCCAGCGCGCCCGCCCCGGCATGAAGGTCAGCCCCAAGGCCGGCAAGATCGTGCCGCCGGCGCCCGGCACCGGGCCGACCGTGCCGCCCTTCACCGAACCGCCGGCGGCATCGGCGACATCCGCCAGCGCCGCCACCAGCAGCAACCCGGCGGCGCAGTAAGGCCATGCGCTTTTCGCATTTCTTCATCGATCGGCCGATCTTTGCCGGCGTGATCTCCACGCTGATCGTGCTCATCGGCATCTTCGCCTATCCGACGCTGCCGGTCGCGCAATATCCCGAAATCGCCCCGCCGACGATCTCGATCACCGCCACCTATCCGGGCGCTTCGGCCGAAGTGCTGGCGGACACCGTCGCCGCGCCGCTGGAACAGGAAATCAACGGCGTCGAGGACATGATCTACATGACCTCGTCGTCGACCGGCAACGGCGTCGTCACCATCAACGTCGTCTTCAAACTCGGCACCGATCTCAACAACGCCCAGGTACTGGTGCAGAACCGCGTCGCCTCGGCGGAACCGCGGCTGCCCGATACCGTGCGCCAGCTCGGCGTGACGACGCGCAAGAACTCGCCCGACATCCTGCTCGTGGTGTTCCTCAGCTCCCCCGACAACAGCCTCGACCGGCAATATGTGTCGAACTATGCGACGCTGCAGCTGAAGGACAAGATCGCCCGGCTGAAGGGTGTCGGCGGCGTCCAGGTCTTCGGCGCGCGCGATTTCGCCATGCGCATCTGGATCGATCCCGATCGCGCCGCGGCGCGCGACCTTACGGGGCCGGAAATCGTCAACGCCCTGCGCGCCCAGAACGTCCAGGTCGCCGCCGGCAGCATCGGTGCGCCGCCGTTCGGCACCGGGGGTTCGGGGTTCGAGCTCAACGTCCAGGCGCTCGGCCGGCTGACGACGCCGGAAGAATTCGGCAACATCATCGTCAAGACCGATGGCGCCGGCCGCCAGACCCGCGTCAGCGACGTGGCACGGGTGGAACTCGGCTCGCAGGACTATACCGTCAACACCTATGTCAACGGCGTCGCCGGCGTCGGGCTGGGCATCACCCAGCTGCCCGGATCGAACGCGCTCGCCACCGCCGACGAAGTCATCGCGGTGATGGAGGACGCCAAGAAGTCCTTCCCGCCGGGCCTTGCCTACAGCGTCCCCTACAACCCCACCGAATATGTCCGCGCCTCGATCGAAAGCGTCCAGGACACGCTGTTCGAAGCGGTGGCGCTGGTCGTCCTCGTCGTGCTCATCTTCCTGCAAAGCTGGCGGGCGGCGCTGATCCCGGTGCTGGCGATCCCGGTGTCGCTGATCGGCACCTTCGCGGTCATGGCGGCGTTCGGCTACAGCCTCAACAACCTGTCGCTGTTCGGGCTGGTGCTCGCCATCGGCATCGTCGTTGATGATGCCATCGTCGTCGTCGAAAATGTCGAACGCGAACTGCGGCTGGGCTACAGCCCGCGCGACGCTGCCTATCGCACCATGGACGAAGTCGGCGGTGCCCTTGTCGCCATCGCCCTGACCCTGTGCGCGGTGTTCGTGCCGACAGCGTTCATCAGCGGCATTTCGGGGCAGTTCTACAAGCAGTTCGCGCTGACCATCTCGGCGGCGACGCTGATCTCGTGCCTCGTGTCGCTGACGCTGTCGCCGGCGCTGGCGGCGCTGCTGCTGAAACCGCACGAACCGGACCATGTCGTCACCGGCTGGCGGCGGCTGCCCAAGAAGCTGGCGGACGGCTTCAACAACGGCTTCGACCGGCTGTCGCACCGCTATGGCCGCGTCACCGCACGCGCGGTGCGCAGCGTCGGCGTCATCCTCGTGGTCTATGTGCTGTTGCTCGGCGTCGCCGGCTGGCGCTTTGCCGCGACCCCGGCCGGCTTCATCCCGGCGCAGGACCAGGGCTATCTGATCGGCGTCGCCCAATTGCCGCCGGGCGCCTCGCTCGACCGCACCGATGCCGCCGTGCGCCGCTCGGTCGACATCATCCGCAAGACCGAAGGCGTCAAGCTGGTGGTGGCGATCGCCGGCCTCGATGGCGCCAGCTTCTCCAACGCCCCCAACGCCGGCACGATGTTCGTCCAGATGGACAGTTTCGCCGACCGCAAGGAACATGGCCAGACCGGCGAATCCATCCTCGGCGACCTGCGCAAGAATCTGGGTGCCGTCACCGAAGCCAACATGCTCGTCATCCCGCCACCGCCGGTGCGCGGCATCGGCACCGGCGGCGGCTACAAGATGATGGTCCAGGACCGTGCCGGCAAAGGCTATCAGGCGCTTGAGGCGGCAACCTTCCAGATGATGATGGCCGCCAACCAGACGCCCGGCCTGACATCGGTGTTCACCCTGTTCAACACCGGCACGCCGCGCATCTTCGCCGATATCGATCGCGACAAGGCGCAACAGCTGGGGGTCGACCCCACCGACATCTTCGGCACGCTGCAGACCTATCTCGGGTCAAGCTATGTCAATGATTTCAACCTGTTCGGCCGCACTTACCGGGTCACCGCCCAGGCCGATGCCGGCGCGCGCAACGAACCGTCGGACATCCTCAACCTTCGCACCCGCTCGGCGAGCGGCGCGATGGTGCCGCTGGGATCGGTGGTGACGCTGCGCGACACCAGCGGGCCCTATCGCGTCGTCCGCCACAATCTGTTCCCCACTGCCGAGCTGCAGGGCGACACATTGCCCGGCTATTCGTCGGGGGAGGCGCTGGGTGCGATGGAGGCGCTGGCCGCCAAGAACCTGCCCGAAGGCTTCGGCTTCGAATGGACCGAGCTCGCCTATCAGCAGAAGACTGCCGGCAACACCGCCACCATCGTCTTCGCGCTCGCCGTGGTCTTCGTCTTCCTGCTGCTGGCGGCGCAATATGAATCGCTGGTGCTGCCGCTGGCGGTCATCCTGATCGTGCCGATGTGCCTGCTTGCCGCCATATTGGGCGTCAACCTGCGCGGGTTCGACAACAATATCCTCACCCAGATCGGGCTGGTGGTGCTCGTCGGCCTCGCCGCCAAGAACGCCATCCTGATCGTCGAATTCGCCAAGCAGGCGGAAGAACGCGGCATGGAACGCCATGCCGCTGCCGAGGAAGCCGCCCGCACCCGTCTGCGGCCGATCCTGATGACCAGCTTCGCCTTCATCCTGGGCGTCGTGCCGCTGGTCATCGCTTCGGGTCCAGGCGCCGAAATGCGCCAGGCGCTCGGCACCGCGGTATTCTTCGGGATGATCGGCGTCACCATCTTCGGGCTGCTGTTCACCCCGGTCTTCTATGTCATCGCCAGCTGGGCAGGGTCGAAGCTGGCACGCGTCCGCGGCCGCAACCGCGCCGGCCCGGGACCGACCCCCGAAACGCCGCCCGCACCGGTGCCGGAGCCGCTGGCATGATCCGCTCGTCCGCCCTCATCGGCCTGCTGCTGCTGTCGGCCTGCGCCATCGGCCCGGATTATCGTCCTGCGCCGGTGCCGCCGGCGGCGACCGCCCCGTTCACCACCACGGCGACGCCGGCCACGGCCAGCGGTGCCGCGGTGCCCGACGCCTGGTGGCGGCTCTATGCCGATCCGGTCCTCGATGATCTCATCGGCCAGGCCTTTGTCGCCAATACCGATCTGCGCGTCGCCACCGCCAATCTGCGCCGCGCGCGCGCCGTGCTGTCGGAATCGCGCGCCGGCCGCTTCCCGACGACGCAGATCAGCGGCAGCGCGGTGGAGGCGCGGCAGACGGTGTTCACCGCCAATGGCCCGGTGCCGTTCGAGAGTCCCTTCTACCGGCTCGGCATCGATGCCAGCTACGAAATCGATCTATACGGCCGCGTCACTCGCCAGATCGAGGCGTCGCGCGCCGATGCCGATGCCGAAGCCGCCAACCGCGACACGGTGGCGATCAGCGTCGCTGCCGAAACCGCACGCGCCTATGCCGATGCCTGTTCGGGCGCCCGCCAGCTCGCCGTCGCCGAACGCTCGCTCAAGATCCAGACCGACAGTTTCGGCCTGACCGAACGCCGCGTCGCCGCCGGGCGCGATTCGCCGCTCGACCGTGCCCGCGCGCAGGCGCAACTCGAAGCGACGCGCGCCACCCTGCCGACGCTGCGCGCCAACCGCCAGTCGGCGCTGTTCCGCCTGTCGGTGCTGACCGGCAAGCCGCCGACCGAGATCGATCCGCGCGCCGCCGCCTGCACGGCGCCGCCGCAGCTGAAACAGCCGATCCCGACGGGCGATGGCGCCGCGCTGCTCAAGCGCCGGCCCGATGTCCGCCAGGCCGACCGCCAGCTGGCGGCGGCAACGGCGCGCATCGGCGTCGCCACCGCCGATCTCTATCCGCAGATCAACCTCGGCGGCTCGGCGTCGGCGTCGGGCGTGTCGCCGGGCGCAGCGTTCAGCAACAACGGTTTCGCCTTTTCGCTCGGGCCGTTGATCAGCTGGAGTTTCCCCAACATCCTGGTGGCGCGCGCCCGCATCAACCAGTCGAAGGCCAGCAGCGAGGCAGCGCTCGCCAATTTCGACGGCGTCGTCCTGGCGGCGCTCAACGAGACCGAGACCAGCCTGTCGGACTATGCCGGTGTCATCGACCGCAACCGTGCCCTGCGCGCCGCCCGCGACCAGAGCGCCGACGCCGCCCGCATCGTCCGGCTGCGTTATGGTGCCGGCGCCGAAAACTTCCTCGCCGTGCTCGATGCCGAACGCACCCTGGCCACCGCCGACGCCGATCTGGCAAGCAGCGACGCCGCGCTGACGACCGCCCAGATCGCGGTGTTCAAGGCACTCGGCGGCGGTTGGGAAGGCGTGCCGGTCGACCCGACCCGACGGCCGTAACCCCGTTCGCGTCACGCCCGCGAAGGCGGGAGCCCATCTCCGAAAAAGCGGAAATGGAACCTCCCCCTTCGCAGGCGCGGTTACCGTCAACAACCTGTCCTACACGAACCCAATGGGTTATAGGACGCGGGTTGCTCTTTGAATCACGGAAAATCCTGTCATCGCGGGCGCCACGCACGGCCCGGGGGTCCTGTCCCGGACGCGCGCGAAAGAGGCGCGTCCCCATCGACAACCGCTGTAGGAAAAACCCCGATTCGGTGTGACTTTCGAGACTTTCCTAAAATCCGTTAACCTTGCCGCTACTCCGAGCGCTGGAGCAGATCGACCAGCTCCTGCTTCCAGAATTTCGCCCAGGTGTGGGTGCTGTGGCCATGGCTGTCGGCGGTTTCGGGGACCAGCACGAAGCGGGCGTTGGGCATCCGCGCCACTTCCGCTTCGGTCAGGTGAAGGCCCGGCGGGTTGATGAAGTCATCGGCGCTGTTGATCCAGGTCACCGGCACGGTGATCCGCGCCAGTTCGGGCGACGGGTTGTAGTTTCGCGACGCTTCCAGCCGATAGATCACGTCATTGGCGTCCATGTCGGCGATCGCGGTGTCGACCTGGCCCTTGATGCCGGCCTCAGCGGCGGCGCGCGTCGGGAAATCGGCCTGCTGGCGAACCGGCGCCGACCCGGCGATCACCGACAGCGCGGCGACGGTGCGCAGCCCGAGCACCGGCTGGACGGTGTAATTGCCGCCCTGCCACGCCGGATCGGCCATGATCGCGTCGATGCTCATCCGCCGCCAGATGCGGTTGCGCCCGGCCAGTTCGACCGCCTGGCACGCGGTCGGCATGATCGCCCTGGCAAAGCCCGGATGGCGGGTGCCCCAGACGAAATCCATCATGCACCCCATCGACGTGCCCATCAGCAGCCGCAACTGCTTGACCTGCAACGCTTCGGTCAAAAGCCGGTACTGGGCATCGACCATGTCCTGGTAATCATAGCGCGGAAACGCCATCCGCATGCCATTGCTGGGCTTGGACGACCCGCCATGGCCGATGGCATCGGGCAGGATGATGTAATAGCGGCTGATGTCGAGCGGCTGGCCGGGGCCATAGAGTTCATCGGCGAACTGCGGGCGCAGGAACTGCGCGCCGGTGCCGCCGGTGCCGTGCAGCACCATGACGGCGTTGGTGATATTGCCCTTGCCGTCGCGCCGCGGCGTGCCGAGCGTGCGGTAATGCTGCCTGATGTCGAGCGTCTCGCCGGTGCCGAAGCGAAAGCCCTTCAGCACCGCTTCGCCCTCGGTCACCGGCCAGGCCTGCGCAGGGGTTGCGAGCAAAAACAACAGGACGCCGAGGATCGCCGGGATTTTCATGACGCCCCTGCTAACCCAAGGCTTTGAATTGGGGAAGATGGTTGAGCCGATGGGGGGCGGCGTGCTAGCTGCGATGCAGCATGACCCGACTTGAAAGCTGCTGATGTCCGTCGACGCCGAAACCGTGCGAAAGATTGCCCGCCTGGCGCGGATCGGCATCGACGACGCCCAGGTCGCGCCCCTCGCCGGGGAACTGTCGACCATTCTCGGCTGGATCGAGCAATTGGGCGAAGTCGATACCACCGGCGTGGCACCGATGACGGCGGTCATCCCCAACCACCTCGCCTGGCGCACCGATGCCGTCACCGATGGCGACATCCAGGCCAAGGTGCTCGCCAATGCCCCCGACGCGACCAGCGGCTTCTTCGCCGTGCCCAAGGTGATCGAATAAATGACGGCGCTTACCGACCTGACCATTGCCGGCATGAAGGCCGGGCTCGCCGCGCGTGACTTTTCCGCCGCCGAACTGACCGCTGCGCATCTGGCGGCCATGGCAGGCGCTCGCGACCTCAACGCCTTCATCGTCGAAACGCCGGAGATCGCCGCGGCGCAGGCCGCCGCCGCCGATGCGGCGCTGGCGCGCGGCGAAGCGCGGCCGCTGGCCGGCATCCCGCTCGGCATCAAGGACCTGTTCTGCACCGAAGGCGTGCAGACGACGGCGGGGTCGAAAATCCTCCAGGGTTTTGTGCCGCAATATGAATCGACCGTGTCGGGCAAGCTGCTCGCCGATGGCGCGGTCATGCTCGGCAAGCTCAACATGGACGAATTCGCCATGGGCTCGTCGAACGAGACCAGCGCCTATGGCAAGGTCATCTCGCCGTGGAAGGCCCGCAATAGCAACCGCGAGCTGGTCCCCGGCGGCTCGTCGGGCGGCTCGGCAGCAGCAGTCGCGGCGCGGATCGCGGCGGGCGCCACCGGCACCGATACCGGCGGCTCGATCCGCCAGCCGGCCAGCTTCGTCGGTATCGCCGGCATCAAGCCGACCTATGGCCGCTGCTCGCGCTGGGGCGTCGTCGCCTTTGCCTCGTCGCTCGACCAGGCCGGGCCGATGGCGCGCACCGTCGAGGATTGCGCACTCCTGTTGACCAGCATGTGCGGCTACGATCCCAAGGATTCGACCAGCCTGAACGTCGCCGTCCCCGATTTCACTGCCGGCCTGACCGGTGACTTGCGTGGCAAGCGCATCGGCGTGCCCAGGGAATATCGCCTCGACGGCATCGACGCGACGATCGCCGCGCTTTGGGACCAGGGGCTCGAATGGCTGAAGGCCGCCGGCGCCACCATCGTCGATGTGTCGCTGCCGCACACGCGCTATGCGCTGCCGGTCTATTACATCATCGCCCCGGCGGAGGCGTCGTCGAACCTCGCCCGCTATGACGGCGTGCGCTACGGCCTGCGAGTCACCCCGCCGGGCGGCAATCTGGCGGACATGTATTCGGCAACCCGCGCCGCCGGCTTCGGTGCCGAAGTCCAGCGCCGCATCATGATCGGCACCTATGTGCTGTCGGCGGGTTTCTACGACGCCTATTACACCCAGGCGCAAAAGGTCCGCACCCTGATCGCGCAGGATTTCGAAAAGGCGTGGGACGTCTGCGACCTGCTGCTGACGCCGACGGCGCCCAGCGCCGCCTTCGCCTTCGGTGACAAGGCCGATCCGCTGGCGATGTATCTCAACGACGTCTTCACCGTGCCGGCGTCGCTTGCCGGCCTGCCGGCGATGTCGGTGCCGGCGGGGCTTTCGGCGGACGGCCTGCCGCTCGGCCTGCAGATCATCGGCCGCCCGCTCGACGAGGCCGGCGTCCTCGATGCCGGTCTGGCGATCGAGCGCGCCGCGGCGTTCACGGCGCGGCCGGCGTGAAACGATGCCGGCCATGACCTCGGCGCTGCGGCTCGGCAATCCGGCGCTGCGCCAGTTCGTGCGCTTCGGCATCGTCGGCGTTGCCAACACCGCGGTCTGCCTCGCCGTGGTCTGGACGGCGCAGGGCGTGCTCGGGGTGCCGGTCTGGCTGGCGGGTGCGCTCGGCTATGGCGTCGCCATGGTGCAAAGCTATCTCGTCAACCGCAACTGGACCTTTGCCGGCGGCGGCACCCTGCCGGTCGGCTCGCAGGTGGTGCGCTTCATCCTCGTCAACATCGTCATGGGGACGATCTTCTCGGTATCCACCGACCTGCTGGCGCCGCAGTTCGGGGTGCGGCCGGCCAGCCTGATCGTCATCGTACCGCTGACGGTGCTCAGCTTCCTCGCGACCAAGTTTTTCGTTTTCGGGCGGGGATCGCGCGCATGACCTTGCCGCTGCTCAGCATCGTCGTCCCGGTGTTCAACGAGGAAGCGACGATCGACCTGTTCGTCACCACCATCACTCCGGTGCTCGACGCAATCACCGCCGATTGGGAAATCGTTTTCGTCAACGACGGCAGCCGCGATTCGACCCTGTCGGTCATCCGGGTTGCCCATGACCGCGAACCCCGGGTGCGCGGCATCGATTTTTCGCGCAACTACGGCAAGGAGATCGCGCTGTCGGCCGGGCTCGACCATGCCCGCGGCCGCGCCGTGGTGCCGATGGACGTCGATCTGCAGGACCCGCCCGAATTGATCGCGCCGATGGTCGAACAATGGCGCGCCGGTTATGACGTCGTCCTCGCCCGCCGGTCCGACCGGTCGAGCGACAGCGCACTGAAACGCGGCACCGCGCAGGCCTTCTACAGCGTCATCGCCAAGCTGAGCGACACGGTCATCCCCGCCGATGTCGGCGATTTCCGGCTGATCGACGCCCGGGTGGTCGAAGCGCTGCGCAGCTATCCCGAACGCATGCGCTTCATGAAGGGCATCTTCGCCGATGTCGGCTTTCGCACCACCAGCGTCAGCTATGTCCGCCCGGTGCGCGCCGCGGGGGAAACCAAGTTCAACGGCCGCAAGCTGTTCAACCTGGCGCTCGAAGGCATCGTGTCCTTCTCCACCGTGCCATTGAAGATCTGGACCTATGTCGGGCTGGCAGCGGCGCTGCTGGCCATCGCCATGCTCGGCTACATCGTCATCACGACGCTGGTCAACGGCCGCGACGTGCCGGGCTATGCCTCGCTGATCTCGGTCATCCTGTTCTTCAACGGGCTGCTGCTGATGGGCCTCGGCGTCCAGGGCGAATATATCGCGCGCATCTTTGCCGAGGTGAAGGGGCGGCCGCTGTATCTGGTGCGCGAGCGCATCGGCTGCCCACCGCCGGAAGCCTGACGTCAGGGCTTGTGCGCACGCACGAGCACGCTGGTGCCGGCGAGCCGGTTGTAGCGCATGATCGCGACCTCCAGCCGGCAGACGGCATAGAGCAGCGAGTTGACCGCGGCGCTGTAGGTCCGCATGTCGCTTTCGGGGTGGCGCATCCCGCCGGCCAGCCGCTTTCCGGCCCGGACGCCCACCACCAGTGGCAGCACGGACGCATAGAAATACTGGCCGGCGTCGACAACGAGCCCCGCCGCCCGGAGCACGCCCGTCAACTGCGCCAGCGTGTAGCGGCGATAATGTTCCAGGAAGACATCGTGCCCGCTCCACAGCCACATGAAGGCCGGAACCGTGACAATGAAGTTCGTGCCCGACCGGACCTTGCCGACATATTCGGCGACCAGGGCCACGTCGTCCTCGACATGCTCGATGACGTCCATCATCAGCACGAGGTCGGCATCGCTCGCGCAGATCGTCTTGCGAAAGGCGACAGGCTTGCCGGCGATGCTTTCATCGCGATCATCGGCATAACCGCAATCGACGCACAGCGCGGATAGGCCGTCTGCCTGTTCGAGAAGCGCCTTTGAAAAATATCCCGATCCGGCGCCGACATCCAGAATCTGCTTCGGGGGCGCATCGCGGATCGTCGCCATCAACGCCGCTAGCTTTGCCTTATAATACCAATGCGTTTTGACCATCTGTCCGAGCAGATGTTCTTCCTTGAGATCCATCGTCCGGCCCCCGCCGCTTCTGTTCAAATCTTATCAAACTGAAACGACCATTACGAGCGACAACTTTAGCCGACGGCGGCAATGCTTTCGTCAGCCGGTCGGCATCGCAAACCAGTCCCCAAGGGAAATCGCCCTGCGCCGTCGCGGCAACGACCTTGTCGAAAAAGCCCATCGACTTGTCATGGCCGCGGGACGGCCGGTCGAACGAGGCAATGGCGCGCTGCAGCGGTCCGGTGATGACCAGCGGCTGCTGGTCCTCGTTGGCGAACAGCCGGCCGACACCGCTGTGGTCGGTGATCAGCAGCGGGCCGAACATCGTGCAGCGCCGCCGCGAATAATCGAGCCGGTCACCGCCGACGACGATATTCTCGATCAGCGCGCCGGCCGGCAGCGCCGCGGCGACGCTGTCGAAATCGCGCTTGTCCTGGGCATAGGCCGACCAGGCGAGCGCGATTCCCGCCAGCCGCAGCGCCACCAGGCCGGCCATGGCGGTGAACACCAGCGTTTCGAAGCGGTCGAACTGCCGTTTCAGATCGAGCGCGCCGACCAGCAGCATCGCCAGCACCAGCGGCATGCGATCGGCGACATAGCCGACGCCGAACAACGCCGGCGGCACGACGATGACAAGCAGCGCGAAGACCAGCACCGCCGGCACCGCGACCGGCGCGATGCGCAGCCGCTTGCGCAGGATGAGCAGCGCCAGCAAGACCGTCATGGCGACCAGCGCTGCGATGTCGAACGCAAGGCTCGGCCCTTCGGCGACCCGCACGATGGTCGTCAGCCGATATTCGAGCAGCGCCCACAACCGCGCCGCCAGCCGGCCATTGTTGGCAAGCCGCGTCAGCGCCTCGTCGGCATTGGTCAGGCCCTGGCTGTTCTGGCTGGTCTTGGCCATCAGGAACAGCATCGCCGGCACCACCGCCTGCACCGCCAGCGCCACCAGGCCGGTGATCAGCGGCGGCAGGCGGCGCTGCGGGGACTGCCACCATCGGCCGATTTCCAGCATGCCGGCCAGAACACCATATAGCGCGAACGCCAGGCCGTGGACGAAGAAGATAACCGCGGCCAGCACGCACGCCACCGGCACGGCCACGACAAGGCGATCGCGCTGGCTGACCCACCAGCCGGCCGCACCGAAGGCCAGGCCGATGCCCAGCAGGAAATTGGCAAACCCCCAGTTGAGGATGAAGCTGTAGAGCAGCGGCACCGCAAGCAGCGCCGTGATCACCGAGGCGCGGCCGGTCAGTGCGCGGTTGAAATAGAGCAATCCGGCATATTGCACCGCGAAGATCAGGATGACGGTGGTGCGCGGCACGGCGGCTTCGGGCAGCAGCCGGGTCAGCGCGGTGACGATGACGTCGAGGCCGATGTTGGGCAGGATCGACCAGTTGGCGCGGTAGTTCTGCTGCAGCAGGACATCATGGTCGATATTGGCGAGCACATAATAGCGCGCGATGTGATTGTAGAAATCGATGAACGGCAGCACCGGTGTCGCGAACAGCGGGATCAATGCCAGCACGAAGATGCCGGCGATCAAAAGCCGATTGTCGATACCCGACGCATCGGCCCGTGCAGGGGAAAAACCGCGCCGTTGCGCCAGATCGGACCCTGCGGATGCCATTTGCCGGTCAGACTCCCAGTTTCGCTCTGCCCGCCGGATTTGCCAAGGGCGCTGGCCAACAGCAAAATGCCTGTCGGAAGCCCTATCGGCCACGCCCGGGCACGGCAACCGATTTTGTGCTGCGCTGCAATGAAGATCCGGGCGCCCGCCGCTTGCCAATCGCCCCTGCGCGACGCAAAAGACGCGCATGACCTACACCGACAATGGCAGCCGCAGTGCGTATCGCGTCGAGGGCGCCACCGGCCCGTTCGAGATCGTCGTCGGACTGGAAGTCCATGCCCAGGTGACGGCGCAGTCAAAGCTGTTCTCGGGCGCCGCCACCACCTTCGGTGCCGAGCCCAATTCGCAGGTCAGCCTCGTCGACGCCGCCATGCCGGGGATGCTGCCGGTGCTCAACGGCGAATGCGTGCGCCAGGCGGTGCGAACCGGGCTGGCGCTGGGCGCGCAGATCAACAAATGGTCGCGCTTCGACCGGAAGAATTATTTCTACGCCGACCTGCCGCAGGGCTACCAGATCAGCCAGCTCTACCACCCGATCGTCGGGGAAGGGACGCTGGCAATCGAGACCGAGGCCGGCGAGAAGAGCGTCGTCGGCATCGAGCGCATCCATCTCGAACAGGACGCCGGAAAGTCGGTTCATGACCTTCATCCGACCATGTCCTATGTCGATCTCAACCGGTCCGGCTGTGCGTTGATGGAAATCGTGTCGAAGCCCGATATCCGCTCGCCGGCCGAAGCCGGCGCCTATGTCGCGGCGCTGCGCCAGCTGCTGCGCTATGTCGGGTCGTGTGACGGCAACATGGACGAAGGGTCGATGCGCGCCGACGTCAATGTCTCGGTACGGCGGCCGGGTGAAGGTTTTGGCACGCGCACCGAAACCAAGAACGTCAATTCGGTGCGCTTCATCATGCAGGCGGTCGAGGTCGAGGCACGGCGCCAGGTCGCGTTGATCGAGGCGGGCGGCAGCGTCGTGCAGGAAACCCGGCTGTTCGATCCGGGCACGGGCACCACCCGGTCGATGCGGTCGAAGGAAGACGCGCACGACTATCGCTATTTCCCCGATCCCGACCTTTTGCCGGTGGAATTCGACGATGCCTATGTCGCCGATTGCCTGGCCAGCCTGCCGGAACTGCCCGTCGCCAAGCGCGAACGTTATGAAACGGCGCTGGGCCTGACGCCTTATCTCGCCAATGTGCTGATGGCGGAAAAGGAAACTGCCGCCTATTTCGAAACGCTGCTGGCGGCGTCGGCTGCGGCGCAGGGCAAGCCCGAGGGCGAAGTGGCACGCGCCGCGGCGAACTGGGTGTCGAGCGACCTGTTCGGCGCGCTGAAGCGGCTGGGGCTCGAGATCGAGGCGTCGCCGGTGTCGCCGCTGGCAGGTGCCGAGCTGCTGGCGTTGCAGGCCGATGGCACCTTGTCCGGCCCGCTCGCCAAGCAGGTGTTCGAGATCATGCTGGAAACCGGCGAGGCGCCCGGCGCCATTGTCGAGGCGCGCGGCCTGAAACAGGTCACCGACACCGGCGCGATCGACACCGCGATCGCTGCGATCATCGCGGCCAATGCCGACAAGGTGGCCCAGTACAAGGCGGGCAAGGACGCGCTGTTTGGCTTCTTCGTCGGCCAGACGATGAAGGCGATGGGCGGCAAGGCCAATCCGGCGGCGGTCAACGAGCGGCTGAAGTCGGCACTGGCGGGCTGATCTGATCCACGCGCTCACCCGCTTGCCAGGGCCGCTGGCGCGTGCCGAACTGACGCATATCGACCGGGTGCCGGTCGATATGGCGCGGGCCTATGCGCAGCACGACGCCTATCGCGCCGCGCTGGCGGCGGCGGGCGCGGTGGTCACGGTCCTGCCGTCGCTCCCCGACTTTCCCGATTGCTGCTTTGTCGAGGATACGGCGGTCATTCTGCCCGAATTGGTGATCCGGACCCGGCCGGGCGCCGTGTCGCGGCAGGGCGAAGTGGCGGCCATCGCACCGCATCTGCCGGCCGATCGCCCGCATGTAACCGTCGCCGCGCCCGGCACGGTCGATGGCGGTGATGTGCTCGTCGTCGGCCGCGACATCTTCATCGGCCTGACCCTGCGCAGCAATGCCGCCGCGGTGGCGCAGGTCGCCGAGGCGGCGGCGCCATTTGGTTACCGCGTGACCGGCGTGCCGCTGGCACAGGCGCTGCACCTCAAGACGGCGGTGTCGGCGCTCGCCGATGACCTGGTGCTGGTCAATACCGACTGGGTCGATCCGGCGATCTTCGGCCGGCGCCATATCGCCAGCGCGCCGGGCGAGCCCTTTGCCGCCAACAGCCTGACCATCGGAACGACGGTGTTCCATGCGGCCGGTCCCGCCACGCTCGCCCGGATCGCGGCGGCCGGCTTCGATGCGCGCTACCTCGACATCGGCGAATTCGCCAAGGCCGAGGCCGGGCTGACCTGCCTCAGCCTCGTCTTCCGCCCCGTGGGTTTTTAGCCGCTTGTGATTTCGCCGAGCGCGGCGATCAGGCGATCGACTTCGCCGGCGGTGTTGTAGTGCGACAGGCCGATGCGGACGGCGCCGGGCCCGTCGCGCAGCGCCAGCACGGTCGCCGGTTCCCAGGCGTAGAAATAGCCTGACCAGCAGAAGATGTTGCGCGCCGCCAGCGCCTGCGCGACCGCGGTGGACTCGTGGCCGGCAAGGGTGAAGGTGAACGTCGGCACCCGCGACGCCAGCCGGTTGGCGTTGCCGATGCCGTGCAGGGTGACGTCGGGAAGCGTCGCGAGGCCGGCGAGGAAATGCCGCATCAGGTCGGTTTCATAGGCGTTGACGGCATCGAAGCCCGCCATCAGCCGGGTCCGCAACGGCGCATCCGCCGCGGCGCCGCCGGCGCACACGCCCAGCCAGGCGAAATGTTCGATGGCGGCAAGGGTGCCGGCCTGCGCCTCGAAGCTCGGGGTGCCGGGCGAAAAGCGGGTCGGCATGGTGTCGGCCGACGGACGCACCTTCCACGGCTGCAGGCGGCCCTGCAGCGCGCGCGACAGGAACAGGGTCGCCGCATGCGGGCCGAAATATTTGTACGCCGAGGCACAGAGGATGTCGCAACCAACGGCGCGGACATCGATGGCGATATGGGGTGCCGACTGGACCGCATCGACGACCGTGACGGCGCCGACCGATCGTGCCGCGGCGCAGACGCGTGCGACATCGTTGATGGTGCCGAGGAAGTTGCTCGCCTGCCCGACCGCGACGAGGCGGGTACGCGGGCCGATCAGCCGGTCGAGCCGGTCGAGCCGGAATTCGAAACTGTCGCGATCCCATTCGAGCCAGCGCACGGTGACGCCCCTGTCCGCCGCCGCCTGCAGCCAGGGCGCGACATTGGCGTCATGGTCCATTCGGGTCAGGACGATCTCGTCCCCCGCCTGCCAGTCGCGCGACAGCAATGATGCGAACGCGAAAAACAGCGAGGTCGTGTTGAGGCCGAAGACGATTTCGTCGGCGTCGCAGTTGAACAGCGCCGCCGCTGCCTCATGGGCGGCGACGACGATGGCGCTGGCGGCCTGCGAGGTGCGGAAGTGACCGCCGTCATTGGCGCAGGCGTGGAGCATCGCCTCGCCCATCGCGTCGATGACGCGCCCGGCGACCTGGGTGCCGGCAGGGGCGTCGAAATAGCAGCGCGCGACGCCGTCATCGGTCAGGGCGAGCGCCGGAAAGGCGGCACGGACGGTGTCGATCGGGAAGGCGCTGGTCATCCTGCGACGTTAGACGCGATATTGCCGGCGTTGAAGCGGGGGATTCATCGCCGCGAATACGTTAGGGACGTGCCGCCGCTCCACTGTCCTGCCAGATATCCAAAGGAAATTCGTGATCAAAGGCTCTGCTCCGCGCGTTGCGGCCCCGCTTCTCCTTGCCCTGACCACGTTTTCGGCACCGTTGCTGGCGCAGGAACCGGCGTCCGTGCCGGTGGCTGCGGCACCGCCGGTACCGACGCCTGATCCCGGCGAGGACGAGGAGATCGTCGTCACCGGCACGCGGGAACGTGGTGCCGTGGTCGGCGACATTCCGCCCGAAATCCAGCTGCGCCCGGCCGATATCCGTGCCTTCGGCGCGAGCAGCATCGCCGACCTGGTTGCCGAGCTGGCGCCGCAGCTGGCCAGCGGCCGCGGCCGCGGCGGCGAGGCCCCGGTGGTGCTGATCAACGGACGCCGCGTCTCGGGTTTTGCCGAGATCCGCAACTTCCCGCCCGAGGCGCTGGCGCGGGTCGACATCCTGCCGGAGGAAGTGGCGCTGAAATACGGCTATGCCGCCGACCAGCGCGTCATCAATTTCGTCCTGCGCGAGCGCTTCCGGGCCTTTACCGGCGACGTCGACATCGGTGGCCCGACAGGCGGGGATCGCCAAAGCTACAAGGGGCAGGGCAATTGGCTGCGCATCCGCAAGGACCAGCGCATCAGCCTGGAAGGCGCGATCACCCGCGACACGGCGCTGCTGGAAAGCGATCGCGATATCCTCAGCTCGGCGCCGCTTCGGCCGTTCGACCTGGCGGGCAATGTCACGGCGATCGTGCCGGGCCAGGCGATCGACCCGGCGCTCAGCGCGCTGGCCAGATCGCCGGTCACGGTCGCGGCGGTGCCTGCGGCAGCGGCAACGGCGGCGGCCCCGCTGTCGGCCTTCGCAGGCGGCGCCAATGCGCCCAATGCCACGGACATCGGCCGCTATCGCACGTTGCTGCCCGACAATCGCGCCGCCACGCTGGCGGGCAGCTATGCGACGGCATTCGGCGACGTATCGGCGACGTTCAGTGGCGGGCTGGATATCGCCAGCACCGAAAGCCGGCAGGGCCTGCCCGGCGTCAGCCTGACCTTGCCGGCCGGCAATCCGTTTTCGCCGTTCGGCAATGATGTGCTCGTCAATCGCTATGGTCCCGGCGCGCTGATCCAGACCAACGACAATTGGACCGGCCGCGCCGGCCTGTCGCTCAACGGGGTCGTCAGCCGCTGGCAATGGGCCCTGACCGGCAATTACAACCATAGCGAATCGACGACGCTGACCGATCGGTCGCTCGATGTGTCGGCGGCGCAGGCGCGGATCCTGGCCGGCGATCCGGGCCTCAACGTCTTCGGCCCGGCCGCTGTCACCGGCGGCATCGTCCAGGACCGGGCGCACAGCAACACCGACAATGGCGACCTGGCGCTGGTCGCCAGCGGGACGGTCGTGGCGCTGCCGGCCGGACCGCTGACCGGCAGTGTCAAGGTCGGTGGGCAGGCCCTGTCGCTGCGCAGCGATGCGACGCGGCTGGGCAACGAACAATTCACCAGCCTGTCGCGATCGCAGGGCAATTTCCAGGGCAGTTTCGACCTGCCGCTGACCAGCCGCCGCAACGAGATATTGCCCGCGATCGGCGACCTGTCGGTCAATTTCAACGCCGCCATCGACCAGCTGTCGGATTTCGGCACGCTGACGACGACCGGCTATGGCCTCAACTGGAAGCCGCGGCCGGGCATTGTGCTGATCGCGTCGGTCACCAATCAGGAGGGCGCGCCATCGGTCCAGCAGCTGGGCAATCCGCAGCTGGTCACGCCCAATATCCGGGTTTTCGACTTCCGCACCGGCACCACGGCGATCATCAGTCGCATCGATGGCGGCAATGCGGCGCTGACCAGCGACAGCCGCCGGGTCTTCAAGCTCGGCGCGACGCTCAAGCCCTTTTCCGCGCGCGACCTGACGATCAGCGCCAACTTCATCAAGAGCCGCATCCGCAACCCCATCGCCAGCTTCCCGACCGCGACTGCCGAGCTCGAAGCGGCGTTCCCGGACCGCTTCGTGCGCGATGCCGGTGGCCAGTTGATCGCCATCGACAACCGGGCGGTCAATTTTGCTGAATCGGACCGCGAGGAGCTGCGCTGGGGCTTCACCTTCTCCCAGCCGTTGAAGGCCAGCGCCGCCGAACAGGCGCAGGCCGCCGCCCGGCGCGCGGCCTTCGAGGCCCGGCGCGCCGCCGGCGAAGGACCGGGCGGCGCCGGCGGCGCGCGCGCCGGGGGGCCGCCCGGTGGGCCGCCCGCCGGCCGCGGGGGCGGTGGCGGCTTCGGCGGGCGCGGCGGCGGCGGTGCGGAGGGGCGACTGCAGCTGTCGCTGTTCCACACCTGGCATCTGCGAGACCGCATCGTGATTCGTGATGGTGTGCCCGTGCTCGACCTGCTCAACGGCTCGGCGACGGGCAGTTCCGGCGGCCAGCCGCGCCACGAGATCGAGATGCGCGCCGGCTTCGGCAAGAGTGGCGTGGGCGGGCGGCTTAGCCTCAATTGGCAGAGCGGCACCCAGGTTCTTGCCGATCCGACCGGCGCCACCACGGCACCCGGCGATCTGCGCTTTTCGGGGCTGGCGACGCTCAACTTGCGGCTGTTCGCCGATCTGGGGCAACGGCCGGCGCTTGTGCAGCGGGCGCCGTGGCTGCGCGGCAGCCGCATCAGCCTGGCGGTGAACAACATCACCGATGCACGGCTCGATGTGCGCGACCGCAGCGGCACGGTGCCGATCGGTTACCAGCCCGACCTGATCAACCCGCTGGGCCGGACACTGACATTGTCGCTGCGCAAGCTGTTCTTCTGAGGCCTCATGCCCAGTCGCGGCGGGCATAGCCCTGGGCGCGCAGCAGCACGGTGAGGTCACCGTGACGAACGGCGGCGGCCGCGGCGGCGGCAGCGCGCGGTTTGGCGTGGAAGGCGATGCCGAGGCCGGCGGCTTCCAGCATCGGGATATCGTTGGCGCCATCGCCCACCGCCAGCGTGGCGGCAAGGTCGAACCCGGCGCCAAGCAGCGCGGCGCGCTTGGCGGCGGCATCGACGATCGGGCGTTCGACATGGCCGGTCAGGCGGCCGTCCGCGATGCGCAGGACATTGGCGTGGACGGCGGCAAAGCCGATTTCGGCGGCGACAGGTTGCGCAAAGGCGGTGAAGCCGCCGGAAATGAGGATCGAATGGGCG
The DNA here is from genome assembly GCF_011927825.1 of Polymorphobacter fuscus. Classification (NCBI taxonomy): domain Bacteria; kingdom Pseudomonadati; phylum Pseudomonadota; class Alphaproteobacteria; order Sphingomonadales; family Sphingosinicellaceae; genus Sandarakinorhabdus; species Sandarakinorhabdus fusca. Next base: position 1,652,356 of record NZ_JAATJI010000001.1, on the reverse strand, counting down.
CCGGACGCGGCCATGGTGCGGACCAGCGTGGTGGCGCCGGGCGTCAGGCGGACGCGTTCGCGGCGACACTGGTCGATGACGGCGGCGTCCATGCCGGCAAGCAGCGCCACACGCGCATCGAGCGCAGCGGCGAAATCGAGGTCGCCGCGCATGGCAGCTTCGGTGACGGCTGCGACTTCGGCCTTCAACCCGGCATAATCCGCCAGTTCGTCGATACATTCGCACTGGATCATCGTCGAATCCATGTCGGCGATGATCAGCGCCTTGCGGCGCGGCGCGTCGGCCGGCTGGACGATGATGTCGAGATGCGGCAGCGCCGCCTCCAGCACGGCGCGCGTCGTCGGCTGGTCGGCGCCGGTCACCCCCAGGTCGAGTGCGTCGCCAGGGTCGATCCAGGCAGGCCTGCCGGGCGCTGCGCCAAGGCCGTGCAGGGCGTCGCTTGCCACTGCCGCGTCGCCAGCCGACAAGGCGCCTTCGGCAACCAGGGTGATGAGAAGCGGTGTGGTGACGGAACGGCCCATGGTGGCGGTCATTGCAGGGCCGACGGCGAGCGGCAAGTCGGCAATGGCGATAATGATTGCCGAAGCGATTATGGGCACGATCATCAACGCCGATGCCAGCCAGCTTTACGCCGACCTGCACATCGTCAGCGCCCGGCCGGCGGTGGACGACGAGGCGCGGGTTCCGCACCGGCTCTACGGGGTGCTCGACGGGGACGATATCGCCAATGCGGCGCGCTGGGCGGCGATGGCGCGCACGGCGATCGCCGAAACGCTGGCGGCGGGCCGCGTGCCGCTACTGGTGGGCGGCACCGGCCTGTACCTGACGACGCTGATCGATGGCATCGCGCCGGTGCCCGATATCGACCCCGATGTGCGCGCCCGGGTGCGCGCGCTCTCCACCCCTGACGCGGCAACGGCACTGGCGCAGGAAGATCCGCCTTTGGCAGCGCGGCTGATGGCGGGCGACCAACAACGGCTGATGCGCGGGCTGGAGGTGGTGCGATCGACCGGCCGGTCGTTGCTCGCCTGGCAGGCGGAACGGCAGGGCGGGATTGCTGCCGACCATGATATCCGGGCGCTTGTGGTCGATGTGCCGCGCGAGGCGCTGCGCGCCCGGGTCGAACCGCGCCTGCGCGCGATGCTGGCGAGCGGTGCGGTTGCGGAGGTGTCGGCGTTGCTGGCGCGCGGGCTGGACCCCGACCGGCCGGTCTTGCGGGCCTTGGGCGTTGCCGAGTTCGGCGCCGTCGCTGCCGGCACCTTGACCGCCGAAGCCGCAATCGCGTCCGCCGCCACGGCGACCCGGCGCTACCAGAAGCGGCAACTGACCTGGGCGCGTTCGCAGGCCGCATCCTGGATCCGGGTGGCCGACACCGATTCGGCAATGGCCGCTTTGGCGAGGCGTGATCCACCCGCGTGATTCGCGTTGGCCGAAAGCCGCTGTGATTCGACCCTGAGTTACCGCCGCCGCCCGGCACGGCTGCATGCCAGGGCCGCTGCCGAACGCCCCAATACCACCTTTGCGCAGGCCCGCATCCGGCCGGTGCCGAACGGCGCTCGCGATTTTCTCAAATTAAGCATCATTTTACACTTGTGATCGTTACCCGAAACGTTTAGGCAGAATCCATAAGTATTAATCAGGGATGAAATCACAATGTCGCGCTTCGCTCTTTCGTCGGTTGCCGTTCTTGCCCTCTTGACTGCCGGTCCTGCCGCTGCAGCTGGCAATGCCAGCGCCGGCCTGCAGGCGATGCGCGAATTGAACCTGATCGTCCTTGGCGACATGAAGGCCGGCCATGAAACCGAGGGCAAGGCGTTCATCGGCGGCAATGTCACCGGCAGCACGTCCAACTTCGGCATTGGCAACGCGTCGCAGGGCGCAGCGGTTTCGACCCGCCGGACGCTGACCGTCGGTGGCGACGTGGGGCCGACGATGAACATCAACCAGGGGTCGAACGGCGGCAACGGCAATGTCGCGACGTCGCCGGGGATCCTGATCGGCGGCAATTATGCCGGCGGCAATTTTAACGTGGCGGGCGCCGCCATCGACATCGGCGGCAACTTCAGCAGCGGCAATGTCAATCTGACCAACGGCCAGACCGTCAATGTCGGCGGCAACATCACCGCCAATGCCAATGGCAACAACAACAGCCAGACGGTCAACGCCGGTGGCAGCATCAACGGCAACGCCAATGGCGCGGTCTTCAATGCCAACAAGGGCGCCGGCTGGAACGCGGCAACGACCAGCCTTGCGGTCGCTGCCGAGCGCGTGCAGCTGCAGTCCGACCTGCAGGCCTTGTCGTCGACGCTCAGCGGCCTTGCCAACACGAGCAATGTCACGTCGTCGGGCGCCAACAATCCGGTCATCCATGCCGTCGACGGCGGCCAGGGCTATGCGGTGCTCAACCTGACATCGGCGTTCTTCACGGATTATGCCGGCCAGCTCAGCTATGACCTGCCGTCCACCAGCCTGCCGCTGATCGTCAACGTTGCCGGCACTGGCGCCTTCACCTGGGGCCTCAATCCCGCTGGCGGCAACAAGGCCTATAACCAGTCGGTCATCTGGAATTTCTACGAAGCATCGAGCATCAACTTCACCACCATGTTCAACGGTTCGGTGCTGGCGCCTTATGCGACCATCTCCAACAACACGCCGATCGAAGGTTCGGTTGCGGTTCTCGGCTTCAACCAGGGCGGCGAAGTCCATCTCGGCACCTATGCCCTTGGCGAATCGTTCCTGACGTCGACGACGCCGGGTACCGTGCCCGAGCCGACGGTCTGGGCCATGCTGATCGGCGGGTTCGGGCTGGTCGGCGCGGCAATGCGCAAGCGCCGCGCCGCCATCGCCTGAAACGGGGTGCGCTGCTCTGGCGCACTGGTGTCGGGGCTGACGATGTGAAACAAATCTCCCCAACGGCAGCAAAAATGCCGGTGGGGAGATTTCGATGCGGGTTCTGATTGCAGTTGCAGCGGCTGTTGTCGCGTCGTTCGGCAGCCTGGCGGCGCCGGCACAGGCGACCAACGTCTATGTGTTCGGCGATTCGTTGGTCGATGCCGGCAATGTCAGCATCGCGACCGGCGGCGCCAACCCCAATCCGGCACAGGGCTATTATCAGGGTCGCTTCACCAACGGCCTCAACTATGTCGACTATCTCAACCAGCGTTTCGCCGGGGCGAACACGGCGCCCTCGCTGGCAGGCGGCAGCAACTATGCCTGGGGCGGTGCGCGCGCCATCGGGCCGGCCTATGGCGGATTTCCGGTCCCGGGCCTGCCGCAGCAGCTTGGCAGCTATCTTGCGGCAAGCGGCGGCACCGCGGACGGCAATGGCTTGTACGTCATCAACTTCGGCGGCAACGACTTGTTTGGCATCGGCGGGAACGACATCGGTGCATTGACGCCGGCACAGGCAGCCGGCCTGCTGATCAGCAACACCGTCACGGCGGTGCAGACGTTGAGCGCTGCCGGGGCCGGCAAGATCCTGGTGACGGGGATTCCCGTTGGCGGCGCCGCCGGGCTGGCGATCGAATCGCAGCTGCAATCCGCGCTGACCGCGGTCGAGCCGACGTTGCAAGCCGAGCTTTATCGCTTCTCCTATCTGGACTTCTACACGCGCTTTGCCGCGGATCCGACCGCCTATAATTTTCCGGCCACGGTCGATTTCGACACGCCGTGCGTTGCCGCCAACCCCGTGGTCAATGGCGGGATCAACTGCACCGGCTATTTCAGTTTCGACGGCACGCACTTCACCGCACAGGTCCAGCGCGGCATCGCACGCGACATCGTCCAGGTTCTCGGTGTTCCCGAACCGGCGAACTGGGCGATGCTCATTGCCGGATTCGGGCTAGTCGGTGCGTCGATGCGGCAGCGTCGTATGGTCCAGGATCACGCTGCGCGCTGAGGCCCGGCTGTCACGGCGCAGGCTATTGTCAGGCCAGGCGATCCATGAGACCTTTTCGTTAAAGGTTCTGGGGAGAATCGGCATGCGGTTGGGGGCAGGGTTTCTGGCAATGGCTGTCATGGCCATTGCGGTTCCGGCGGCGGCGCTGACACCGTCGACCTTTTACGTCTTTGGTGACAGTTTCACCGACGCCGGCAATATTGCCGCCGCGACCGGAAACACCATTCCCGATGCGTCCCAGGGTTTCTGGTACGGTCGCTTTGCCGATGGCCCGACCTGGGTCGACCGGTTGAGCTATGCGCAATATGGCGCGCCGACGGTGGCGTCGCTCAATGGCGGAAACAATTTCTCCTTTGGCGGCGCCCGTGCCGCGCAGGACGATATCATCAGCGCCGGACCGCCGGTGGTCGCAATTCCCGGCCTTGCGAGCCAGGCGGGGCTGTATTTTTCCCAGGTGGGTTTCGTCGACCCAAACGCGCTCTACATCGTCAATTTTGGCAACAACGACGTCAATGCCATCCAGGGGACCGATGCGGACCGCGAAGGGTTGACGGTGGCGCAGTATCAGGCGGCCTATGTCAACAACATGGTCGGTGCGGTTTCGACGCTGAGCGCCTTCGGCGCCCAGAACATCCTTGTGCTCGGCGTGCCGAATCCGCTCGAGGTCGAAGGGTTGGCGCTGCAGGGGCTGCTCGATACCGCGCTGGATGCAGTCGAACCCGGGCTGTCTGCCAACCTGTACCGCTACAGCTATTTCAGCTTTTTCACGCGGTTGCAGGCCGACCCCACGCAATTCGGCCTGCCGCAGAATCTCGATTTCAACACCCCCTGCCTCGCGGCGGTGACGCCTGGCCCCGGCATCGATTGCACCGGCTATCTCAGCTTCGACGGCATTCATGTCACCAGCAAGGTCCAGCAGGCGCTGGCGCGCGACATCGGCGGCTTCGTCGGGCTCAACGACGTTCCTGAGCCATCGACCTGGGCCATGCTCATCGCCGGCTTCGGCCTGGTCGGGACGGCGATGCGCCGCAAGGGGGCCGCTGCGAACGCCTGAGCCGCGCTCCCCAGCATTTCCAATCCGATCAGGCGCAGTTTTTGTAGTTTTATTGCGTCGAAACGGTTTGACAGCGCAACTAAACGCTCCTATGTCGCGACCCTTCCAAGTGTTGCGGTAAAGGATATCAACGTGGGCGCGGAGCTGACAGGCGCTGAAATCGTCGTACAGGCATTGGCCGACCTTGGTGTCGAGGTCGTGTTCGGTTATCCGGGCGGTGCCGTGCTGCCGATTTACGACGCCATTTTCGCGCAGGATCGCATTCGCCATATCCTCGTGCGCCACGAACAGGCGGCGGTGCACGCTGCGGAAGGCTATGCCCGGTCGACCGGAAAGGTCGGCGTGGTGCTGGTGACATCGGGCCCTGGCGCCACCAACGCCGTCACCGGCATTACCGACGCACTGATGGATTCGATCCCGCTGCTCGTGCTGACCGGGCAGGTGCCGACGCACCTGATCGGCACCGATGCCTTTCAGGAATGCGACACCGTCGGCATCACCCGGCATTGTTCGAAGCACAATTATCTCGTCAAGGACACGGCGCGGTTGGGGCCGGTGCTGCACGAGGCCTTTTACATCGCGCGCTCGGGTCGCCCCGGGCCGGTGGTCATCGATATTCCCAAGGATGTGCAGATCCTGAAGGCGCGGTACGACAAGCCGGGCGTGACGGGGCACAAGACCTACAAGCCGCAGGTGAAGGGCGACCGCGCCGCCATCGAGGCGGCGGTGGAGATGATCGCGGCGGCCGAGCGGCCGATCTTCTACACCGGCGGCGGCATCATCAATTCGGGGCCGGTGGCGACGCAGTTGCTGCGCGAATTGGCGAAGCTGACCGGCGCGCCGGTGACATCGACGCTGATGGGGCTGGGCACCATGCCCGATGACCATCCGCAGTTCCTCGGCATGCTGGGCATGCACGGGTCGTATGAAGCCAATATGGCGATGAACCGGTCGGACCTGATGGTGTGCCTGGGGGCGCGGTTCGATGATCGGGTGACGGGGCGGCTCGATGCCTTTTCGCCCGATTCCCGGAAGATCCATGTCGATATCGACCGCTCGTCGATCAACAAGACGGTGCGTGTCGACCTGGGCATCATCGGTGATGTCGGCGGCGTCATCGAGGACATGATCAAGATCTGGCGTGCGCGCGGCCACCGTGCGGCCGACCTGGCGGCGTGGTGGTCCGACATCGCCGGGTGGCGCGCGCGCGATTCCTTCGGCTATCGCCAGACCGGGCCCGAACTGATGCCGCAGCACGCCATCAAGCGGCTCTACGAGCTGACGCGGGCGCAAAAGCCGATCATTTCCACCGAAGTCGGCCAGCACCAGATGTGGGCGGCGCAGCATTTCGGCTTTCACGATCCCAACAAATGGCTGACCAGCGGCGGGCTCGGCACGATGGGCTATGGCCTGCCGGCGGCGATCGGCGCGCAGGTGGCGAACCCCGGTGCGCTGGTGATCGACATTGCCGGCGAGGCGAGCATCCAGATGAACATCCAGGAGCTCGGCACGGCGACGCAATATCGCCTGCCGGTGAAGATCTTCATCATCAACAACCAGTATATGGGGATGGTGCGCCAGTGGCAGGAGTTGAACCACGGCGGGCGCTATTCCGAAAGCTATTCGGACTCGCTTCCCGACTTTGTGATGCTGGCGCAGGCCTATGGCTGGAAGGGTATCGTCATCGAAGGGCCGGACGATCTCGACGCCGGGATTGCAGCCATGCTGGCGCATGATGGCCCGGTGATCGTCGATTGCCGGGTGTCGCAGACGGCGAACTGTTTTCCGATGATCCCGTCGGGGGCATCGCACACCGACATGATTCTCCACGCCAGCGAAACGCGCGGCGAGGCGGACGAAGATGCGAAGGCGCTGGTGTGATGGCAGGCCATTTCGAAACCGCCGTCCCGCACGCCGACGAGTTGATTTCGATGCGTGTCGCCTTCCTAACCGCACAGCGTTTTCTGGAGATGTTCTGGGAGCGCGGCCTGAAGCAGAATGAAGAAATGGGCATGTTGCTCAGTGCAATGGACATGTCGTTCTTCTCTGATGGCAGCCCGATCGACCCCGCCCAGTGGCATGATTTTGTCTTGGCGCGCGACGATGTGGTCGGGCGCCTCGTGCAATGAAACACCTTCCCTCGGAACGGCACACGCTCTCCATCCTGGTCGACAATGAAGCCGGAGTGCTGGCGCGCATCGTCGGGCTGTTCTCGGCGCGGGGCTACAATATCGACTCGTTGACCGTCGCAGATGTGTCGGGAGATCATGAAGTCAGCCGGATCACGGTGGTGACCACCGGGCCGCCGCCGGTGATCGAACAGATCATCGCCCAGCTCGACCGGATCGTGCCGGTGCACCGGGTGCTGGACCTGACGGCGCTTGGGCCCCATGTCGAACGCGAGATGGCGCTGGTCAAGGTGGCGGGCAAGGCGGGGCTGCGCGACGAGGCACTGCGGATTGCCGACATTTTCCGGGCGCGGCCGGTGGACACCACGACAGGCAGTTTCGTGTTCGAAGTGTCGGGGCCGACGTCGAAGGTCGACCAGTTCATCGCGCTGATGCGGGAAGTCGGGCTGGTCGAGGTGGCGCGGACCGGCGTGGTGGCGATCGCGCGCGGCGCGGACGCGGTGTGACGTCTCCCCTCCCGGGGCGGGAGGGTGTGGTGGGGTTTCAGCAATCAGGGATTTGGGCGTGGGGCATTTCCCACCCCCGACCCCTCCCGCTCCGGGAGGGGAGCAGAAAGAGGGACGAGAATGCGCGTTTACTATGATGCCGATGCCGATCTCGGCCTGATCAAGGGCAAGAAGGTCGCCATCGTCGGCTATGGTTCGCAAGGCCATGCCCATGCCCAGAACCTGCGCGACAGCGGTGTCGCCGATGTCGGCGTCGCGCTGCGCAAGGGTTCCGCCACCGCCGCCAAGGCCGAAGGCGCCGGCTTCAAGGTCATGACCAACGCCGAAGCCGCCGCCTGGGCCGATGTCATCATGGTGCTGGCGCCCGACGAGCATCAGGCCGCTATCTATGCCGACGACTTGCATGCCAACATGAAGCCCGGCGCCGCGCTGGCCTTCGCGCACGGCCTCAACGTGCATTTCCAGCTGATCGAGCCCCGCGCCGACATCGACGTGTTCATGATCGCCCCGAAGGGGCCCGGCCACACGGTGCGCAGCGAATATGCCCGCGGCGGCGGCGTGCCCTGCCTGATCGCCATCCACCAGGATGCCAGCGGCAATGCCCATGACGTGGCGCTGTCCTATGCCTCCGCCATCGGCGGCGGGCGTTCGGGGGTCATCGAAACCACCTTCAAGGAAGAGTGCGAAACCGATCTGTTCGGCGAGCAAGCCGTCCTGTGCGGCGGCCTCACCCACCTCATCCAGGCCGGGTTCGAGACGCTGACCGAGGCCGGCTATGCGCCCGAAATGGCCTATTTCGAATGCCTCCACGAAGTGAAGCTGATCGTCGACCTGATGTACGAAGGCGGCATTGCCAACATGCGCTATTCGATCAGCAACACGGCCGAATATGGCGACATCACCACCGGCCCGCGGATTATCACGGCCGATACCAAGGCCGAGATGAAGCGGGTGCTCGCCGATATCCAGGGCGGGCGGTTCGTGAAGAACTTCATCCTCGACAATCGCGCCGGCCAGCCCGAGCTGAAGGCGGCGCGGATCGCGGCGAAGGCGCATCCGATCGAGGAAGTCGGCGCGCAGCTGCGGGCGATGATGCCGTGGATCGGCAAGAACGCCCTGGTCGACAAGGCAAGGAACTGAGCGCCGCCGCGGCGGCGCGCTGATGACCGGCTGGCGGGGCAATCGCCCGCCAGCCGCCACCGGCTATTTCAGATCCTCGCCATCGACGAAAAAGGCGGCGCGGATGCGCACCGACCGCAACGCCACCTGGACTTCGAACAGGAACAGCATCAGCCCGGCGATGAGCAGCGTCATCGCGGCGATGAACAGCACCGGCACCGCCGCCGTGCCGCGCATCGGCACGAGTTCCCCGACGAACAAAACGGCGACGACGATGCAGACGAGCAGCGCCGAGCAAGTGCACAGCGCGATTGCCCAGTGCGACGCGGCCATGCGCCGGTCCAGGATCGCCAGCTCGGCGATCGCCATCCGCCGCCGTTCCGACGGATAGCCCGAGATATCGCCTTCGATCTTGCGGGCACGATCGGTGATGCGGCCGAGCCGGGTCGCCAGCACGTTGAGCATCGAACCGATGCCGGTGAGCAGGAAGACCGGCGCGACCGCAAGCTGGATGCTTTGCGCGATCGAATCGACTTGGAGCGGTTCGACCATGCCGGCTATTGCTGCGTTGCCCAGAAGGCGTTGCCCTTGGCGATGTTGCCCGGCACGTCGGCCAGCCACTTCTTTTCAGCCTCGTCGCTGCAGTTGAGATACAGCTTGGCGTCGACGATCTTCCACAGCCTGGGGTCGGGGGTCGCCAGCCGGCCCTGGGACGCGGCCCAGGCGCAATGGCCGCCGAATTGCGGTGTGTAGCGGGCCGGGTCGGCGATGAACGCATCGCGATTGGCGGCGCTGGCGAAGCGGAAGCTGGCTGTTCCGATGGTCGCGGTGAAGGCGGTATCGCCTGGCGCCGGCGTGCCGGTGAAATAGCTGACCGGATCCCAACCGCCGATGGCCGGCGCCTCGGCTTCGGTGCCGGGCCACGCCGGCACCGCCAGCAGCGGCGCCGGGACCGAAAGCGCCAGGGCAATGGCAAAGACGAGGGGGCGGTGCATATAGCGAACCTTCATACGGGTCTGTCGAACGGGTCTGTCGAACCGCACGGAACCGACGATAGGGCGAGAGTCGATACGATGAAAGGCCGCGCGTCGGCCGAAGTTCCCGGCGCGGGCGCGGTTTGCGCCAGATCAAAGTCCCTGGGTGCAAACGCGCCCATGCCGGCGCCACCTATAATGACGAACATGACCAAGGACCTCCCCATGACGCTTTCGCCACGCCTGCGCATCGCCAGCCTTTCGGCGGCGACCCTGTTGGCTGCCCTGGCAGCGACGCCGGCCACGGCGAAGGCCGGCGACGTGCTGGTGCGGCTGCGGGCGATCGCGGTGGTGCCCAACGAACGTTCGGGGCCGGTGCTGCCGACTTTTCCCGGCGGCAGCGTCGGAGTCGGCAACAGCTTCATGCCCGAAATCGATTTCACCTATATGGCCACTGATCATCTCGGGCTGGAACTGATCGCCGCGACCACTCGGCACGGCCTCAGCGGCCGCGGCAGCCTGTCGGGACTGTCCGATCTCGGCCACACCTGGGTGCTGCCGCCGACGCTGACGCTGCAATATCATCTTGCACCGGCCGCCAAGGTTCGTCCCTATCTCGGCGCCGGGATCAACTACACGATCTTCTATGGCGCCGGCACGTCGGACGCGCTCGACACGGCAATCGGCCGCACCGACCTCAGCCTGAAAAACAGCTTCGGCTGGGCCGCGCAGGCCGGGGTCGATTTCGACCTGACGGAGACGTTGTTCGTCAATCTCGACATCAAATATATCGACATGACCACGACCGCGCGGCTGACGACAGGAGCGCTGGTCAACAGTGTCGACGTCAAGATCAATCCGATCGTCGTCGGTGTGGGGCTCGGCATGCGTTTCTGAACCTTGGCGGGCGGTGCGTGACGGAACGCGCCGCCCCGATTTCCGGACCGTTGCGCGGCGCGGCTGGACAGCCGCGCCCGAAATGTGCATGATCCGGCCATGTTCAGGAACAGCCTGCCCCTGCTTCGACTTACGCGCCCTTAGGCGCGACGTTTCCGCTCGCCCACCGGGCTTGAGCCACCGCGCCTGAGGGACCTTCCGCCAAGCTCGAGATGCTTAATCCGGAACCCGATTGAAGGCAGGCCAATCCCATGAACGACCATATCATGATTTTCGACACGACCTTGCGCGATGGCGAGCAATCGCCCGGCTGTTCGATGAATCTCGAAGAAAAGCTGAAAGTCGCGGCGCAACTGGAGGCGCTGGGGGTCGACGTCATTGAAGCCGGCTTCGCCATTGCCAGCGAAGGCGATTTCGAAGCGACCACCGCGGTTGCCAAACAGTGCGAGACGGCGATCGTCGCCAGCCTGGCGCGGGCCGCTTTCCCCGATATCGACCGCGCCTGGGCGGCGGTGCGCCATGCGCGACGGCCGCGCATCCACACGTTCATCGCGACGTCGCCGCTGCACATGCGCGCCAAGCTCAACAAGACGCCGGAAGACGTGCTCGACGCCATCGCCGCGTCAGTCGGCCGGGCGCGCAACCTGTGCGAGGATGTCGAATGGTCGGCGGAGGACGCGACACGCAGCGACCCGGACTTTCTGTGCCGCGCCGTCGAAATCGCCATCAAGGCGGGTGCGACGACGATCAACCTGCCCGACACGGTCGGCTATGCGACGCCGGAAACCTATGGCGCCATGTTCCGCGACGTCATCAACCGGGTGCCGGGCGCCGACAAGGCGATCCTTTCCACCCATTGCCACAACGACCTGGGGCTGGCGGTGGCCAATACGCTGGCGGCGATCATGGCCGGCGCGCGCCAGTGCGAGGCGACGATCAACGGCATCGGCGAGCGCGCCGGCAATGCCGCGATCGAGGAGATCGCGATGGCGATCCGGGTCCGGCACGATGTGCTGCCGGTGCGCACCGGCATCGTTTCCACCGAAATCACCAAGGCGTCGCGGCTGGTCAGCGGCATTACCGGCATGGCGGTGCAAGCCAACAAGGCGATCGTCGGCGCCAATGCCTTTGCGCATGAAAGCGGTATCCACCAGGACGGCATGCTCAAGGATTCGAGCACCTATGAGATCATGACGCCGGAAAGCGTCGGCATGGGCGCGACGAATCTGGTCCTCGGCAAGCATTCGGGCCGCGCGGCGTTCCGGCAGAAGTTGGCGGAAATGGGCTATGACCTGTCGGACAACGAGTTCGGTGACGCCTTCAAGCGCTTCAAGGATCTCGCCGACGCCAAGAAGCAGGTGTTCGACGAGGATATCGTCGCGCTGGTCGATGACCAGGTGCTGCGCGGCCATGATCGCATCCAGGTGACCGAAGTCGAAGTCTATTGCGGCAGCAACGGCCCGCAGCGGGCGATCCTGACGCTGAACATCGACGGCGCGGAGGCAACCGCGGCGGTGCGCGGCAACGGGCCGGTCGACGCGCTGTTCAACGCGGTGCGCAAGCTGGTGCCGCACGACGGCGCGACGCTGCAACTGTACCAGGTCCATGCCGTGACCGCCGGCACCGATGCGCAGGCGGAGGTCAGCGTGGTCTTGTCCGAGGACGGCCGCACCGCGCGTGGCACCGGTGCCCACACCGACACGCTGGTGGCGAGCGCCCGCGCCTATGTGAACGCGCTCAACAAGCTGGTGGTCAAGCGCGGGCGCAGCGCACTGGTGGCGGCAGGCTAGGGGTCGTCTTGTTTGCCGGAGCCGACTCCACTTGAATCAAAGGAACGCTAGGGCTTCATCGCCTTGGTCACGGCGCTGACCAACTGGCCGCGCTGGCGGTTGGCCTTGCGGTTGCCGGCCATGTGCGCCAGCGCGTCGAGATAGGCGCTGTCCCACGCCGTCAGCGGCTTTACGGTCTCGGTCGGCGGCGACGTGAACAGCGCCAGGATGCTCGGTACCGCGGGCGGAGTCACCGTCAGCGGCGTCGGCGCCAGCGTCACCATGGCAACATAATTTGCCACCGAATCGAGCGAATGGCCGGTGGTCAGGGGAATATCCACTGCCGCAGCGGCATAGATGATGCCGATGCTGAGGTGCGTATCGATAAGGCTGGAAGAATAGCTGTTGGTCGAGTCGGTCTGCGGGCCGCCGACGCCGGTGCCGGTACCATCGGCATTGACGAACTGCGCACCGGCAGTGGCGCTGGCGGTGCGGGTCATGCCGCTGCCATCGCTGCTGCCTGCCTGGGTTGCGTGCCACCAACGCACCGGCATCGGCGCTTCAAGCAGGCGCTTGCGATCCTCCGGGCTCACGCCTTCGGCGCTTAGCGGCTTCTTGCCGAGGATCGCGGCGACATCGCGGCGGGCGTCCTGCGAGAACCACACGATCAGATTGGGGGTGCAGCCGTTCGGCGCAACGGCGATCCTGGCTTCCTGCGCAACGGCTGCGATCCGGCGCGTGACGCGGGCCGCGACGGCATCTTCCACGCCGATGATCTTCGGGCAGATCGGTGCCTGCCAGCGCGCATATTGGCCTTGCACGGGCACCGGCAGCATATTGTCGACAAAGGCGCGTGCGGCGGGCGCAATCGCTTCCGGCGGCAATTTGTCGGCAGTGACGGTAACGTCGTCGGACGGTGCCGCCGCGGCGGCGAGCAAGGTCAACATGGACAGGATCATGGCGTCTCTCCCCGTTCGCGATCATGCCATCGACGGCGCAAGACTGGCAAGTTCACTCCGTCATTGCGTCGGCCAACCGCTTCGCCATCTCGCCGCGCTGGCCCTCGCCCTTGCGGTTCATCGGAATGCGGTAAAGTGCCGCCAGCCAGGCGCGGTCCCAGCCGCTGAGCGTTTCGGTGGCGCGTGCGGGGTTGCTGAATAGTGCCAGAATGCTTGGCACGCCCGGGGCAGGCGGGGGCAGTTGCATCGGCGCCAGCGCCGCGAGCGCCGCATAATCGGCGACAGCGTCGAGTGGCTTGCCGGTTGCCAGCGTCACATCGATGACGACGACGCCGCTGGTGACCCAGACCGCGGTGTTGGTATCGATAAGGCTGCTGCTGCGACTGTCGGTCATCACTGCATCGGGGCCGACGGGCAGTGCACTGCTGAGGGGAACGCCGCCGTCCGAAAGCGCCGACATCAGCGCGGCGCTGCCATTGGCGCTGGCGCGCTGGCCGTCGCGGTCGCGCAGTTCGTAACCATGCCACCAGCGCACCGGCAGCGTTGCACCGCGCAGTGTCGCCCGCTGGTCCGCATCCAGGCGCGCGATCTGGCGCGGCTGGCGCGCGGTGATGACGCGGGTGGTAGTGGCGGCATCTTCGGTGAAGACGATCTCGAGATTGGGCTTGCAGCCGGGCTTGGCGAGTTTGACCGCCGCTTCGGTGGCGACCGCGCTGATGCGGCGCGTCACGCGCGCGGCAAGGGCGTCGTCGACGCCGGCGACGCGGATACAGACCGGGTCGGCCCAGCGGCCATATTGGCCATGGACAGGCGTTGGCAGGACGTTGCGGACATAGGCGCGCGCCGCGGGTTCGATCGCTTCGGGAGCAAGCCGATCGGCGGTGACGGTGATCGTGTCGCTCGCCGGCGCAGCAGCGGTAAGCGCCAGCGCGAGCGCCACCCAGGTCATGCGCCAGCTTTGCCCGATAGCAGCGTCGCCACCCATCGGCTGCCCGGCAGCTGGTCGCAGACGGTGATCAGCAGGATGACGATCGGGACGCCCAGAAAGGCGCCGGGGATGCCCCAGAGCAAGCCCCAGAAGAACACCGCCAGCAGCACGACAAACGGCGACATCGACAATGCCGCACCGGCGAGGATGGGTTCCAGATAGCTGCCGATGACGAATTGTGCCGCGGTGACGGTGACCAGCACCAGCGCAGGCACCTGCCAGGCGCCGAACTGCGCCGCCGCAAAAATCGTCATCAGCACGACGACGATCAGCGGGCCGATGAAGGGCAGGAAGTTGAAGGCGAAGGCCATTACCCCCCAGGCGAGGGGCAGTTCGACGCCGAAAAAGGCCGCGAGCCCGGCCGTCGCGGCGCCGGTCAACACGCTCGCCAATGCCCGCACGGCCATGTAGCGACGGAACTTGGCGATGATGAGATGGCCGGTGGCGACCGCATCCCAACTGGCAGCGGGACCCTGGATCCGGGTGATTCGGCCCGGAATCTGGTCGGTTTCCTTCAATCCCAGCACGATGAAGACGAAGGCCAGCATGATGAAGCCGATGACCGTCTGCAAGCTGGCCGCACCCGCCCGCAGCGGCCCGGTGATCCAGGCGATTTCGAAGCGCTGCGCGAAGATGCCCGGCACGAAGATGTCATGGGTTTCCAGCCATATCCGCAAAGCCGTGTAGCTCGCCTGAAAGCGGCCGACATTGAGGATGACCCAGTGGCCGATCTCGCCGATGCTCCAGACGATCGCCAGCACCAGCAGGCCGAGCACGCCGAGGGTGACGACGATGGTGGCGAGCAGCGCCAGCCCGGCGGGCATGACGCGCCGCAACCGCGTCTGGAACGGCGCCGCCAGGGCGACGATGAACAGGGCAAAAGCGACCGGTTCCATGACCGACCGGGTCAGGAACAGCGCGGCGACGACGAGCAGCAGCGCGATGATGACCGGCGAGGCGCTGCGCGTCACGATGCGGCGCCGGCTGTGGGGGCAACGCGATCGGCGAGATAGGGGAAGAAGGGATTCCAGGACAGCCGCAGCAAGGTGTCGAGGCTGATCGACAGGGTGCCGCGTTCGCCGCGGGCCGCCAGGGTGCCGAGGTGGACGCCAAAGGCATCGCCGGGGTCGGGCGCGGCCCCGTAAAGGCCGTCGCTGGCGGGGAACGGCAGGGCGATATGGGTCAGCGAATAGATCTGCGGGGGAAATGCCAGGTCAAGCGGGCGAGTCACTGCTGTGGTGGCGCCGGCCGCCGTGGTGCGCTCCACCACGGCATCGACATCGGGGGCAGCGTTGGTGAGGATGGTGACGCGATAAGGGCGAGCTTTGGTCGGCAGCATCGTCGCCAGCCGCCCGGCCACGGCGGGGCGCAGCATCGGGCCGAAATCGGCATGGCGATTGATGTCGAAGATCACCAGCTCGCTGCCATTGGCGGGGAGATGATCGTAGAGATCATGGACCACCGCAGGCGTGCTGACCGTGCTGTCGACCAGCGACTGGAAGGTCAGCACCGGCGGCAGGCGCCGAATGCTGCCATCGGCGATGGCGCTGTCGATCGTATCCCTGAGGGCAGCGGTAAGGGCGAAGGACTCGCGCGCGGCATTGACCGGGAAACTATTGTATTTGAACGGATTATACTCAGGGACGATGTCGAGCCAAGCGGCCTTGGCAAAGGCCGGGAACACTGCCGGCCAGCCGGCGACACCGGCGAAGCGGGCGAATTCGGTCAGGCCGATCATCGGTGACAGCAGCACGATGCGCCGGGCCTGGGGCACGCTGGGGTCGGCGGCTGCCGCCAGCGCATGGTGCATCGCCAAGGCGCCGCCGTTCGAATAGCCAATGATGTCGATGGGCGCGGTGCCGGCGCGGCGCCGGGCTTCGCGCATGGCGAGACGGGTCGCCGCGGTCCACTCCTGCCACCGCGCCTTGGTCAGCGCGGCGGGCACCGTGCCATGGGCGGGCATGCGGATGCCGATCGCGGTCCAGCCGCGCGCCTGGTAAAGCAGGGCGACGTGGCGCAGGCTGTATGGCGCGTCGGTCAGGCCGTGGAGGAGAACGACAACGCCCGCCGATGGACCCGCGGGTTCCAGCACGAACGAGCGGTTCCAGTTGCGGACGAGGCGGGGCGGGTAGATCGGACTGCCGCGGAAATAGCGGTTGATCGGCAAGCGGTCGCCGGGCGGCAGACGTTGCGTGACCTCGGCGTCCACGAAGGCGAAGGCGCGATCCTCGGCGGCGAGATAGCCTTTCCAGTCGGTCGCGTCGATCGCCGCCGCGTCGAGCTCCGGCGGCACGCGCGTGTGCCAGGCGGCGATCGGCGCGGCAGGCGCCATCAGCCAGGCGTGGGTGAAGGTGCCGCCGATGACGAGCAGCAGGACCGCGGCCGCTGCCACGGCAACCCAGCGCAGCAGCCGTGCCGGCAGCGATCGCCGCGTTGCCATTGCAGGTGCGCCCGGCGCCGGCGATCAGCCGACGAGGCGCGCGCGCAGGCTGGCGTGTTCGTCCGCCGAAATGCTTCCGGCCGCCTTCAACCGGTCCAGCTTTTCAAGTTCGTCAGCGGCGCTGAAGCCGACGATCGAGCGCAGCTCGTCGCGCGCCTTTTCGGCCTGCGCCATGTTGCGCCTGGCCATGCCCGAACCCTGCGTCAGCAGATAGGCGAAGACGCCGAGATATGGCAGCAACACCAGGAAGATGACCCAGATGACCTTGGCAAAGCCGCCGACGTCATGGCGCCGGAACAGGTCACCCATCACCGTGATGAGCAACCAGAACCACATGATGAAGACAAAGATGATCAGGACATCGAGAAGAAACGTCATGAAGTCCATCGTGACATCACCTTGAAATGCAACACATCCCGATGGTCCCCCTTGGACCGGGATCGTAACGCATCTGTTCCATAACATAGGGGGTTGGTAAGTCAATTGCGCGCCGCCGCAGTCGTCAGAACGTCATTTTCGGCGGCCACGAGTCATCGGATCGGGTTTCTTGGGGCGCTGCCAGCCTTCGGGCGGCAGCGGCCGCGGATGCTGGGTGCCGATGCCCATGGCGCCGGGCACCTGGGCATGGATTTCCGACGGATCGAAGGCGAGGGCACGCAATTCGTCCCGCAGCTTGGCCGCGCGTTCGAAGTCGTTGGCGGCGGCGGCTGCCTGCATTTCGGCTTCCAGTCGTTCGCGGTTCGTCGCCATCAATTGCTCCTGCCCTGGTCCAGGGTGTGCAACGCCCGGAACCGGCGGGGCGATGCATGGCCAGGCGCAGTCCCGGCCTATTTGGCGTCCGGCATGGCGTGGCCCATCGCGTCATGGTCGACCGGCGTGGTGACGGTGGCAGGCGCGCCGCTGGCGGGCATTTCCGCCAGCCAGGCCTGCATCTGGTCGATTTCGGCGCGCTGGGCGGCGATAATCGCCTTGGCCAGTTCGCGCGCGCGCGGATCCTTGCCATGCTCCAGCTCGATCCGTGCCATGTCGATGGCACCTTCGTGGTGGGGGATCATGCCGGTCAGGAAGGCACGGTCGGGGTCGGCCGGGATCGCGCCCATCGCCTGGTGCATCCGATCGTTGGCGGCCTTGTAGGCGGTCTGCGCCGGGTTGAGCGCAGGTGGCCCGGCAGTGGTCTTGGTCTCGGTAGGCGCCTTGCTGCCGCAGGCAGCCACAAGGACAGCGATGGTCAGGACAAGCATGGAGCGCATCAAGACATCCGGCGCTTGAGATCGGGGGGCGTGGCTTCGGCGACAAGCAGCGCAACCGCCTCGTCGAGGCGCATGACACGCTGTTCGCCGCCGGCGAGCGAGCGCAGCGCGACGGTGCCTTCCTCGGCCTCGCGGCGACCAAGGACGAGCATGTAGCCGGCCTTGGACAGGCTGTGCTCCCGCACCTTCAGATTGATCTTCTCGTTGCGCAGGTCGGTTTCGGTGCGAATGCCGGCCTTTTGCAGCGCCGCCGCCACCGTCCCGGCATAGTCGTCGGCATCGGACACGATCGTCGCCACCACCGCCTGTACCGGTGTCAGCCACAGCGGGAAGCGGCCGGCGTGATGCTCGATGAGGATGCCGATGAAGCGTTCGAAGGTGCCGAGGATGGCGCGGTGGAGCATGATCGGCCGGTGGCGGTTGCCGT
The DNA here is from genome assembly GCF_011927825.1 of Polymorphobacter fuscus. NCBI lineage: Bacteria > Pseudomonadati > Pseudomonadota > Alphaproteobacteria > Sphingomonadales > Sphingosinicellaceae > Sandarakinorhabdus > Sandarakinorhabdus fusca. The sequence goes on along the minus strand of NZ_JAATJI010000001.1, from coordinate 1,633,946 downwards.
CCTCCGCGATATAGCTGGCGTCGAGCCGGTCGGGCAGGACGCGGTCGGACTGGATGGTGCCGACCTGCCACGTCCGCCCAATGGCGTCGGTCAGGTGGAATTCGAGCTTGGGGGCATAAAATGCGCCTTCGCCGGGCAGTTCCTCGAACCTGTCCTTGATCGACTGGCTGAGGCCTGAGAGCATCACCGCCTGGCGCAGCTCGTCCTCGGCCTGGTCCCACATCGCATCGCTGCCGAAGCGCTTGTCGGGGCGCAGCGCCAGCTTGACGGCGTAATCGTCGAAGCCGAGGTCGCGGTAGACACTGTCGAGCAGTTCGCAGAACCCCTGCACCTCGGCGATCAGCTGGTCTTCGCGGACGAAGATATGGGCATCGTCCTGGGTGAACTGGCGGACGCGCATGATGCCGTGGAGGGCGCCGTGCGGCTCGTTGCGGTGGCAGCAGCCGAATTCGGCCATGCGGATCGGCAGGTCGCGGTAGGATTTGATGCCCTGGCGGAAGATCAGCACATGGGCCGGGCAGTTCATCGGCTTCAGCGCCATCAGGTCGGCGGTGCCGCTGAACACCGCTGCATCGTCGTCGGTGTTGGGGATTTCGTCGGGAACGACGAACATGTTCTCGCGATATTTGCCCCAATGGCCCGATTGTTCCCACTGGCGGGCATCCATCAACTGCGGCGTCTTGACCTCGTCATAGCCGGCGGCGTCGAGCCGGCGGCGCATATAGGCCTCCAGCTGGCGCCACAGGATGAAGCCGCGCGGGTGCCAGAATACACTGCCCTGCGCCTCGGGCTGGAGGTGGAACAGGTCCATCTCCTGGCCGATCTTGCGATGGTCGCGCTTGGCGGCTTCCTCGATGCGCAGCAGATGCGCGTCGAGCTGCTTTTTGTTCAGCCAGCCGGTGCCGTAGATGCGGCTGAGCATCGCGTTGTTCTGGTCGCCGCGCCAATAGGCGCCCGACACGCGCGTCAGCTTGAAGCCGTTGGGGTCGAGCTTGCCCGTCGACGGCAGATGCGGGCCGCGGCACATGTCGAGCCACGCATCGGGCTGGTTGCCGGCGCGATAGATCGTCAGCGCCTCGCCATCGGGAAGCTCCGCCGCCCATTCGGCCTTGAAGGTTTCGCCATGGGCGTTGAAGTGGGCGATCAGCGCGTCGCGGGTCCATTCCTCGCGCACCAGCGGTTCATTGCGCGCGATGATGGCGCGCATTTCGGCCTCGATTCCGGGCAGGTCTTCCTCGGTGAACGGCCGGTCCTTCGGCGCAAAGTCATAATAGAAGCCGTCGTCGGTCGACGGTCCGAAAGTGATCTGCGTGCCCGGAAACAGGTGCTGGACGGCTTCGGCGAGCACATGGGCATAGTCGTGGCGGGCAAGTTCGAGCGCTTCGGCCTCGTCCTTTGCCGTCACCAGTGAAAGCCGGGCATCGGCGAGAATGGGGCGCGACAGGTCGACGAGTTCGTCGTTGACGCGGGCGGCGAGGGCCGCCTTCAACAGGCCGGGGCCGATGCTGGCCGCCACATCGGCGCCGGTGGTGCCGCGCGGCAGGTCGCGCACGGAACCGTCGGGAAGCGTCAGCTGGATGAGATCGGACATTGAAAACGGGCCTGTGGCGCCGGAAGTGGCGCGGGCGCCACCTGCGGCAAGGCAGGGCGCGAAGTCAATCGGCGATGGCGCGCGCGTCAGCGCTCCACGGCGCGGGAATAGAGGTGCCAGGTGGCGTAGCCAAGCACCGGCAGGGCGATCATCAATCCGACGAACAGCGGCACCGCCGCGGCAAGCAGGATGACCCCGACGCGAATGCCCCAGCCGATCATCACGACCGGGCTGCGCAGAAAGGCGCGCACCGAGGTGGCGACGGCGGCGCTGGCGTCGACGCCGGTGGTCGATTTGTCGACGACCATCGGGAAGCTGAAGGCACTGAGCGCCAGGGTCACGACGGCGAACAGCGCACCGACCATGTTGCCGACGACGATCAGCGTCAGGCCCTGCGGCGTGCCGAACAGATCGCGCAGGAAGGCAGTGGTGTCGGCAGGCGCAAGCGTGCCGAGCGTGGCGCTGTAGATGGCCTGCGCCGCGCCCATCCAGGCGAGGAAGATCGCCGCCAGCATGAAGGTCAGCATGGCGATCGGTAGCCGCGACCGACCCTTCAGCGGATCGAGGAAATGCCACCAGCTGGCGTCGAGCCGGGCTTCGCGGCGGCGGGCGATTTCATAGAATCCGGCGGCTGCGATCGGCCCGACGAGCGCGAACCCGGCCGCGAGCGGGAAGATCAACGGCATCAGGTTGGTGTTGAAGGCAAATACCGAGGCGAGCACGCCGACGAGCGGATAGATGAACGGCAACAGGATAAGGTCGCCGCGTTTGGCCTTGAAGTCTGACCAGCCTTCGGCAAGCGCCCAGGACAGGTCATCGGTGGTCAGGCTGCGCACCGGTGCGGTATCCGGTGGTGACATTGTGAGGTCCATTGCGTGCTCCTTCGGGAAGGCCAGCGGGACTCGACGGTCAGTGACGCGATGATACGCCGATCGGACGCGGGTGCAATGGCAGTGGGTTATGCGCTAACAGCTGGGCCATGACGATGATGCAGATGATGGACCACCAGGGTGTGCAACTGGCATTCCGGCATGTCGCGGGGGCGGGGCCGCTGCTGGTGTTCCTGCCCGGCTATATGTCCGACATGACGGGATCGAAGGCGCAGGCGCTGGCGGACTGGGCGACGGCGGCGGGTCGGGCGTCCCTGCGGCTCGACTATTCGGGGTGCGGTGCCAGCGGCGGCGACTTTCTCGACGGGTCGATCGGGCGCTGGACGGGTGACGCGGCGGCGGTCATCGACCATGTTGCGCCCGGCCTGCCGGTGGTGCTGGTCGGGTCGTCGATGGGCGGATGGGTGGCGTTGCGGCTTGGCGAAAGGCTCCGGCACCGGCTGGCGGGGCTGGTCGGGGTGGCGGCCGCGCCCGATTTCACCGACTGGGGGCTGGACATGACCGACGCCGACCGCGCGGCGCTGGCGGCGCAGGGCTGGTTCGCCCGGCCTAGCGACTATGACGGCGACGGCTATCGCTATTCCCGGGCGTTGATCGCCGATGCACCGACGCAGCGCGTGCTGGGCGGTGCCATCGCCATCGATGCACCGGTGACGCTGCTCCATGGCCAGCGCGACGATGCGGTGCCGTGGCGGTTGAGCCTCGATATCGCCGAGCGGCTGCGTTCGGACCGGGTTAAGGTCACTTTGGTCAAGGATGGCGACCATCGGTTGTCGCGCCCGCAGGACATCGCCCTGCTGATCGCCGCCGTTGCCGAAATGACCGGAGAGACAGCGTGATCCTGCTGACACTGATGTTGATGGCTGCACCGCCGGAAGGCGTGACGGCGGGGCCGATGGCCGGTGATCGCAGCCGCTACAATGCCTGTCTGGCGCTCGCCAAATCGGCACCGGAACGCGCCATCGAAACGGCGCAGGCCTGGCGGATCGAAAACGGCGGCACCGGGGCGGTGCACTGCCTCGCCCTGGCGCAGTTTCAACGCAAGGATTACACGGCGGCGTTCCGCAGTTTCGAAGCAGCGGCGCAGGCGTCGCAGCGCGCCGGCGACGGCCAGGCGGTTGTCCTGCTGAGCCAGGGCGCCGATGCGGCGCTGCTTGCCGGGCAACCCGAAGCCGCCGTCAAATTCCTGGGTGAAGCGATCGACGGTGCCGGAACCGCGATCAGTCCGCGAGTCGAAGCGGCGCTGCGCGTCACCCGCGCCGAAGCCCTCGTTGACCTCAAGCGCGACAAGGAAGCCGCGGCCGACCTCGATCGCGCGACGGCGATCGACGGCCAGGTGGCCGATGGCTGGCTGTTGAAGGCCACGCTGGCGCGGCGCATGGGCGACCTGAAAACGGCCGAGGCAGCGATCCTGGCGGCGGCAGGGCAAAGCCCCGACAGCGCCGAAGTCCAGTATGAGGCAGGCAATATCGCCGCGGCACAGGGCAATATGGAGCTGGCGAAAACCGCGTGGACGGCGGCGGCGAGCGCAGGGGCCGATTCGATGGCCGGCGCCGCGGCTGCAAAGGCGCTGCAGGCAGCGGCGCGTCCCTGACACCCTGCGGGTGGTCGCAATTTGGCGCAAGGGTTGTTAGATTGCCCGCGAACGGTTTGCCCTTCCCGTGACGTCTTTCCGGGTTCGTGCAGTCCGGATCGAGGTCTTGAAGGAACGACGATGAAATATCTCCACACCATGATCCGCGTGTCGGACGTGCCGGCAACGCTGCATTTCTTCGACCTGCTGGGGCTGAAGGAGGTGCGGCGTATCGATAATGAAGGCGGGCGCTTTACGCTGATCTTCCTGGCGGCGCCGGGGGACGAAAGCGCCCAGGTCGAACTGACCCACAATTGGGATGAAAGCGGCTATACCGGCGGGCGCAACTTCGGCCATCTGGCCTATGCGGTCGACGACATCTACGCCACATGCCAGCGGCTGCAGGACGGCGGCGTCACCATCAACCGGCCGCCGCGCGACGGGCACATGGCGTTCGTGCGGTCGCCCGACGGCATTTCGGTCGAGCTGCTGCAGGCGGGCCCCCGCCTCGCGCCGGCCGAGCCCTGGGCATCGATGGCCAACACCGGCAGCTGGTGATGACGAGCGACCTGTCCATCGTCACGCAGGGTGCCGTCGCCACCGGCGCCACCGCCACCGGTGCAACGGCGACGGGGGCGAGCGCCACGGGCAGTTCGGCGCTGGGCGCGGCGGCGGTCGGGGCGCTGGCGGTGGGCGCTTTTGCCATCGGAGCGCTGGCGATCGGGCGGCTGGTCGTCGGGCGCCTGCGGGTGCGGCGGGCGCGCATCGATGACCTCGCCATCGGCACGCTGCGCGTCGATCGGCTGGTGGTCGGCGGAAGGGAATGGCCATGACGCTGGAGATCGTCCAGATTCCCGTGCTCAGCGACAATTATGTCTATCTGGCGCATGATGCGGCAAGCGGCGACACCGCCGTCATCGATCCGGCCGTTGCCGAACCGGTGCTGGCGGCCGCTGCCGAACGCGGCTGGACAATCAGCCAGATCCTCAACACCCACTGGCACCCCGATCATGTCGGCGGCAACCTGGCCATTGTCGCTGCCACCGGCGCGAAGGTGACGGGTCCGCGCGGCGAGGCAGCGCGGATTCCCGGCATCGACCGGGCCGTGGGTGACGGTGACACGGTGGCGGTCGGTGCTTCCGTGGCGCGGGTGTTCGATGTCGGGGCGCATACCGCCGGGCATATCGCCTATGCCTTCGACCGTGACGGCGTGCTGTTTCCGGGCGACACGCTGTTCGCCATGGGATGCGGACGGTTGTTCGAGGGCACGCCCGCCGACATGTTCGCGGCGCTGGGCAAGCTGATGGCGCTGCCCGATGCGACCCGGGTGTATTGCGCGCACGAATACACCCAGAGCAATGCGCGATTTGCCGTGACTGTGGAGCCTGAAAATGCGGCGCTTGCGGCGCGCGCCGTGTCAGTCGGCGCGCGCCGCGCACGCGCTTTGCCAACGGTCCCGTTCACCATTGGCGAAGAGCGTGCAACCAATCCCTTCGTCCGCGCCCGCGATGCGACCGAGCTCGGTCTGCGGCGTGCGGCGAAGGACAGCTTCGCAAGCTGAATATTTCTCCACGGTTAACGCGTACTGCCTGTTCGCGTGCCGCACGCTGCGTTCTCTGCAGGGTCCGACGGGATGGCTCGGGTGCGTCAAACCACATCGCCTTGCACCTGTTTCCTCGACGTGACGGCGTTATCCGGATTTCGACCGTGCCGTTACCCCCGTTCGGGGGGTATGCGCGCTTGGGTTATCCGGCCCATGCTGACCGAATCTGAGCGCGCAAAGGACCCTGATGCGCCGCACAGCGCGCGTCCGCCCGCGCGAGGCCGCCGGCCGGTGGGCTTTACGGCATTGGCGCAGGCGGCCGCGCGGTGATACGCTGTCAGGGGGGCAGAAAAGGATTGCGATGCAACGACTCGACCGCCTGCTGATTGTCGCGCTGGGCTGCGCTGTGGCGGCACCCGCCTTGAGCGCGCCGGCCCCGGCGCCGGCTCAGGCTGGGCAAGCGCGTGCCGATGCCGCGCCCGAAACGCAGCTGTGCCTGGAAAACAGGGCGTTGCGGGCCAAGGAACTGTCCGCCACCCACGGCTATTATGTGCGCACGTCGCAGGGTTGGTGGCGCAATACCGGGCCAGCCTGTCCGGCCTATGGCCCAAATCGCGCGCTGGCGACGCAATCGACGCAGAATCGCCAGTGCCGGGGCGATGTCGTCAATGTGTTCGACCCCTTCAGCCGCATCCAGTTCGGCGGCTGTGTGCTGGGGGCGTGGGAACGCGTGTCAGGGCCGCCCAAGAACTGACTGCCGCGGCGCAGCCGTCAGGTCCGGGCGGCGTGGCGCGCTTCGATGGCGTCCCAGATGCGCGCCGGCGTGTTGGTGCCGTTGAAGCGGTCGATCGCGACGATCCCGGTGGGCGAAGTGACGTTGATCTCGGTCAGATGGCCGGCGATGACGTCGATGCCGACGAAGACCAGCCCGCGGGCCTTCAGCTCCGGCCCGATACGCGCGCAGATCTCGGCTTCGCGGGGTGTCAGCTCGGTGGCGTGCGCCGCGCCGCCGGCGGCGAGGTTGGAGCGGATTTCCCCCGATTTGGGCAGGCGATTGATGGCGCCGGCGGGTTCGCCATCGACAAGGACGATGCGCTTGTCGCCCGCGCTGACCTGCGGGATGAAAGCCTGGACCATGAAGGGTTCGTTCCAAACCGTGCCGAACAATTCGACGAGCGCCGGCAAATTGCCGTCGGCCGTGTCGATGAGGAACACCGCGGTTCCGGCATTGCCGTAGAGCGGCTTGACGACGACGGCGCCGTGGCGGGCGCGAAAGTCCATCGCTTCATCGAGGCTGCGGGTGACGAGCGTCGGCGGCATCAGGTCGGGATAGCGCAGCACGAACAGCTTTTCGGGGGCGTTGCGGACCTCGGCCGGATCATTGACCACCAGCGTTTCGGGCTGGACCATCTCCAGCAGGTGGGTGGCGGTGATATAGCCCATGTCGAACGGCGGGTCCTGCCGCATCAGGACGACATCGGCATCCTCGCCCAGGTCGAGCGTGGCGGTGTCGCCGGCCCAGGCGAAATGCGCGCCCTTTTCGGGGCGCACGGTGAGCGGCCGGGCGCGGGCGCGGACACGGCCGTTTTCGGCGGACAGCGCCGTGGCGAGATAATGATGAAGGCTGTGGCCGCGCTTTTGCGCCTCCAGCATCAGCGCGAAGGTCGAATCACCGCCAATGTTGACGGCTTCGATGGGGTCCATCTGGACGGCGATGCGAAGAGACATGGAGCTTCCTGAACAGCGGCGTGCGGCTGCGGTAGCGCCTGGCGCCGGCGCCCGCCACCCCTGGCGGCAGCGCTGTCAGCTTTCGGAGCGGGCGAGCGCTGCCAGCGCGGCCTGGATGCGGCGCGACATGGCGGTGTCGTGGGTGGTTTCCAGCATCGCCGTCAGGCTGCCCCGCGCCGCGTTGTTGTGGCCGAGCAACTGTTCGAGCCGGGCGCGCTCCCACCACAGGCTCGACAGACGCGGCGCGATGGCGGTCATCCGTTCATACAGCCGCAGGGCGCGGACGGTGTCGCCGCCGCTGCGAGCGCGACTGGCCTGGTTGGTGATGAGGCGGATGAGCAGCTGACGGTTGGTCATCGGTTCGAACCGGGCCGTTGCGGCGTCGCCGCCGCCGTGGCGGGCGATTTCGACGGCGCGGTCGCGGGATATCCCCATGCCATGGTCGAACGGGTCGATCAGCGCGGTGTCGACGCCGCCCTTGATCTCGACGATGACATGGCCCGGCAGGTTGAGCGCGTTGGCGCGCCAGCCTACGCGGCGGGCGAGCGCGACATAGAGGATCGACAGAGCGACCGGCAGGCCGCGGCCGCGCTCGACCACGGCAATGAGATCGGCATTGAGCGGATTGTCGTAATCGTCGCTGGCGCCGGTCAGTCCCGCCTCGCTGGCGATGAGGTTGGAAAGGCGGCGGGCGCGGCCGGAGCCCGACACGGGGGGCGTGTCGCGCTGGAGGGCGATCGCCCAGCCGCTGACCAGCCGCCGCAGCCGCGACGCATCGGCTTCGGGCCGGTCGGCGCGGGCCAGGGCAATGCCGGCTTCGACGAGGTCGATATCGCCATCGTCGAGCAAGCCCAGATCGTTCAACTCCATCACATACGCTCCCGCCAGATCGCCACCATATGGACTGGCCACCCCCATGGCCGCACCAGCACCGCATCGATCCGCGTAGTGGTGCAGCCAGCGCCGAAACGGGGGGCAAGCACGCGCGACGCGGCTTCGATCCGCCGCAATGCAGCAGGATGCAGCGCAAATATCGCGCTGTCGAGTGTTCGCCGCGCCTTGACCTCGACAAATACCAGCGAGTCCCGTTGGCGGGCAACGATATCAATCTCTCCGGCCGGGGTGCGCACGCGCCGCGCAACAATATGATAGCCCTTGGCGCGCAAAAACCAGGCGGCGATGGTTTCGGCGCGGCGGCCACGCCGGTCGTTGCGCCGGCGCGCGGCCGAATCGGGGCGCTTCATGGGTGTTCAGTTCCGTTTCAACGCCAGTGCGCGCGCGTAAACGGTCGCCCGCGGCAGTTTCAGAGCGGCGCTGACACTAGCGACGGCCGTCTTCACGCTGGCGTCGGCGAGCGCTGCAAGCAGCGCCGCATCAAGTGTTTCGGCGTCCGCTGCCGGGGCGGCGCCGGGTGGTGCGATGGTGATGACGATTTCCCCGCGCGGCGGTGCGTCGACATAGCGGGTGGCAAGCTCGCTCAGGCGGCCGGTGACGGTCTCCTCGAAGCGCTTGGTAAGCTCGCGGCCCACGGCGGCGTCACGATCCCCAAGGCCCTGGGCCAGCGCCGCAAGGCTGGCGGCGAGGCGGGGCCCCGATTCGTACAACACGAGCGTGGCGCGGATCTCGGCAAGCTCGGCGATAGCGGTGGCGCGGGCGCCGGCCTTGGCCGGCAGGAATCCGGCGAACAGGAAACGGTCGGTCGGCAGGCCGGCAAGGGTCAGCGCGGCGATCGCGGCGCAGGGACCGGGGACGGTGACAATGTTGACGCCGGCGGCCCGGGCATCGCGCACCAGCTTGAAGCCGGGGTCGGAGATCAGCGGCGTGCCGGCATCCGATGTCAGGGCCACGGGTTCCTGCAGGGCGCGCGCGACGATGGCGCGCCGGACGCCGTCGTCGCTATGGTCGTGATAGGCGAGCATGGGGACGCGCGCGCCGATGTGGTGGAGCAAGCGCGCCGTTACCCGGCTGTCTTCGGCGGCGATCAATGCCACCCGCGCCAGCGTGGCAGCGGCGCGGGGCGACAGGTCGCCAAGATTGCCGATCGGCGTGGCGACGATGTAAAGCCCCGCGTCAAGAGCCGCTGGTGATTCGATGGACGGTTCGGGAGAGTGCAAATGGTGTTCCTGAATAGCGGCGTGGCCACCGGCTCGGGTGGCGGCGACGCCCGCAACATAATGAACGCGCAAGGTCGGCACACGCAAGCATCGCGGCGGGGTGCCGCCCTTGCCATCACGCTGGCGCTGCTCGCATCCGCCTGCGCGACACCCCGGAAAACCGGGGTGCAGACGCCGCCGCCGCCCGCCGCGGCGCCTGACAAGGCCGCCCCGGCGCCGCTGCCGGAGGCGGCGCAGAACCGCGTCGCGCTGCTGGTGCCGTTGACCGGGTCGAACGCACCGGTGGGCCAGTCGATTGCCAATGCCGCCAACATGGCGCTGCTCGATGCCGGCAACGCCCGCGTCAACCTGCGGGTCTATGATACCGCCCAGGGGGCGGAAGCAGCGGCAGCGCGGGCATTGGCGGAAGGCGCCGGGCTGTTTCTGGGGCCGTTGCTGGCCGGCGATGTGCGCGCCGTGCAGGCGGTGGCGGCGACCAAGGCAATCCCGGTCATCAGCTTTTCCAACGATGCCAGCGTTGCCGGCGGCGATGTCTATGTGATGGGGTTCCAGCCGGCACAATCGATCGCCCGGTCGGTCAGCTATGCGCGCAGCCGCGGCATCGACCGATTCGCGGCGTTGGTGCCGGCCGGTGTCTATGGCCAGCGGGCGCAGACCGCCTTCGTGCGCGCGGTGGAAGCGGCAGGTGGCCGCTCGACCGCTGTCGCAAGCTATCCGCGCGACCCGGCCAAGATGCTGGCGGCGGCACGCAGCGTCACTGCCTATGACGCGCGCACCAAGGCCGGCAAGCCGGTGATCCGTCCCGATGGCACGGTGGCGGCGGCAACGCCGGCACCGCTGCCGTTCCAGGCGCTGCTGATCGCCGACAGCGGCAGCGTGGCGGCGCAATTGATGCCGGCGCTGAACAAGATGGGCGTGACGCCGGGCGTCGCAATCGTCATGGGCACCGAATTGTGGAACAACGAACCGGCGCTGGCCAATGTCGGCTCGCTGCGCGGGGCGCTGTTCGCGTCGGTGTCCGACGAACGGTTCCGCAAGCTGGCGGAACGCTATCGCGCCAAATTCGGCAGCAATCCGTCGCGGCTGGCGAGTTTCGGCTATGATTCGGTGCTGCTGGTCAACAGCCTTGCCGGCAATTGGGTGCTCGACACGCCATTCCCGCGCGCCGCGCTGGGCAGCCGCGATGGCTTTGCGGGGATCGACGGTGCATTCCGCTTTGGCGCCGGCAACGTCGCGGAACGGATGCTGGAGGTCCAGCAGGTCGGCACCGGAGTGATCAACACGGTGTCGCCGGCGCCGAAGGGATTCGGGTCTTAACGCCGGCGTGACGCCGTGGGGAGGCAGGAATTGCGATGACCGGTCAAGCCCGAGAACGTGCCTGCAAGCCAGTGCCGACGCCGGCGAGCATCACCACCGCCGTCGACGGCTATCGCTGGGCGCGGGACACCGTCGGTGCGGCGGGTGCCGCCGTCTATCGATTGCATGGCAAGGCCGGGGCGCCGGACCTTTACCTCAAGCACGGCCATGGAACGCTGGCGGGCGATGTGACGGACGAGATGGTGCGGCTGCGCTGGCTGGCGGATCACCTGCCGGTGCCGAGGCTGGTGCAGTTTGTCGGCACCCCGGACGATGCCTGGCTGTTGATGACGGCCGTCGCCGGAGAGACGGCGTACCAGCAGCTGTGCGCCGGCGGTGGTGGCGAGATCGTCGACGCCCTGGCGCGCTTCCTGCGGCGGCTGCATGCGATCCCGCCTGTCGACTGTCCGTTCAATGCCGACCATCGCCTGCGGATGGCGCAGGCGCGGGTGCGGATCGACGCCGGATCGGTCGACCTGGACGACTTCGACGACGCGCGGCAGGGTTGGAGCGCCGAACGGGTGTGGGACGCGATGCAGGCGCTGCTGCCGCTGCACTCCGACCTGGTGGTGACACACGGCGATTTCTCGCTCGACAATCTGGTGATGGCCGGCGGCGAGGTCGTCGGGATGATCGACGTCGGGCGGGCCGGCCTCGCCGACCGCTGGCAGGACCTGGCGATCTTGTGGAACTGCCTCGACGATTTCGATGCGTCGCTGCAGGCGCGATTGTTGACGGCCTATGGCATCGCGCCCGATGCCGACAAGCTGACGTTCCATCTGCTGCTCGACGAGCTGTTCTGATCAGGCCGCGATCTGCTTGAGCACGGCGTCGACGAACGGCTGGCCGGCGGCCGTCAGCCGCAGGCCCTGTGTATCCTGTTCGAGCAGGCCCTGGTCGACCAGCCGGACGACACGGTCGGGGCGCAGGACGGCGGCTAGCGGCAGGCCGGTGCGGGCCTGGAAGCGCGCCGCGTCGATGCCGGCGGCGAGGCGCAGGCCCATGACCAGTGCCTCGGTGGCGCGCTCGTCGGGCGTCAGCAGGGTTTCGCTGCGGCCGCTGCCGGCAGCAACGCCCGCCAGCCAGGCTTCGGGCTTCTTCAGCCGTGCGGTGGCGACGCCCTGCCGGCGGCCATGGGCACCGGGGCCGATGCCGGCATAGTCGCCATAGGTCCAATAGGCGAGGTTGTGGCGGCTTTCGGCGCCGGGGCGGGCGTGGTTCGACACTTCATAGGCAAACAGGCCGGCGTCGGCGGTCATGGCGCGGGTCAGGTCGAACAGATCGGCCGAGGTGTCCGAATCGGGCATGTCGAGCTGGCCGCGGGCGTGAAGCGCGGTGAAGCGCGTGCCGGGCTCCAGGGTCAGCTGGTAGAGCGACAGGTGCGACGTGCCGAAGGCGATGGCGCGGGCAAGCTCGGGCGCCCAGCTGTCGGGCGTCATGCCGGGGCGATCGTAGATGAGGTCGAAGCTGACGCGGGCGAAATTCGCCTGGGCGATGTCCAGCGCGGCGAGGCCCTGGGCGAGGTCGTGCGGGCGGCCAAGGGCCTTCAGATCTGCGTCGTTCAGCGCCTGCAGGCCGAGGCTGAGGCGGTTGACGCCGGCGGCGGCGAAGCCGGCGAAGCGCGCGGCTTCGACCGAACTGGGATTGGCTTCCAGCGTGATTTCGATGTCGGGCGCGGCGGGCCAGTGGTGCGTGGCGGCGTCGATGATCGCCGCGACTGTGGCCGGCGGCATCAGGCTCGGGGTGCCGCCGCCGAAGAAGATGCTGGCGAGACGGCGGCCGGGCAGGCGCGCGGCTTCATGGGCGAGGTCGGCGAGCAGGGCGGTGCGCCAGGCATTGTCGTCGATGCTGGCGCGGACATGGCTGTTGAAATCGCAATAGGGGCATTTGGTGACGCAGAACGGCCAGTGGACGTAGAGGGCGATGGGGTCCGGCGCGGCTGGGATGGGGTTTCCCATTAGCGGGGGGGAAGAAGCGGCAGCAGCTGCGCAAACGCCCTTGCGCGGTGGTTGTCGGCTTCCTTTTCCGCCCGCGAGATTTCGCCGAAGCTGCGCGACTTGCCGTCCATGACGAACATCGGGTCATAGCCGAAGCCCTTGTCGCCGCGCGGCGGCCAGACGAGGCGGCCGTCGCAGCGGCCTTCCACGCTTTCGGTATGGCCGTCGGGCCAGGCGATGGTCAGCGCGCAGATGAAATGCGCGGTGCGCGGGCCGTCCTGGCCCATGGCGTCGTGAACGCGCGCCATGGCGATGGCGAAGTCCTTGCCAGGGCCGGCCCAGCGCGCCGAATAGATGCCGGGGGCGCCGCCGAGCGCATCGACGCACAGCCCCGAATCATCGGCGAGCGCCGGCAGGCCGGACGCCGTGGCAGCGGCAAGCGCCTTCAGTTCGGCATTGGCGATGAAGGTCTCGCCGGTCTCCTCGGGCTCCGCCAGGCCGAGGTCGCCGGCGGACACGATGTCGAGGCCGTGGGGCCCGAGCAATTCGGCGAGTTCCACCACCTTGCCGGGGTTGTGGGTGGCCAGCACCAGCCGACCGGGCGCAAGCTGGCGGCGCATCTACCGGCCGGTAGCCTTCAGCTGCGCGGCGAAGACCTCGTTGCAGCCGATGCGGGCCAGGCGGAGCAAGCGCAGCAGGGTTTCCTCGTCGAAGGGGGCGCCTTCGGCCGTCGCCTGGACTTCGACCATGCCGCCGCTGCTGGTCAGCACGAAATTGGCGTCGGTGCCGGCATCGCTGTCCTCGACATAGTCGAGATCGAGCACCGGCTGGCCGTTGTGGACGCCGCAGCTGATCGCGGCGACCTGGGTGGCGAGCGGATCACCGGCGAGCGGCGTCCCTTTTGCCGCGGCCTGGGCCATAATGCCGTCGATGGCGAGGCGCAGCGCCACCCAGGCACCGGAGATCGACGCCGTGCGGGTGCCGCCATCGGCCTGGATGACGTCGCAATCGAGGGTGATCTGGCGTTCGCCGAGCAGCTTCAGGTCGGTGACGGCGCGCAAGGACCGCCCGATCAGCCGCTGTATTTCCTGGGTGCGGCCCGACTGCTTGCCCTTGGCGGCCTCGCGGCTGCCGCGGGTGTGGGTGGCGCGCGGCAACATGCCATATTCGGCCGTCACCCAGCCGCTGCCCTTGCCGCGCAACCACGGCGGCAGGCGATCCTCGACACTGGCGGTGACAAGGACATGGGTCTGGCCGAACTTGACGAGGCACGATCCTTCGGCATGCGCCGAAAAACCGGGGATCATCTCGATGGTGCGCATCTGGTCGGGGGCGCGGCCGCTGGGGCGCATGGGCTTTCCTTTGGATATATGGGCGGTCGGTAGCGGGTTCGGCGGCGGGTCGCAACGGCAGCGCTCGGGTTCGGCGTTGCGGGGATGGGGGCGAGCGCCTACATTCCCGCCATGCAATCTCCTTCCGTGGCCGAGCTGAACGACCGCGCGCGTGAGGTCTTTCGGCAGATCGTCGATTCCTATCTCGCCACCGGCGCGCCGGTCGGGTCGCGCACCCTGTCGAAACTGGGCGCCCTGGGGTTGTCGCCGGCGTCGATCCGCAACACCATGCAGGACCTTGAAGAGCTGGGGCTGCTGGCAGCGCCGCACACGTCGGCTGGACGGTTGCCGACCCAGCTGGGGCTGCGGATGTTCGTCGACGGCATGATGCAGGCTTCCGAGCCGTCCGAGGACGAGCGCAACCTGCTCGATTCGGGGCTGTCCGGCGGCGCCGCGATCGAGGATGTGCTGGCACGCACCACCACCGTATTGTCGGGCCTGTCGCAATGTGCCGGGCTGGTGCTGGTGCCGCGCCGCGAAATGCTGATCCGGCAAGTGAGTTTCGTTGCGCTGTCGCCGCAGCGTGCGCTGGTCATCCTCGTCGGCGCCGATGGCAGTGTCGAGAACCGTGTCGTCGAGCTGCCGGAAGGCGTGCCGCCGATGGCGCTGGAGGCGGCGGCCAATTACATCAACGCGCGGCTGGCGGGGTTGACGCTGGCCGGCGCCAGCGATCGGCTGGCGACGGAGATTGCCGCCGACCGTGCCATGCTCGATGCGATGACGGCGCAGGCGGTGGCGACGGGGCTGGCAGCCTGGTCGTCGGATGGCGCGGCGCGGCCCGTGCTGATCGTGCGCGGCCAGGCCAATCTGGTCGAATCGAGCGTCGATCTCGACCGCGTGCGCCAGCTGCTCGGTGATCTCGAGGACAAGGAGGAACTGATCCGCGTTCTCGAACTGGCACGCAATGCCGACGCGACCAAGATTTTCATCGGCGCCGAATCGCAACTGTTCTCGCTTTCGGGGTCGAGCGTCATCGCGGCGCCCTATCGCGGGCCGGGCGGACAGGTGGTCGGCATTGTCGGCGTTATCGGCCCGACACGGTTGAACTATGCGCGGGTGATACCCATGGTGGATTATACCGCACGAACATTGAGCAGGTTGGTAGCATGAATGACATGAACGACGCGCCGGAAATGACCCCCGATATCGAAGCCGACGCGGTGCCCGAAGCAGCCGAGGCGAACCATGCCGAACTGCTGGACGCCAAGGACAAGGAAATTGCCGAGCTGAAAGATCGCCTGCTGCGCCAGGCGGCCGAGACCGAGAATACACGCCGCCGGCTGGAGCGCGACAAGGCCGACACCGCGGCCTATGCGATGACCGGCTTTGCCCGCGACCTGCTGGCGGTGGCGGACAATCTGCGTCGGGCCGTGGCGGCGTTGCCCGCCGAGGGCTTCGACGCGGTGCGGTCCGGAATCGAAGCGACCGAACGCGAACTGACCGCGATTTTCGGTCGTCACGGCATCACCAAGGTCGAGACGGCGGGCCAGAAGCTCGACCCCAATCGCCACCAGGCGATGATCGAGGTCGAGCATGAAACGCATGCGCCGGGCGCCATCGTCGATGAACTGCAGGCCGGCTATGTCATCAAGGACCGGTTGCTGCGGCCGGCGCTGGTCAGCGTCGCGAAGGCAAAAGCGTAGGATCGGTCGCGCGGCCGGCGTCGATGGTGACGCCGGTTGCTGCGGCAGCGTCTTTTTCGGCCTGTTCCTTCAGAATGCGGCCGATCGCCCAGGCACCGACAGCCATTCCGACCATGCCGAGCGGCCCGAAGCGCGGGGCAATGAACGGCAGGGCAAGCCCGACCAGGGCACCGGCGGGCCCCGCTGCGGCGCCGCCGAACTGGCGGGCAATCAAAGTCGTCGCGGTCGTGCCCATCAATTGTCGCAGCATTCTTCCGTCCTTGTCCTGATCATCG
The DNA here is from genome assembly GCF_011927825.1 of Polymorphobacter fuscus. Taxonomy (NCBI): domain Bacteria; kingdom Pseudomonadati; phylum Pseudomonadota; class Alphaproteobacteria; order Sphingomonadales; family Sphingosinicellaceae; genus Sandarakinorhabdus; species Sandarakinorhabdus fusca. Next base: position 1,617,905 of record NZ_JAATJI010000001.1, on the reverse strand, counting down.
GGTTGGGATTTGCGCCTTAACGCCCGGCAATCAAGATCGGTCCCGAACCAAATTTGCAACGGCTGGCATCGTCGTCGGGTGGTGTGACGCGGACACTGGCTTTTCGCCTGAGCGCGGCGCCGACAAGGCCGAATCCGGCGATGAGCATCGCCCAGCTGGCGGGCTCCGGCACGGCGCCGGCAATGTGACTGTCCGAAATTGTCAGCGTGATCGGTGATGTGCCGGCGACGCGGATCTGGAACTGCGGCGGGTCGACATAGTGGAGCGTGGCGCAGACCACGTCGAAAACCCCGTTGAACGGGATGCAGTTGTTGTAGCTTGTCGGCGCCCGATAGAGGAGCCGGGCGGCATTGTTCTGCAGGCCGCCGTCGAGATTGACATGCTGGCAGCTGGTCGCGTCGAGGCGCAGATCGCAGCTGGGATCATAGGGGTAGGTGTTGCCGTTCAGGATGATCTCCTGATTGCCGAATTCGTCCTCGTCGATCAATTCCCACCAATAGCGAACGAATTGCGCCGCGATCCGCCAGTCGACTTCGCTCAAAATGCCCGATCCGACGCTGATATAGGTCCGGTGGTCACGATAACCCGACACGCTGGCGAGCGTGCCGGAGAAGGTTGCGCTGCCGTTGGTGGGCGACAGTGTCTGCTGGAACAGAATGGCCGATTGTGCCGAGGCGCTTCCCAGCAGCGCGGCCGCAAAGACGACCAGATTTTTCACAGATGCCCCTCCTCGATGAAGATTTGTTTACCACAGTGTCAGCTTCCTGCGGAGTCTCGCCGAAATGTCGCATTGCGCGGGAGAACAATGGAACATAGAAAGAACGGATGGCGCATCTGGACACACGCGAGAAGCTTGCCATTCTTGCCGATGCGGCCAAATACGATGCCTCCTGTGCGTCGTCGGGAACGGCGAAGCGGTCATCGGTGGGTGGCAAGGGCGTCGGGTCGACCGAGGGCATGGGCATATGCCACAGCTATGCGCCGGATGGGCGCTGTATCTCGTTGCTGAAGATCCTGCTGACCAACAGTTGCATCTTCGATTGCCATTATTGCATCAACCGGCGCTCGTCGAATGTGCGGCGGGCGCGCTTTACCGTCGATGAGGTGGTGCGGCTGACCCTGGCTTTCTACAAGCGCAACTATATCGAGGGGCTGTTCCTGTCGTCGGGGATCATCGGGTCGTCGGACCACACGATGGAGGCGATGGTGCGCGTGGCGCGGACGCTGCGACTGGAGCATGATTTCCGCGGCTATATCCATCTCAAGACCATTCCCGACGCCGCGCCGGAACTGCTCGAGGAGGCGGGACTGTACGCCGACCGGCTCTCGATCAACATCGAACTGCCGACCGAAACCGGCCTGGCGCGGCTGGCGCCCGAAAAGAACGGCGTGCGCATCCGCGGCGCCATGACCGGGTTGAAGACGGCGATCGACGACAACAAGGACGCGCGCAAACATTACCGATCGGCGCCGAAATTCGCGCCGGCGGGGCAATCGACGCAGATGATCGTGGGCGCGGATGGCGCCGACGACAGCGCCATCATGGGCACGGCGCAGGGTCTTTACGGGCGGTTCGGGATGCGGCGGGTCTATTATTCCGCCTTCTCGCCGATTCCCGATGCCAGCGCTGTGCTGCCGCTGGTGTCGCCGCCGCTGATCCGCGAGCACCGGTTGTACCAGGCCGACTGGTTGATGCGGTTCTACGGCTTCGGCGTGGCCGAGGTGCAGGATGCCACCGATGCCGGCCATCTGCCACTCGATATCGACCCCAAGACTGCCTGGGCGTTGAAGCAACGCGGCCAGTTTCCGGTCGATATCAACCGGGCGCCGCGCGAGATGTTGCTGCGCATCCCCGGGCTGGGAGTGAAATCGGTCAATGCGGTGCTGCGGGTTCGGCGGCAGCGGCGGCTCGATCTTGCCGACCTGGGGCGGCTGGTGCGCGGGATCGACAAGCTGCGGCCGTTCGTGATCGCGGCGGACTGGCGGCCGGTGGCGCTGGCCGATGCCGGCGGCCTGCGGGCGACCCTGGTCAAGCCGGAACGGGCGCAGCTGGAGTTGTTCTAAGGGCTGCCGGCGCCTCGATGGCTGGCACCGAACCGCCGTGGGCGTGTTTATCAAATGGGTCTGGGCCAATGGCCCAGCCGCCGGAGGCCCTGTTCTTGACAACCGTCACCCTCGCTTCTCCCGATGATTTCGACGGCTTCCGTACGGCCGCGCGGAGTTTGATCGCGGGCGGCATCGGGCCGGAGACGGTGTCGTGGCGGGTCGCAGGGGATGCGGGCGACCTGCTCGGCGGGGGTGATGCGGGGGCAGGCGGGGCGGAGTTGCGGGTGCCCAAGGCGTTCCCGGACCTGGCGCGGCGGGTGATCTGCCATTCGGACCCGGAGCGGTTCGCGTTGCTGCACGCGGCGCTGGTGGCGCTGCAGGCGCGGCCGAAGTTGCTGGAGGACAGTGCCGATCCGCTCGTTCGCCGGCTCGACATGCTGGCCAAGGCCGTCGGGCGCGATGTCCACAAGATGCGCGCGTTCGTGCGGTTTCGCGAGGTTCCTGACGATACCGGCGAGCGGTTTGCGGCCTGGTTCGAGCCGGAACATCATATCGTGCGGCTCAATGCCGGCTTTTTCACGCGGCGCTTCACGACGATGCGCTTTTCGATCCTGACGCCCGAGCTCTGCATGCACTGGGATGGGGAGGCGGTGGCCTTCAGCCCCGGCGCGGTCAAGGCCGATGTGCCGGGCGACGATCCGCTCGAGGCGACGTGGAAAACCTATTATGCCAGCATCTTCAACCCGGCGCGGCTGAAGATCAACGCGATGACCAGCGAGATGCCGAAGAAATACTGGAAGAACCTCCCCGAAGCAGCGCTGATCCCCGACCTGATCGCCGGCGCGGCGAAGCGAACGCGGACGATGATCGATGATGGCGGCTTGCCGAAGCCGGCCTCCCTCGATGGGGGTCCGGGGCCTCAGGCCTTGGCCGGCATCGACGCCCTGCGCGCTGACGCCGCCACCTGCCAGCGCTGCCCCCTGTGGGCGCCGGCGACCCAGACGGTGTTCGGCGAGGGTCCGGCGGATGCGGTGCTGATGTTCGTCGGCGAACAGCCGGGCGACCAGGAGGATCTGGCCGGGCGGTCGTTCGTGGGGCCGGCGGGGCAGGTGTTCGATGCGGCGCTGGCAGCGGCCGGGATCGACCGGGCCCGCGCCTATGTCACCAACGCCGTCAAGCATTTCAAGTTCGAACCGCGCGGCAAGCGCCGCATCCATGCCAAGCCCGGCGCGGGGGAAATCACCGCGTGCCGCTGGTGGCTGGATGCCGAACGCGCGGCGCTGAAGCCGCGGGTCATCGTGGCGCTGGGGGCGACGGCGGCGCGGGGCGTGACCGGGCGGGTGGTGACGATTTCGCGCGAACGCGGGCGGGCGATCGTGCAGCCGGACGGATCGGAGCTGTGGATCACCGTCCACCCGAGCTATCTGCTGCGTATCGAGGACCCGGCGGCGGCGGCAGCGGAGCGCGCCGCGTTCATCGCGGATCTGCGCGCCGTGGCGGCGCGGGTGACAGCGCTCAGCTGACCCCGGCCGCGATGGCGGCGACCTCGGCCTCGCGGGTGGCCAGGCGGCCGGCCATGGCGGCGCGGACCTGCGCCAGGATTTCCGGGCGGGCCGTCGCCGGGGTGCCGCCGCCGATCGGCTCCGGATCATATTCGAGCGCCAGCTGGATGGCTTCGGCGACGTCGCGGCCATGGGTCTGTTCGATGATGCGGAAGGCGAAGTCGATACCCGAAGTGACGCCGCCGGCGGTAATGCGGTCGCGGTCGATGACGACGCGATCGGCGACGAATGTCGCGCCGAACAGGACAAGTTGTTCGCCCGCAGCCCAATGGCAGCCGGCGCGATAGCCGCGCAGCAGCCCGGCAGCGGCAAGGATCAGCGAGCCCGTGCAGACGCTGGTGACGAGTTTCGCGGTTTCCGCCTGGCGGCGCAGCCAGGCCAGGACCTCGGCATCGCGCATGACGGGGGCGATGCCGACGCCGCCGGGGATGCACAGGATGTCGAGCGGCGGGCAATCGGCGAAGGTTGTCGTCGGCACCAGCGCGAGGCCGCAGTCGCTCATCACGGGGTCGCGGCTTTTCCAGACATAATGGAGCCGGGCGCCGGGCATGCGGCTGAGCACCTGCGCCGGGCCGGTCATGTCGAGCTGGGTCAGGTCGGGCCAGAGAAGGAAGCCGATGTGGGTGGGCTGGGGCATGGCGGTCTCCATCATCTGGCTTCCCTCCCGGCGGTGGAGGGAAGGCGGGGGTCAGGCAACGAACGGCAGGTCGAGCGCCTCGGCGACGGCCTTGTGGCGGATATGCCCGCCGGCGACGTTGAGGCCGGCGGCGAGATGCGGGTCGGCGGCCATGGCGGCGGCGGCCCCGGCGTCGGCGAGGCGCAGGACGAAGGGCAGGGTGGCATTGCCGAGCGCGAAGGTCGAGGTGCGGGCGACAGCGCCGGGCATGTTGGCGACGCAATAATGGATGATGCCGTCGATGACATAGACCGGGTCGTCGTGCGTCGTGGCGCGGCTGGTTTCGAAACAGCCGCCCTGGTCGATGGCGATGTCGACAAGCACGCTGCCGCGCTTCATCTTGGACAACATGCTGCGGCTGACCAGCTTGGGCGCCGCCGCGCCCGGCACCAGCACGGCGCCGATGACGACATGGGCGCTTTCAACCGCTGCGGCGATAGCGGCCCGTGACGCGAACACGGTCTTTACCCGGCCGTCGAACATCTGGTCGATTTCCGCCAGGCGTGCGGTCGAGATGTCGTAGATCGTCACATCGGCGCGCAGGCCCACCGCCATCTGCGCGGCGTTGACCCCCGAGACGCCGCCGCCCAGGATGGCGACGCGGCCGGGCGCCACGCCGGGGACGCCGCCGAGCAGGATGCCGCGGCCGCCGGCTTCCTTTTCCAGATAATGCGCGCCGACCTGGACGCTCATGCGGCCCGCGACTTCCGACATCGGGCGCAGCAGCGGCAGGCCGCCATTGGCATCCGTGACGGTTTCATAGGCGATGCAGGTGGCGTGCGAGGCCATCAGCGCCATCGCCTGCGGCTTGTCGGCGGCGAGGTGGAGGTAGGTGAACAGCACATGGTGCGGTTTCAGCCAGGCACATTCGTGCAGCTGGGGTTCCTTGACCTTGACGATCATGTCGCTGCCCGCGAACACCGCTTCCGGCGTGGCGAGGATGCGCGCGCCGGCGGCGATGTAATCCGCATCGCTGAAATCGATGCCGCCGCCGGCGCCGGTTTCGACCAGCACCGTGTGGCCACGCGCCGCCAGTTCCGCGACGGCGGCAGGGGTCAGTCCGACGCGATATTCGTGGACCTTGATTTCCTTGGGCACACCGATGTGCATGGCGACGTCCTTCATTGTGGAATTGTGCCTGCAATAGCGGGTCGCACGCCGCGACAACAGCCGTCATGGCCGCGACGTTGCCGCGAGATGGATGCTGCATTGCGGCAGCAATGGGGCTGTGGTAACGCCCGCGCCGCTTCCCTGCAGGGCCAATCCGACCATGTCGAGCGATTCGACCGCGACGACTTCCTCTTCTGCTGTCCATGGTCACCACGCGCCGCAGGGAACGGTTCGTCTCGCGGTCGGCGCCATCGGCGTGGTGTTCGGCGATATCGGCACCAGCCCGCTTTACGCGCTGAAGGAAACCTTCACCGGCCATCACAAGCTGGCGGTCGACGCCTTGCACGTCTTCGGCATCATGAGCCTGGTGTTCTGGACGATGACGCTGATCGTCACCGTCAAATATGTGCTGGTCATCCTGCGTGCCGACAACCGCGGCGAAGGCGGCAGCCTGTCGCTTTTGGCGATGATCTCCCGCCTGTCGCCCAACAACACGCGGGCGCGCTACCTGACGCTGCTCGGGGTGCTGGCGACGGCGCTGTTCTTCGGCGACTGCATCATCACCCCGGCGATCTCGGTGCTGTCGGCGGTGGAGGGGCTGACCGTGGTCGGGCCGGGCATGGACCGGCTGGTGCTGCCGATCTCCATCGTCATCCTGATCGCGCTGTTCCTCATCCAGGCACGCGGGTCGGACAAGGTCGGGCGGCTGTTCGCGCCGATCATGCTGGTCTATTTCGCCGTCATCTCGGTGATGGGGCTCAACCAGCTCATCGCCAATCCGGTCATCCTGCAGGCGATCAACCCGATCTGGGCGTGGCGGTTCTTCATGGTCGATCCGACGCTGGGGTTCCTGGCGCTGGGGTCGGTGGTGCTGTCGGTCACCGGCGCGGAGGCGCTCTATGCCGATATGGGGCATTTCGGGCGGCGGCCGATCCAGCTGTCCTGGCTGTGGTTCGTGATGCCGGCGTTGCTGCTCAATTATTTCGGCCAGTCGGCGATGCTGTTGCGGGCGCCGGAAACGGTGGAAAACCCGTTCTTCCTGATGGTGCCCGAATGGGGCCGGCTGCCGCTGGTCGGGCTGGCGACCTGCGCGACGATCATCGCCAGCCAGGCGGTGATCTCCGGGGCGTTCTCGGTCACGCACCAGGCGGTCCAGCTGGGCTTCCTGCCGCGGCTGAAGATCACCCACACATCGGCGTCGGCGGCGGGGCAGATCTATATCCCGCTGGTCAACTGGGGCCTGCTGGTCATGGTCATCCTGCTCGTCGTCAGCTTTCGCAATTCCTCGGCGCTGGCATCGGCCTATGGCATCGCCGTCACCGGCACGATGATCATCACGACGTTGATGATGGCGGTGCTGGTGCTGACGGTGTGGAAGTGGAATCGCTGGCTGGCCTATGGCTTTGTCGCGACCTTCCTGATCATCGACACCGCCTATTTCGCCTCCAACCTGACCAAGATTCCCGATGGCGGCTGGTTCCCGTTGCTGGTCGGCGCGATCGCCTTCACCTTCCTGACGACCTGGGCCAAGGGACGGTCGCTGATGCAGGAGCGGTTGCGCGAAAGCGCCATGCCGATGGAGGTGTTCATCAAGTCCGCTGCCAGTGCCGCGACGCGGGTGGCCGGTACGGCGGTGTTCATGACGACGGCGCCCAAGGGCGTGCCACCGGCGCTGCTCCACAACCTAAAGCACAACAAGGTGCTGCACGACCGTATCATGATCCTGACCGTGGTCGTCGATGAAGTTCCCTATGTGTCCGACGAGGACCGCATCGGCACCCACGACCTCGGCAACAATTTCTACCGCATCTTCGTCCGCTATGGCTTCATGCAGGAAATCGACATTCCGGCGGTGCTGAAGAAGGTGGAAAATTGCGGGCCCAAGCTCAAGATGATGGAAACCAGCTTTTTCCTGTCACGCCAGACACTGCTGGCAAGCGACCGCCCGGGGATGGCGCTGTGGCGCGAGCATCTGTTCAGCTGGATGATGCGCAACGCCGAAAGCGCGATGGATTTCTTCAAGCTGCCGACGAACCGGGTGGTCGAACTGGGGTCGCAGGTCGAAATCTAGCGTGTCCCGAACGCGCGATCCCGCTGGACTGTCGATGGACGATTCAGCATTGTGCCAGGGGGCAATGGGGGATTTCGGAATGCGCCAGATTTTGATTTCGGTGGCTATGGTCGCGATCGTGGCAACGCCGGCGCTGGCCGCAGGCGTTCACAAATCCACGGTGCCGCCCAAGGGCAACCCGGCAACCTGGGTCACTGCCGATGATGCCGACGGCGCCGTCCTCCAACTTGGCGGCGGCGTCGCGACCGTCGCATATGACATCACGCCGGAGGGGCGTGCCACCAACTGCCAGGTCACAAAACCAGCGCAGAGCGCGAAAATCGGCGATTACATCTGCAGGCTGGTGGTGCGGCGGGCGCGTTACCTGCCCGGCAGTGCCGGTACGGGAAGCTATACGATGGGCTGGGCCGACTGATGTCGTCCACTCCTGCAGCAACCTAGACTTCGAACAAGGCGGCCGCGCCCATGCCGCCGCCGACGCACATGGTGACGACGATGCGCCGGGCGCCGCGCCGCCGCCCTTCGATCAGCGCGTGGCCGGTCAGGCGCGACCCCGACATGCCGAAGGGGTGGCCGATCGAAATGGCACCGCCATCGACATTGATCTTTTCAGGGTCGATGCCGAGCTTGTCGCGGCAGTAAAGCACCTGCACCGCAAAGGCCTCGTTGAGCTCCCACAGGTCGATGTCGTTGACCGTCAGGCCGTGGCGGGCGAGGAGCTTTGGCACCGCGAACACCGGCCCGATGCCCATTTCCTCCGGCCCGCAGCCGGCGACGGCGAAACCGCGGAAGCTGCCGAGCGGGGCCAGGCCGCGCCGCGCCGCCTCCGCATCCGACATCACCACGCAGACGCTGGCGCCGTCGGACAACTGGCTGGCGTTGCCGGCGGTAATGAAGCCCTGGTCGCGCACCGGCTTGAGCGCGGCGAGGCCAGCCAGCGCCGTGTCGGGACGGTTGCCTTCGTCCCGGGCCAGGGTGATGGTCTCGAAGCTCACGGCGTCGTCGCGGCCGGTGATGCGCTTGCGGACGGTGATCGGGACGATCTCGGCGTCGAAGCGGCCGGCGTCCTGGCCGGCGGCGGTGCGGCGCTGGCTTTCGAGCGCATAGGCGTCCTGCGCGTCGCGGCCGATGCCGTATTTGGTCGCGACATGATCGGCGGTTTCGATCATCGGCCAGTAGAGCGCCGGCATGGTTTCGGCGATTCCGTCGGATCGATAGCGCGTCAGATTCTTGTGCGGCAGCACCAGCGACACCGAATCGAGCCCGCCGGCGACATAGATGCCATCCTCCCCCGCCTTCAGCCGCTGCGCCGCAAAGGCGATGGTCTGCAGGCCGGATGCGCATTTGCGATCGATGGTGGTGCCGGCGACGCTGACCGGAAGGCCGGCGGCCATGGCCGCGACGCGGGCGACATTGTTGCCGGTGGCGCCTTCGGGATGGGCGCTGCCGAGCATCACGTCCTCCACCTCGGCGCCGTCGACCCCGGCGCGGTCGAGCGCGGCGCGGATGACATGGGCGCCGAGCACCGCGCCCTCGGTATCGTTGAGCGTGCCCTTGTAGGCGCGGCCGATCGGCGTGCGCGCGGTCGATACGATGACGGCGTCCATGGTGATCGTTCCCCGATATTGTTTTGCCTATCGATAATGGGGCCTTGGCATTTGTGCCAGCAGGCTTGACGCCAGCGCCTGTCAGCCGCCACCAACGCCGCCATGATGGATGTTGCACCCGCGGAAATCGTCGTCACCGGCCAGGCGCTGCCGGCGCCATCGGGGGCGGCGGCCTATTCGACCGTCACCATCGATTCGGCGCGGCTGGCGACGACCGCCAGCGGGCGCATCGAGGATGCGTTGAAGGACGTGGCGGGGCTGGTGGCGTTCCGGCGCACCGACAGCCGCTCGGCGAACCCGACATCGCAGGGGGTGACGCTGCGCGCACTGGGCGGCAATGCCGCGTCGCGGGCGCTGGTGCTGCTCGATGGCGTGCCGGTGGCCGATCCGTTTGCCGGCTATATCCCGTGGAGCGCCATCGACCCGTCGCGACTGGCGAGTGTCAGCGTCGTGCGCGGCGGCGGTGCAGGGGCCTTCGGCGCCGGTGCGGTGGCAGGCACGCTCAACCTCAGCAGCGGCACGCCGGCGACGCTGGCACCGGTCAGCCTGGGGATCGCCGGGGGCTCGCGCGGGTCGTGGGAAGCGGCGGGCGGGGTCACGGCGCAGTTGGGGCAGGGGTTCGTTTCGGTCAGCGGACGGTATGACGAAGGCGATGGCTATGTGCTGCTGCCCGAAAACCAGCGCGGGCCGATCGACATTCCGGCGCGGTACAAGAGCTGGGGCGCCAGCATCCGCGCAGTGGTGCCGGTCAGCGATGCGACCGAAGTCCAGGTGACGGGGCGGGCGTTCGATGACGAGCGCGTGCGCGGGATCGAACTGGTCAATTCGCGGACCCGCGGTGCCGATGCCAGCGTGCGGGTGGTGCATCGCGGCGACTGGGGCGCGGAGGCGCTGGCCTATGTGCAGACGCGCGATTTCGCCGCCGGCTTTGCTTCGGTCAACGCCGCCCGCACCACGGCGACGCCGACGCTCGACCAGTATCGCACCCCGGCGACGGGCATCGGCGGCAAGATCGAGCTGCGGCCGCCGCTGGGCGCGGCGCACGACCTGCAGATCGGCATCGATGCGCGGCGCGGCGATGGCGCCAGCCATGAACGCTTCCGTCTGGTGAACGGGTTTTATACCCGGCTGCGCGAGGCGGGCGGCGCGACATCGACCGTCGGCGTCTATGCCGAGGACAGCTGGAAGCTGAACGACCTGCTGACCCTGACCGGCGGCGTCCGCGCCGACCGCTGGGCGATCGCGCAGGGTCGGTTGATCGAACGCGATTCGGATACGGGCGCCGTGACGCAATCGTTGCTGACTCCGGCGCGCGATGGCTGGCGGGCAACGGCGCGGGGCGGGGCGGTGGTGACGCTGGCGCCGGCGCTGGCGCTGCGTGGTGCCGCCTATACCGGCTTCCGGTTGCCGACGCCCAACGAGCTGTACCGCCCCTTTCGCGTCGGCGCCGATGCGACCGCGGCGAACCCGGCGCTGGATCTGGAACGCGCGCGGGGTGTGGAGGCCGGTTTCGACTGGCGGCCGATTCCGACGGCGCGCCTGTCGGTGACCGCCTATGCCAATGAACTGGCCGGCGCGATCGCCAATGTCACGCTGGGGCGCGGCCCGGGCAATTTTCCGCAAGTCGGCTTTGTGGCGGCAAACGGATCGTTCCGCCAGCGGCTCAACCTCGACCGGGTGGTGGTCCATGGCGTGGAGGCCGATGCGTCGGTCAGCGCGGGGCCGTGGAGCGCACAGGGGTCATTGGCGTGGGCCGACCCGCAGGTGCGGGCGAGCGGGCCGGCGGCGGGGCTCGACGGGCTGCGACCGGCGGCGTCCCCGCAGCTGAGCGCGTCGGGGACGTTGGCGTGGACCGGGACGCGGCTGGGCGCGGGGGTGACGTTGCGCCATTTCGGTGCGCAGTTCGACGACGACCAGAATCTGCGCCGGATCGCGCCGGCGACGACGCTCGATGCGAGCGCCCGGCTGGGGCTGTGGCAGGGCGTTTCCGTCGAGGTGCGCGCCGAGAATATCACCGATGCGACGGTGGTGTCGGGCGTGGGGGCGGACGGGCTGATCGACCGGGCGCAGCCGCGCACGCTCTGGCTGGGGCTGCGCTGGCAGGGGTAATGCCGCCCGTATCGGTGATCCGGCGCCCAGCGCGCGACCACCGATGGCCCCATTGCAGCAGTTCATCCCGTCGCATGCAAATCCGGTTGACTAGGAAACTTTAGCCAGATAGTTTCCTAGTCAACCAGAGGGGTTGCCGTGTCTTGCGATATTCCCGAACTCACTGCGCATCTTGGATACCGGCTGCGCCAGCTGTCCAACCACGTGTCCCAGGCCTTTTCCCGCAAGCTGGCGGCAAAGGACGTGACCGTCGCCGAATGGACGGTGATGCGCCGCCTCTACCCGGTGGAGTCGGTCGCGCCGAGCCAGCTCGCCGATGCAATGGGCATGACACGCGGCGCGATCTCCAAGCTGGCCGATCGCCTCGTCGCCAAGTCCCTGGTTGTGCGCGATGCCAGCGCCACCGACGGGCGCGCCCATTTTCTGCGGCTGACAGCGCACGGGGCGGAAATGGTGCCCGCGCTCGCGGCGCTGGCCGAACAGAATGAAGCGGAATGCTTCGCCCACCTCAGCAGCGCGGATCGCGCCGTTCTGGAGCGCATCCTGGCAAACGCGGTGGTGCAGTTGCGCATAACGGCCACGCCGGTCGAATGACGACGAAAGGACCGCATGATGGACCCACACCTGATCGACATCGCCACGGCCTGCCTGCGCGGCGCCGAGGACCATGCGATGACCTTCCCGCAGATTGTCGACACGCTGATGGCGGCAGGCTTTGAAAGCTATGCGGTCGACTATCGGCGCGCCACCGCGATCTATTACCACCCCGACGGCGACAGCTTGGCGTTGGCCGCGCACCGGCTCGACACGCCGGTTGCGGCGCAGTTCGACACGGCGGCGATCACGGCCGCCATCCGCGAAGCGCAGCAACTGGTGCCGGGTTATAGCTATGAAGGCTTTTGCCGAAAGGTCATGGATGCGGGGTGCGCTGGCTATATCGTGTCGTTCAGCGGACGTCGCGCCGTCTATTTCGGCCGCACCGCCGAGACGCATGTCGAGCATTTTCCGCAATAGCCTGCACCTTGCGGGGACGTGCGATGTCGATGTCGACGGGCCTGGCGTCCCGGCTTGCTGCGGCGGCGTTTGCCCGGCCCTATGCCCGATGCGCCGCCGTCAGATTCCGGCATACCATTCGTAACCGCGGTCTTCCCAATAGCCGCCATGGCCGCTGCCATAGCCCGCCAGGCTGTCGACCACATCGATCGCCATCAGATATTTGGCGTGCTTGTAGCCGAGCTGGCGTTCGACGCGCAGCCGCAGCGGGGCGCCATGGCCGATGCTGAGCGGGGCACCGTTCATCATGGTGGCGAGGATCGTCTGGGGGTGAAAGGCGTCGATCATGTCGATGCTTTCGTAATAGCGCGCGGTCGACTGGGGGCCGCCTTTGGAAACCTCCCCACCATAATCGTCGGCGCAGCGAAAAACGATGTAGCGCGCGCGGGTCTGCATGCCGGCGGCCATCAACACGCTGGCGAGTTGCGGTCCGGTCCATTCGCCGATCGCGCTCCAGCCTTCGACACAGTCGTGCCGGGTGATCTGGGTCCGCGCCGGCATGGCGCGGAGTTGCGCAAGGCTGAGCGAGAGCGGGTTGGCGACCAGCCCGTTCACGGTCAATCGCCAGTCGGCAAAGTTGCCGGCCTTGAGCGCCTGGTAATCGGCGTCGACCGGCTCGCGCGTGCCATTGACCTTGAACACCGGCGACATGTCGGCGCGGCTGAATTCGCGCGCCAGTGCGTCGCGGCCGGCAAAACGCTGGAAGCCGCGCGACGCATCCTCGGCCGACCGGACGATTCGCGCGAGTTTGTCATCGCTGGCAAGGTTGTCGCAGCCCGCGAGCAGCAGGCCACCGGCCGCGGCGCCGCCGACGCCGATCAGCCGGCGGCGCGACATCAGGATCATGGTGCGACCTCGGGCTTGGCAGGATCGATGCGGAAGCGGCCGGTGATCATCGATCGGATCTCGTTCCAGGGTCCGGCCAGCAGCACCATCAGCAGATGGACGATGATGAACAGGATCAGCAGATTGGCGAAGATCCAGTGCAGCGATCGCGCCGAGGCGCGGCCGCCGGTGGCTTCGATCAGCAGCGGCCAGGCGGCGTTCATGCCCGGCGACATGGCAAGGCCGGTGAAGATCATCCCCGGGATGAGCAGGAAGATGACGCCGCCATAGGCGAGCTTTTGCAGGATGTGATAATGCCGCGCGTCCTCGCCCCTGGGAAATCGCAGCCGGGCATGGGCGGCGACATCATTGGCGATATTGGCCGGCGCCAGTTCGGCGGCGCTGGGCGCCAGGTCGCGGCGGAAATGGCCGCTGAACAGGCCGTAGGCGAGATAGACCAGCCCGTTGACGACCAGCACCCAGGCGAAGAAGAAATGGAAATTGCGCGCCGTCGCCAGGTCGCGATAGCTGGGGAAGGTCGCCCAGTGCGGATAGGCGATGGCCTGCGGCGCGCCGGCCTTGCTGTCCGACAGGCCCAGGATGCCGGTGGTGGTGATGCGCAGGTCACCGATGCGGACGAAGCCGGCATCGCCGCTGCTGCCGATCTGCAGCCAGGCCTGTGCCGCATCGGGCGACGCGCCATATTGGCCCCATTGCAGCATCGGATAGGCGTTGAAGATGTTGAGCCCGGTCATCAGCAGGAAAAAGATCGCGATCGCGTTGATCCAATGGGTGACGCGCACGGCCAGCGCGTGACGGTGGAACAGATAGGGCGCACCGGGGGCGACCGCGGGCGGCGTATCGGCAGGTTGCATCAAGGCCATGGTATCGCTGCTCCCCCGCACGCGCATCAACGGACATTCGGGCCGGCAGCGTCACAGGTTACAAATGTTTTGCGATGCATATTGCCGATTGCCGTCATAAAAGCGGCGGCTGCCGACCGCACCTGTTCCAGTGTCGCAGAATGAAGGGCCCGAGCTGAATGTTGCGTGTCTTTGTCCCGGGCCAGCCCAAGCCGCTGACCGAAATCGATGCCAGGGGCGCGCTGCCATCGGGCGCGGTCTGGATCGACATGTTCAATCCGACGCATGACGAGGAAGCCTTTGTCGAAGCCGCAACCGGCATCGGCGTGCCGACCCGCGACGAAATGGCGGAGATCGAAACGTCCAGCCGCCTCTACACCGAGGATGGTGCGATCTACATGACCGCGACGCTGGCGACCGGCATCATGCGCGGCGCGGCGGAAAGCCATGCCGTCAGCTTCGTGCTGACACCGGCGCATCTGATCACCGTCCGCTATGCCGAAATCGTGTCGTTCGACCGCTTCGCCGGCCATGCCGAACGCGCCCCGGCGATGTGCGCGACACCGCCGATGGCGCTGGTCAATCTGCTCGATGGCGTCGTCGACCGGTTGGCCGACAGCATCGAGCATATCGGCCGCGACGTCGATGCGATCTCGCGCAAGGCCTTCGGGCGGGCGCGGGGCAATGGCTCGCAACGCCTGTCGAACCTGGTGCTGCAGACCCTGCTCGTGCGGCTGGGGTCGGCCCAGGATTCGCTGTCGAAGGCGCGCGATTCGGCGGTCAGCCTGTCGCGCGCGCTGGGCTATCTGGCGTTCGCGGCACCCAAGAATGCCGACCTGGGGCCGCACATCAAGAGCCTGACGCGCGACCTGGCATCGCTGACCGATCATGCGACCTATATGAACGGCAACATCACCTTCCTGCTCGATGCGGCGCTGGGGTTCATTTCCATTGAACAGAATGCGGTGCTGAAGATCTTTTCGGTCGGCGCGATCGTGTTTCTGCCGCCGACGCTGATCGCCGGCATTTATGGCATGAACTTCGATTTCATTCCCGAACTCCATTGGCATTTCGGCTATCCATGGGCGCTGATGCTGATGGTCGCATCGGCGGTGCTGCCCTATGTGTTCTTCCGCTGGCGGGGGTGGCTGTAGCGCTGTCGCAGCCGCTGCTAAGTTCGGTGATAGGGGTGGCCGGCCATGATCGTCGTGGCCCGATAGATTTGTTCAGCGAGCATGGCGCGGACGAGCATGTGCGGCCAGGTGGCGCGGCCGAAGCCGAGCAGCAGGTCGGCCGCGGCCCGAGTCGCGGCGTCATGGCCGTCGGCGGCGCCGATCAGGAAGCGCACTTCGCGGGCGCCACCGTCCTGCCACTGCCGCAGCCGCTCGGCGAGCGCGGGGGACGGCAGGTCGGCGCCGGTTTCATCGAGCACCACGGTGCGGCCGCCGGCAAAGCGCGGCCAGGGCGCCAGTTCCCCGATTTCGACGACGGACAGGTCACGCACGCGCGCGCGATAGCGATCGACAAGGTCGGCTTCGGGGGACTGGCCGATTCGGCCGCGGGCGACGATCGTCAGCCGCACGGGTTACGGCCGGGCGAGATTGCCGATGCGCGGTTCGCCGGGGTTGGCGTCGTCGCCGAACGCCCACATCTTTTCCAGATTGTAGAAGGCGCGGACTTCGGGGCGAAACAGGTGGACGATGACATCGCCGGCGTCGATCAACACCCAGTCGGCGGTCGGCAGGCCCTGGACTCGCGCCGGGCGGCCGAAATCCTGCTTGCACTTGTCGGCAATCTTGGCCGCCATCGATGCGACCTGCCGGCCCGACTTGCCGCTGGCGATGACCATGTAATCGGCGATGCTGGTCTTGCCGGCGAGCGGGATCGAAACGACTTCCACCGCCTGGTCGTCGTCGAGCGATTGCATGACCATGGCATGCAGCGCCTCGATATGGGCGTCGATTTCGGCAGCGCGGGTCTTGGTGGTGGTGTCAGTCAAAAAACGTCCGATCATCAGTCAGTGCCTGTGGTCCATCCGGCGTGGCCAATCCGGATCGCGGGCGCGAATCGCCGTCGCCGACACCGGGGTCGCCCGGATATCGAGCACCACGATTGCCGGCAAAGTCCAGCCCGGCCAGTCGGCGGCGGTGCCCTGGCGACGGCGCCAGCGCCGTGCCCAGGCCATTGCCGGGGAACGCAAGGCATCCCCCATGTAGCGCGGTCGCGCCAAAACGGCAATCGGCAGCCGTCGAAGCAGATCGCGCCAACGGTGCCAGCGGTGAAGTTCGGGCAGGATATCGGCGCCGGCGAGCCAGATGAACCGGCAGTCGGGGTGGCGATGCTGCAGCGCGGCTACGGTATCGATGGCAAAGCGCGTGCCGAGCCGGGCTTCGATGGCGCTGGCGCGGATCCGCGGATGACGGGCGGTGCGGCGGGCGGAGGCGAGGCGCGCCGGCAACGGTGCCATGTCGCTGCTGGACTTGAGCGGGTTCTGCGGGCTGACCAGCCACCAGACTTCATCGAGCCGCAGCCGCCGCATGGCTTCGATGCTGATGTGGCGATGGCCGGCATGCGCCGGGTTGAACGAGCCGCCCAGAAGCCCGATTCGCTTCAAGCGCGCACCTGCCCCGTGCCGCGGACCAGCGTCTTGTAGGTGGTCAGCCCTTCGAGGCCGACGGGACCACGGGCATGGAGGCGACCGGTGGCGATGCCGATTTCGGCGCCGAAGCCGAATTCGCCGCCATCGGCGAACTGGGTGGAGGCATTCCACAGCACGATGGCGCTGTCGACGGCGGCGAGAAAGCGCTCCGCCACCCCAGGGTCCTCGGCGACGATGGCATCGGTGTGCGAGGAGCCATGGCGGGCGATGTGGGCGATGGCACCTTCGACGCCATCGACCAGCGCCGCCGAAGCGATCGCGTCGAGATATTCGGTGTTCCAGTCCTGGTCGCCGGCAGGGCCGATGCGGGCATCGAGGCCGAGCACGTCGGGATCGCCGCGAACCTCGCAGCCGCCATCGACCAGCGCGGCGATGACGGCGTGCTGCAGGCCGGCGGGCGCGGCGCGGTCGATCAGCAGCGTTTCCATGGCGCCGCAGACGGCGGTGCGGCGCAGCTTGGAATTGACGGTGATGGCGACGGCCGTGGCGCGGTCGGCGGAGGCATCGACATAGACATGGTTGATGCCATCGAGGTGCGCGAGCACCGGCACCCGTGCCTCGGCCGCGACACGCGCCACCAGCCCCTTGCCGCCGCGCGGGATGATGACGTCGATCAGCCCCTGGGCGGCGAGCATGGCGCCGACCAGCGCGCGGTCACCGGCGGGGACCAGCTGGACGGCAGCGGCCGGCAGCCCGGCGCTGGCCAGCCCGGCGGCGACGCATTGCAGCAGGACGGCGTTGGACCGCCCCGCCTCCGACCCGCCGCGCAACAGGCAGGCGTTGCCCGCCATCAGGCACAGTGCGGCAGCGTCGGCGGTGACGCCCGGGCGGCTTTCGTAGATGATGCCGATGACGCCCAGCGGCACGCGGACACGTTCGAAGGCGAGGCCGTTGGGCTGCGTCCACGTCCTGATCGATTCGCCGACCGGGTCGGGCAGGGCGGCAACGGTGTCGAGGCCGGCGGCAATGGCCTGTACGCGCCCGGCGTCGAGGGCGAGCCGGTCGATGAGGGCCGCCGAAATGCCGGCGGTGCGGGCGTCCGTCACATCGGCGGCGTTGGCGGCGAGAAGATCGCCCGCCCGGGCGCGGATGGCAGCGGCAGCGGCGGTGATCGCGGCGGCCTTTTGCGCCGTCGGCGCGGCAGCGAGGTCCGAAAGTGCGGCGCGGGCGGCGGCGGCCATCGTGTGGATCGTCTGCACAGCGGTCACAGCAGCACCAGATGGTCGGCGTGGACGATGGCGGCGCGCGGCGCATAGCCGAGCACGGCGGCCTGGACGTCGCCGCGCAGCCCCTTGATGGCATCGGCATCGGCCGCGTCATAGCCGGCCAGGCCATGGGCGATCGTGCCATCGGGGCCGGTGATGGCAACGACATCCCCGCGCGCGAAATTGCCCGCGACCTGGGTGACGCCGGCGGCAAGCAGGCTCTTGCCGCGCGCCAGTGCGGCGGCGGCGCCGGCATCGATGGTCAGCGTGCCGGCGACGGTCAACCGCCCGGCGAGCCAGGCCTTGCGGGCGCGGGCGCCCTCGCCGGCGACGAACACCGTGCCATGGCCGGTGGCGGCGAAGCGGGCGAGCGGGTTGGCGATGCGGCCGTCGGCGATGGCGAGGGGGATGCCGGCAGCTGCGGCGATGCGGGCAGCCGCGATCTTGGCCGCCATACCGCCGGTGCCAAGGCCCGATCCGCTGCCGCCATCGGCCATCGCGGCGATTTCGGGGGTGATGCGGTCGACGATCGGAATCAAGCTTGCCGACGCGTCGCGGGCCGGGTTGGCGGTGTAGAGGCCATCGACATCGCTGAGAAGGATCACACCCGACGCGCCGGCGGCCTGGGCCGCGCGTGCGGCGAGCCGATCATTGTCGCCGAAGCGAATTTCGGTGGTCGCCACCGTGTCGTTTTCGTTGAGCACCGGCACCGCGCCCAGCGCCAGCAGCCGGTCAATGGTGGCGGCGACGTTGAGGTAACGGCGGCGGTCCTCGAGATCGCCCAATGTCAGCAGCACCTGCGCCATGGTCAGGCCGGCAGCGGACAGCAGCGCCTCCCAGACGGCGCTCAGCGCCACCTGGCCGACAGCGGCGGCGGCCTGGGCGTCCTCCAGGCTGGCGCGGCCGCCCTTTTCAAGGCCGAGGCGCCGGGCGCCGAGCGCAATGGCGCCCGACGAGACGACGACGATCTGTTGGCCGGCGGCGCGGCGTGCTGCAAGGTCGGCGACGACGCTCGCCAGCCACGCCCGCCGCACGGCGCCGGCCTCGATCAGCAGCGAGGAGCCGATCTTGACGACGAGGCGCGGGCAGGCGACCGGGTCGAAGCGGGCGGCGGACGCCATCGTTGCCATCAGAGCATCCTCCGCTCAATCCGCTCGGGATGAGCGAGGACCGGGCGCCCGCGCACAGCCCAGCGTCAAAGCGGGGTCCACGCCATTCCCTCCGCCTTGACGGCTTCGAGGTCGCGCCCGGCGAGGGTGATCAGCGCATCGAGAACGCCATCGACCCCCTGGCGCGTCGCCGCCGAGAGGACATGCACCGGCTGGCCGCTGGCCTTTTCCAGCGCGCGGCGCTTGGCCGACAGGCTGGCGGCGCTGACGAGGTCCGACTTGGACAGCGCCAGAACCTCGGGCTTGTCGATGAGGCCGCCGCCATAGGCGTCGAGCTCGTCGCGCACGGTGCGCCAGGCCTTGACCGGCGCCGGCGCGCTGGCGTCGACGAGGTGGAGGAGAACGCGGCAGCGCTCGATATGGCCGAGAAAGCGATCGCCGATGCCGACGCCATCGGCCGCGCCGGCGATCAGCCCGGGAATATCCGCCATCACCAGTTCGCGGTTCTTGTGGGCGACGACGCCCAGCTGCGGCTTCAGCGTCGTGAACGGATAGGCGCCGACCTTCGCGGCGGCGTTCGAGACGGCGTTGATGAAGGTCGACTTGCCGGCGTTGGGCGCGCCGAGCAGCCCGGCGTCGGCGAGCAGCTTCAACCGCAGCCAGATCCACATTTCGCCGCCTTCGAAGCCGGGCTGGAACTGGCGCGGGGCGCGGTTGGTGCTGGTCTTGTAATGGCTGTTGCCCTTGCCGCCATCACCGCCGCGCAGCAGCACGACGCGCTGGCCGGGGCGGGTCATGTCGGCGATCAGGCTGCGCTCGTCGTCGTCGGCGAGGATCTGGGTGCCGATCGGGACACGGATGATCGCGTCGTCGGCGCCGGCGCCGGTGCGGTTGCGGCCCATGCCGTGCTGGCCGCGCCCGGCCTTGAAATGCTGCGAATAGCGAAAATCGATGAGCGTGTTGAGGCCTGCGACGGTTTCGAAGATCACATCGCCGCCCTTGCCGCCGTCGCCGCCATCGGGCCCGCCGAATTCGACGAATTTTTCCCGCCGGAACGACACGCTGCCATCCCCGCCGCGGCCCGACGAAACGAAGATCTTGGCCTGGTCGAGAAACTGCATGAACGGTTCAATTCAAAGAAAAAGGGGGAGCCAGTTGCCCGGCTCCCCCCTTGAATGTCGCAAAAGGCGAAGGCCGGTTGGGCCTATTCGGCCGCGATCGCGAGGCTGGGAGCGACCGGCGACGGATCGACGCTGACGTACTTGCGGCCCAGCTTGCCTTCATGGAAGACGACGACGCCGTCCGACGTGGCATAGATGGTGTGGTCCTTGCCCAGGCCGACGTTGCGGCCGGGGTGGACGCGGGTGCCGCGCTGGCGAATGATGATCGTGCCGGCGAGCAGTTCCTGCCCTCCGAAGCGCTTCACACCAAGGCGACGACCTTCCGAATCACGACCGTTGCGCGAACTGCCGCCTGCTTTCTTATGTGCCATTGTCTCTTACCCGACAGAAGTGATCTTGAGGACGGTCAGCTGCTGGCGATGACCGTTCTTGCGGCGATAATTGTGGCGACGGCGCTTCTTGAAGATGATGACCTTGTCACCCTTCGTCTGCGCGACGATTTCAGCCGTGACGCTGCCGCCGGTGGTGATCGCACCGGCATCACCGAACATCAGCGTTTCGAGCGTGACGTTCGTGCCGGCTTCCCCGTCGATCTTTTCGACGAGGATCTTGTCATCGGTGGCGACCCGATATTGTTTGCCGCCGGTGCGCACAACTGCGAACATCGCTTAAACCCTGGCTTCAATTCATGTGAGCGGCGAGACTCGAAAGCCGTGCCGATGCGAAGGCGGGGCGATAGTCGAAGGCGGCGACCATGTCAACGAACGTGTCGCGGGCACAGGGATCGCAAGCCGGTGAAAATGCCGCGCCGCCACGGGTGCCGGCCCCTCGCCACGCGCGTTCGGCGTGTCTAGAAGTGGCGGGCATGGCTTTCAACGCGCATCCCGGCCGCATGTGGCCAACGGCCCCCGCCGACCATGGCTGACGTTGCGGGTCCGCCGCGTCGCCGCCGGCTCCTGCTGATCGGGGTCGCCATCGGCCTCGCCTTTTGCGCGGTGGTGCTGCTGTGGCGACGTGACATCGATGCGCCCACCGCCGCACGCCTCGCCGACCGGCTGCGGGCACAATATAGCCATGGCAGCGGCGAAGGGCTGGCGATGTTCGCCCCGCGCGAGGACGCGCGCTGGGCGGATGGCTGGGAGTTTCGCTGGCGCTATCGGCCCTGCCCGGAACGGGCCTCGTTGCGCATCTGGATCAGTCGCGATGGCCGCCGGGCGAGTTATGCCGAGCTGCCGGCGTGCGACGACGGCTTCGGCACCGGGCGGGCGCCCTTGAAGGTTTGAAAGGCCGGTCTAGCCGGCGCTCTGACCGTTGCGCGCAAGCGCGTGGCCGGCGAGGTGGAGCGAGCCGGCGATGAGCACCAGGGGCGGCTGCGCCGGATCGGCAGCGGCCGCGATCGCATCGAGGGCGGCGGGCAGATCGGCGGCGGCGCGGGCGCGAAATCCACAGTCACGGGCGGCGGCGGCAAGCGCATCGGGATCGTGATGGGCGTGGCCCGGAATGGGGACGGTATAGACCGCCGCGACGCGCCCGGTGAAGGCCTTCAGAAAGCCCCGGGCATCCTTGGGCGCCAGCATGCCGACGACGAGCGTGACGGGGCGGCCGCCGACCAGGTCCGGCGACAGGCTTTCGGCGAGCGCCCGGCCCGCGGCCGGATTGTGGCCGCCATCGAGCCATACGGGTGTTTCGGGCGGCAGCAGCCGTGTCAGCGGGCCGGGTTCCAGGCGTTGCAGCCGCGCCGGCCATTCGGCCCAGCCCATGCCGGCGCGCAGCGCCGCTTCGGCGACGGGCAACGCCGTCTGCGCACGCAGCATGGCGATGGCGAGGCCGGCGTTGTCGACCTGATGCGCGCCGGCAAGGCGTGGCAGCGGCACCGTCAGCCGGCCTTCGGCATCGCGGAAGTGGAGCGCGCCTTCATAGGCGGCGACGTCCCAATCTTCCCCTCGCACCCGCAGCGGTGCACCGGTGACACCGGCGACTTCGGCGATGCGCCCGCAGACGGCCTTGGGATAGCGCGAGACGATCATCGGCACGCCGCGCTTGGCGATGCCGGCCTTTTCGCGGGCGATGTCGAGGATGGTGGCGCCGAGCCATTGCTGGTGGTCGAGGCCGAGCGCGGCGATGCCGGTGACCAGCGGTGCCGCGATGACGTTGGTGGCGTCCATGCGGCCGCCCATGCCGACTTCGATGATGCAGGCGTCGGCGGGGATGCGGGCAAAGGCCAGGAAGGCCAGCGCCGTCGTCAGTTCGAAGAAGGTGATCGGCTGGCCGGCGTTGCGGGCCAGGATCTCGCGGAGCAGCTCGGACAGTGCTTCGTCGCTGATGACATGGCCGGCGATGCGGATGCGCTCGTTGAAGCGGATGAGGTGCGGGGAGGTATAGACATGAACGCGCCGGCCCGAGGCTTCGAGGCAGGCGCGCAGGAAGGCGACGGTCGAACCCTTGCCGTTGGTGCCGGCGACATGGAACACCGGCGGCAGCTTCTGGTGCGGGTTGCCGAGCCGCGCCAACAGGCGTTCGAGGCGGCCGAGGCTGAGCTCGATTTCCTGCGGGTGGAGCGCGAACGCCGCCTGCAGCAGCGCATCGAGAACGGCGTCGTCGGAGCGGGCGCGTTCCATGCGGGCGCCGGCTGCGGTTTCGGTATCGGCCGCTCCCGGCATCAGGCGGCGTGCGCCACGCGCCGCGCCATCAGCATTCCGAGCAGCCGGGCCAGCGTGTCCTTCAGCTCCGACCGGTGGACGACCATGTCGAGCATGCCATGGTCGAGCAGATATTCGGCGCGCTGGAAGCCTTCGGGCAGCTTTTCGCGGATCGTCTGTTCGATGACCCGCTGGCCGGCAAAACCGATCAGCGCCTTGGGCTCGGCAATCTGGATGTCGCCGAGCATGGCATAGCTGGCCGTGACGCCGCCGGTGGTCGGATCGGTGAGGACGACGACATAGGGCAGGCCGGCCTCCTTCAATTCGGCGATGCCGACCGTGGTGCGCGGCATCTGCATCAGGCTGAGAATGCCTTCCTGCATGCGCGCGCCGCCGGCGGCCGTGAAGACGACGAACGGCGCCTGGGCTTCGACAGCGGCGCGTGCGCCGGCGAGAAAGGCCTCGCCGACGCCCATTCCCATCGACCCGCCCATGAAGGCGAAATTCTGGATGGCGACAATGGCGCGCACGCCATTGATGCGGCCGTCGCCGACCGTCATCGCCTCGGGCTCGCCGGTGGCGGTCTTGGCGGCGCGCAGCCGGTCGACATAGCGTTTCTGGTCGCGGAACTTCAGCGGATCCTCGGGCACCCGGGGGACGGCGACGGAGGCGAATTCCCCGTCGAAGACCTGCGCGAAACGTTCGCGTGGCCCGATCCGGTCATGATGGTCGCAGCGTGGGCAGACCGAAAGATTTTCGTCCCATTCCTTCGTGTAGACCATCGTCCCGCAGTTGCGGCACTTGGTCCACAGATTGTCGGGGGTTTCGCGGCGCGACATGAACCCCGTCAGCTGCTGGCGGGTGCGGGTGATCCAGCTCATGCCGCTTGCTCCTTGGTTGGCCGGGCGCCGCGGACGGCGGCGGCAAGGTCGGCGACCAGCGCGCCGACGCGGGCGGGAATATCGTTGGCGCGCGCCTCGGCGGCAGCGCCGATGGTGTCGACGATCGCCGACCCGACGACGACGGCATCGGCATGGGCGGCGATGGCGGCGGCCTGGTCGGGGGTGCGGACGCCGAAGCCGACGGCGATCGGCAGGTCGGTCGATCGCTTCAACCGGGTCACGGCGTCGGCGATGTCGGTCGCGGCGGCGGCATTGGCGCCGGTGACGCCGGCGACGGCGACATAATAGAGAAAGCCCGAGGCGCCATCGAGAACGCGCGGCAGGCGGGCGGAATCGGTGGTCGGCGTCGCCAGCCGGATCAGGTGAAGGCCATGGGCGGACAGGTCGGGGACCAGTTCGGCAGCTTCTTCGGGCGGCAGGTCGACGACGATGGTGCCATCGAGGCCGGCGGCGCGGGCGTCGGCGGCGAAGCGTGACGGACCATAGGCGAGGATGGGGTTGAAATAGCCCATCAGGATGATCGGGGTGGCGTCGTCGCTGCGCCGGAAATCGGCGACCATGGCGAGGACGTCGCGCAATTTGGTGCCGCTGCACAGGCTGCGGATATTGCCGAGCTGGATGGCGGCGCCATCGGCCATCGGATCGGTAAACGGCATCCCGAGTTCGACGATGTCGGCGCCGCTGGCAACGAGCGCGCGCAGAATGGCGGCCGAGGTGGCCAGATCGGGGTCACCGGCGGTAACGAAGGTGACGAGCGCCGCGCGGCCCTGGGCGGCGCAAGCGGCGAAACGGGTGGACACCCGGTCCATCATGCAACCCTCCGCTCGCAGGCCGTCACAGCGTCACACCCAGCGCTTCGGCGACGGTGAAGATGTCCTTGTCGCCGCGGCCGCAGAGGTTGGCGATGATCAGCTTGTCAGCAGCCAGCGTCGGCGCGACGCGCATGACGGCGGCGAGGGCATGGGCCGGTTCGAGCGCCGGGATGATGCCTTCGACCTTGCAGAGCAGCTTGAACGCCTCGATCGCGTCGTCGTCGGTCGCCGACTGGTATTCGACGCGGCCGATGGCGTGCAGCCAGCTGTGTTCGGGGCCGATGCCGGGATAGTCGAGCCCGGCCGAAATGCTGTGCGCCTCGGTGATCTGGCCATCGTCGTCCTGCAGCAGCATCGTCTTGTTGCCGTGGAGGACGCCGGGGCGGCCACCGGCAAGCGAAGCGGCGTGTTCGCTGGTATCGAGACCGCGGCCCGACGCCTCGACGCCGATCATCCGTACCGAGGGTTCGTCGAGAAAGGGGTGGAACAGGCCGATGGCGTTGGAACCGCCGCCGATCGACGCCACCAGCACATCGGGCAGGCGCCCTTCGGCGGCCTGCATCTGGGCGCGGGCTTCGTGGCCGATGACGCTCTGGAAGTCGCGGACCAGCTCGGGATAGGGGTGCGGGCCGGCGGCGGTGCCGATGATGTAAAAGGTATCGCCCACATTGGTAACCCAGTCGCGCAGTGCCTCGTTCATCGCGTCCTTGAGCGTTCGCGATCCCGACTCGACGGCCCGGACCTCGGCCCCGAGCAGTTTCATGCGGAAGACATTGGGCGCCTGGCGGGCAATGTCGCGGGCGCCCATGTAGATGACGCAGGGCAGGCCGAAGCGCGCCGCGACAGTGGCAGTGGCGACGCCGTGCTGGCCGGCGCCGGTTTCGGCGATGATGCGGGTCTTGCCCATGCGCTTGGCGAGCAGGATCTGGCCAATGCAATTGTTGATCTTGTGGGCGCCGGTGTGGTTGAGCTCGTCGCGCTTGAGATAGACTTTGGCGCCGCCAAGCGTTTCGGTCAGGCGTTCGGCGAAATACAAGGGGCTGGGGCGCCCGACATAATGGGTCAGCAGGTCGTCGAACTGCGCCTTGAACGCCGGGTCGGCCTGGGCGGCGCGATAGGCCTTTTCAAGGTCGAGGATCAGCGGCATCAGGGTTTCAGCGACATAGCGGCCGCCGAACTGGCCGAAATGGCCATCGGCATCCGGCCCGGCCCGGAGCGACCGCGGCGGGGTCTGGATGTTCATCGGCCGTGCACCGCTGCGGCGAAGGCCCTGATCTTGGAGACTGATTTCACGCCGGGTTGATCCTCGATACCTGATGATACATCGACAAAGGCGGGGCGCAAAAGCGCAAGCGCATCCCCGACATTGCCGGCATCCAGCCCACCCGACAGTCCCCAGCCCGGCGGCAGATGCATTCCGTCGAGCAACCGCCAGTCGAACGCCTGGCCATTGCCTCCGGGAAGGGTCGCTTCCCTAGGCGCTTTGGCATCGAGGAGCAACCGGTCGGCAGGGCCGGCAGCGGCAATCGCCGCGGTGATATCGGCGCGGGTGGCAACCCCGGCGGCACGCCAGACCGGCCGGCCGGTGCGGGCTCGGACGGCGGCGATGCGGTCGGGCGTTTCGCGGCCGTGCAGCTGCAGCGTGTCGATCCCGGCGGCGAGGACGGCGTCTATGGTTTCGTCGTCGGCGTCGACGAGGACGGCGACCCTGGCCGTGGCGGGCGGCACGCGCGCGATCAGGCCGGCGGCGCGGTCGAGCGTCAGGTGGCGCGGCGAGGGCGGGAAGAAGACAAAGCCGAGATAGGCGGCGCCGGCGCCGATGGCGGCATCGACGCTGTCGGGCGTCGAAAGGCCGCAGAATTTGATCCGGGTCACGACAGGTCGCGCGCGATCGCGGCGGCTGCTGCCACCGGGTCGGCGGCGGCGGTGATCGGGCGGCCGATGACCAGCACCGAGGCCCCGGCGGCGCGGGCCTCGCGCGGCGTCATGACACGTTTCTGGTCGCCGACCGCGCTGCCCGCCGGGCGGACGCCGGGGACGACGATCAGCGCCTCGCTCCAGGCAGCGCGCACCGCTGCGGTTTCGTGCGGACTGGCCACGACGCCATCGAGCCCGGCAGCGCGCACCAGCGCCGCCAGCCGGGCGACTTGCGTGGCGGTGCCGCCAGCGACACCGATGGCGGACAGGTCGCCGTCATCGAGGCTGGTCAGCACCGTCACCGCGACGACCTTTGTGGCTGCCGGTGCTGCGGCGCGTGCCGCGGCCAGCATGGCGTGGCCACCGGCGGCGTGGACGGTGACGATGGCGGGCGCGAGGCCGGCGAGCGAATGGAGCGCGCCGGCGACCGTGTTGGGGATGTCGTGCAACTTGAGGTCGAGGAAAAGCGGCAGGCCCAGTGCGGCCATGGCGGCGACACCCGCCGGGCCCTGCGCGCAAAAGAACTCCAGCCCCAGCTTGAGGCCGCCGACATGCGGCGCGACGGCGGCGGCCAGGGTGCGGGCGGCGGCAAGGTCGGGCAGGTCGATGGCGACGAAAACGGGGTTGGTCATGCCCCGGTCAGGCCCCGGCAGGGGGCACGATGGTCGGCTGTGCCTGCGACGGCAGCGGCGACGGCCGCGGTTCCGCCGGCGCGACCCCGGTCTTGGCGAGCTTGCGCTTCCATTGTGCCTTGGCGCCGATGTGGACGAGCCAGGTCGGCAGCCAGCCGGCGACAAAGGCGGCGGCGAGCAACAGCGGCAGGCGGATGTTGACCATGGCCCCGTCCGGCAGGCGAAACGGCACCGGCGTCCAGTTGGCGACGGCCAGCAGCAGGAAGGCCACCGCCAGCGCCGTCACCAATATCCATCGCAGGACCGTCATTGCCGCTCCCCCTGTTCATATATGCCGGAGGTGTTAACACAGATGGCGACCGTCATGGCAAGTCAGAGTTCACCATCGACGGGATCGATGCCGATCGCTTGCAGCGCTGCCATCAAGGCGCTGGCGACGGTGGCAAGCATCGCCGGGTCGGTGGCGCGGATGACGAAATTGGCACCGGTGCGGCCATCCCGCCAGAACGGGTAGCTGCCGATCTGGACACCGTCATGCGCCTTTTCGACCGCGCCCAGCGTCGCGGCGACGGTGCTTTCCTGCGTCCAGGCGGCGATGGTGCGCGACAGCACGGGGGCACCGCCCGGCAGCACGCCATCGAGCGCGGCGAGCATGCCCTGGGTGATGGCGGGAACGCCGGCCATGATGAAGATGTTGCCGACGCGGATCCCGGGGGCCTTGGTGCGCGGGTTTTCGATGAGGCTCGCGCCCTGGGGTGTGCGGGCCATGCGCAGCCGGGCATCGGTCAGCTTGTCGCCATAATAGCCGGCAAGGATCGCCTGGGCGTCGGGGTGGACGATGACCGGCACGCCCAGCGCCGCGGCGATGGCATCGACGGTGATGTCGTCATGGGTCGGGCCGATACCGCCGGTCGTGAACAGATAGTCGTATGATGTTCGCAGCGCGTTCACGGCATCGCCGATCGCCGCCATGTCGTCGGAGACGACACGGACCTCCTTCAGGCGGATGCCCTGCACCCCCAGCCATTTGGCGAGATAGGCGAGGTTGGCGTCCTGGGTGCGACCGGACAGGATTTCGTCGCCGATGATCAGCAGGGCCGCGGTATAGATGCGTGAGGAATCGGGACCGGTCATGCCGCTTCGTTAGACGACCCGGCCGCCCGCGCAAAGTGGGGGAGCGCCGCACCGGCGGCGCAAGGTCGCCTGCACGGTCGCATGCGGGGTCGCATCCGGGGTCCGCGTCATGGACAGGCGCGGCGCGAGCGCCTATTTGTCGGGAACCATGACCATGACCGCCACCCAGGACTTCGTTACCGTTTCCGACCCGGGCGAAGGCACGATCCGCCTGCACACGCCGGCGGCGTTCGAAGGCATGCGCAAGGCCGGGCGGCTGGCCGCCGAAGTGCTCGACATGCTGACGCCGCATGTCGTGCCCGATGCCGTGACGATCGATCTCGACAAGCTCGCTTATGATTATGTCCGCGCGGCCGGGCACCATTCGGCGACGATCTTCTATCGCGGCTACAGCCATTCGCTGTGCATCAGCGTCAATCATGTCGTCTGCCACGGCATTCCGTCGGCGCGCAAGTTGAAGGATGGCGACATCGTCAACATCGATGTCACGGTGGTTGTCGATGGCTGGCACGGCGACACCAGCCGCATGTACCTGGTCGGCGATGTGCCGCTGAAGGCCCGGCGGCTCGTCGAGGTGACCTATGAATGTCTGATGCGCGGCATTGCCGCGGCGAAACCCGGCAACACGCTGGGCGATGTCGGCCATGCCATCCAGAGCCATGCCGAGGCCAATCGCTTTTCCGTGGTGCGCGACTTTTGCGGCCATGGCGTCGGCCGGCTGTTCCATGACGCGCCGAACGTCGTCCACCTCGGCAAACCGGGCAAGGGCGTGCTGCTGCGCCCGGGGATGTTCTTCACCATCGAACCGATGATCAACAGCGGCCGGCCGGATGTGAAGCTGCTCGATGATGGCTGGACGGCGGTGACGCGCGACCGGTCGCTGTCGGCGCAGTTCGAACATTCGATCGGCATCACCGACGATGGCGCCGAGATCTTCACCGGCTCGCCGATGGGCTTCACGGCGCCGCCGTACGGCGCCTGACCGGCTGCTACTGCCGACGCTGCCGGTGCGGCCGGCAAGGGTTGCGGCGGCGACATGCAGCCCGCAAAGTGACCGGCATGCGGTGCGGGGGCAAGGCGTGAGCGACGACAGCGGCGATATCGGGCACCGCCAGCGGCTGCGCGCGCGCCTGCTGGCCGGCGGCGGCGATGCGTTTCAAGACTATGAGTTGCTGGAATATCTTCTCGGCCTCGCGATACCGCGTCGCGATACCAAGCCGCTGGCGAAGCGCCTGCTGGCCGAGTTCGGCAGCCTGCCGGTGGTGATGGCGGCCACGCCGGCAGAACTGGCGCGGGTCGAAGGGCTGGGCGAGGGCGCCGCCGCCGCCATCAAGTTCGTCGAGGCGGCGTCGCTGCGATCGCTGCGCACGGCAGCGCTTGATCGGCCGGTGCTGAGCGGCTGGCAGGCGCTGACCGATTATCTCCACGCGGCGATGGCCCACCGGGTCACCGAAGAGTTCCGGGTGATCTTTCTCAACAATCGCAATGTGATGATCCGCGACGAAAGCATGTCGGAAGGGACGATCAACCAGGCGGCGGTCTATCCGCGCGAGATCGTCAAGCGCGCGCTGGAACTGGGTGCTGCGGGAATGGTGCTGGTGCACAACCATCCGTCGGGTGACCCGCAGCCGTCGCGGGACGATATCGTGATGACGAAGGCGATCATCGAAGCCGGACGACATCTTGCGCTGGTCGTACACGATCATGTCATCGTCGGGCGCGGCGGCCATGTCTCGATGCGGGCACAGGGCCTCATCTAGCGCGGTACGTCAGGCAATAAAAAGGGCCGCAGCACCGGCTGCGGCCCTTGGTAACCCGCTTACTGCGGACGATTGCGCTGATATTCAGCGATTTCGGCCTTGGAAGCCTCGCGGTCGCCGTTCCACCACTTGCCGTTCTTCTGGACCAGCGCCGGCGCTTCGGCGATCTTGTTGGCCGACGAGGCCGACGGCGGCGTGCCGGTCGTGGACGTCATCGGTTCCGTCGCCGTCGGCGAACCCGGCGACATCGATCCCGTCGCGCCCGGCGTCATCGCGCCCGGCTGCGACGCCGACGGAGTCATGGGGTCGGTCGTCGTCGCCGTCTGGGCGAAGGCGGCCGTGGCAAACATCATTGCGGCAATGCCGCCAAAAACAGTCTTCATCGGTCTTCTCCTAAGCAACGGGGTGCAAAACGAAGTCAATGTCTTGACCACACGTCATGTGCCGGTCGAAACGAAAGACGCGCCACCGACGGACCGGTTCCGGCGCTGCGGCGAACCGGGCAAGGTCAGCGACCAGCGGATGACATGCCGCTCGCTGCCTGCTACGCCGCGTCGGATGACAATCTATCTTCACGAA
The DNA here is from genome assembly GCF_011927825.1 of Polymorphobacter fuscus. Lineage (NCBI taxonomy): Bacteria > Pseudomonadati > Pseudomonadota > Alphaproteobacteria > Sphingomonadales > Sphingosinicellaceae > Sandarakinorhabdus > Sandarakinorhabdus fusca. The sequence goes on along the minus strand of NZ_JAATJI010000001.1, from coordinate 1,587,514 downwards.
GGCGACCTTCCGCACGACGTTTTTGCGCCCGGCGCGATCGCCGTCGACAGCGAAACCATGGGGCTGCATCCGCACCGCGACCGGCTTTGCCTGTTGCAACTTGCCGATGGCCAGGGCGATGAGCACCTCGTCCGTTTCACCAAGGGCGTCTATGCAGCGCCGGTGCTGACATCGGTGCTCGCCGACCCCAGCCGGGTGAAGTTGTTCCATTTTGCGCGTTTCGACCTCGCCGTGATCAAACATTATCTCGGCATCGATGCGACTCCGGTGTTCTGCACCAAGATCGCGTCCAAACTGGTGCGCACCTACACCGACCGCCATGGCCTGAAGGACGTGCTGCGGGAAACCATCGGGGTCGATATCTCCAAGGCGCAGCAGTCGTCCGACTGGGGTGCGGCCGAACTGACCGAGGCGCAGAAGGACTATGCGGCGTCCGATGTGCGCTATCTGCACCGCGCCCATGCCGTGCTTGCCGAACGCCTGGCACGCGAGGGGCGCACCGAAATGGCGCAGGCCTGTTTCGATTTCCTGCCGACGCGCGCCGATCTCGATCTCGCCGGCTGGGACGAAACCGATATTTTCGCGCATATGTAGCCGATGGCGACGGCAAGTCTTCCCTATGGCGCGGCAGACGGCGCGCATGCGCTGACGGCGCGGCAGCGTGCGGCACGGCCGGGCGGGGCGCATGACACGCGCGTGCGGCTGCTGAAATGGTTGTTGCCGGTGCTGGCCTTTGCCGTGCTCGCAGCGATCGTCATCGTGCCGATGACCAAGGTCAGCGAGTTCAGCTTCCTGCTGGCCAAGGACAAGGTCGGCGTCGCTGCCGAGCGGCTGCGGATCGACAACGCCGTCTATCGCGGCGAAACCGAAAAGGGTGAAGCCTTCACCATCTCGGCACAGGGCGCCGTGCAGCGCAGCAGCGCGGTGGCGATCGTCGAGCTGACCGGGCTGAAGGCGAAGCTGGCGATGGCCGACGGCCCGGCGACGGTCACGGCCCCGGCGGGGCGCTACTTCATCGAGAATGACAGGCTGCAGGTCACGGGGCCGGTGCGGCTCGATTCGACCGCAGGCTATACGCTCGATTCGGACACGGTGGACATCGATCTCAACACGCGCCGCGTCTCCACGGAAACGCCGGTGACCGGCACGCTGCCCATCGGCAACTTCAGCGCCGCGCGCATGTCGGGCGATATCCAGGGGCGCACCCTGGTGATGGACGGCGGCGCCCACTTGCGAATCCGGGGTCGGACGGGCAGAGCGGGGCGATGAAACGCATCCTTCTCGCCGCCGCTCTGCTCGCCGCGCCGGTGCTGGCGCAGGTGTCGGCGCTCAAGGGGCTCGACAGCAGCGCGCCGGTCGACGTCGATGCAGCGCGGATCGAGGTGCAGGATGCTGCCAACCAGGCGGTGTTTTCCGGAGATGTCGTCATCCGCCAGGGCCAGCTGACGCTTTATGCCGACAATGTGAAAATCCTGTACACGCGCAAGACCGGCGACCCCGAGATGCAGCGGCTCGATGCGCGGGGCAATGTCCGGCTGATCAGCCCGTCGGAACGCGCCACCGCCAACAACGGCATCTATGACGTCGCGGGGCGGATCATCACCATGACCGGCAATGTGACGCTCGATCGCGGCGGCTCGATGCTCAAGGGGCAGCGGCTGGTGCTCAACCTCGACACCGGCCTGTCGAGCTTCGATTCGCGCGGGCCCGGCACGACGGGGACACCGGGGCGGGTGACCGGGCGCTTCGTGGTCCCGCAACGCAAATAGCCGGCGACAAGGTCATGCCACGTCCAATGGCATGACCGTGACGGATCAGAAGGGGCGGATCAGAAGAACGCCTGCAACCCCGTCTGGGCGCGGCCCAGGATCAGGGCGTGGACGTCGTGGGTGCCTTCATAGGTGTTGACGGCTTCCAGGTTCATGACGTGGCGGATAACGTGATATTCGTCCGAAATGCCGTTGCCGCCGTGCATGTCGCGGGCCTCGCGGGCGATGGCGAGCGCCTTGCCGCAGTTGTTGCGCTTCAACAGGCTGATCGCTTCGGGGGCAAGCCGGTGGTCGTCCATCAGGCGGCCGGCGGCGAGCGCCAGCGTCAGGCCCAGGGTGATCTCCGTCTGCATGTCCGCCAGCTTCTTCTGGATCAGCTGGGTCGCCGCCAGCGGCCGGCCGAACTGCTTGCGATCGAGCGTATATTGCCTGGCAGCGTGCCAGCAGAATTCGGCGGCACCCATTGCGCCCCAGCCGATGCCGTAGCGCGCATTGTTGAGGCAGCCGAAGGGCCCGGCGAGGCCGGTGACGCCGGCGAGGATGCGGTCGGCGGGCAGATGGACGTCGGCGAGGACGATTTCACCGGTGACGCCGGCGCGAAGCGAGAATTTGCCCTCGATCTTGGGGGTGGTGAAGCCCGCGTCGCCGCGTTCGACAACGAAACCGCGGATCTTGTCGTCATCGCACTTCGCCCAGACCACCGCGACGTCGGCCAGCGGGGAATTGGTGATCCACATCTTGGCGCCGTTGAGCACCCAGCCGCCGGGAACCTGGCGGGCGCGGGTCTTCATGCCGCCGGGGTCCGACCCTGCATCGGGCTCGGTCAGGCCGAAGCAGCCGATGAGGTCGCCCGACGCCAGCCCGGGCAGATATTTCTCGCGCTGCGCCTCCGAGCCGTACGCCCAGATCGGGTACATGACGAGGCTCGACTGGACGCTCATCGCGGAACGATAGGCCGAATCGACGCGCTCCACCTCGCGGGCGATGAGGCCATAGGCGACATAGGAGGCGCCGGCACCGCCATAGCCGTCGATGGTCGGGCCGAGCAGGCCGGCGGCGCCGAACTTGCGCATCAGGTCGGGGTCGAAGCTTTCGGTGCGGTTGGCCATCTTGACCACCGGCATCAGCTCCGCCTCGCAAAAGCCGCGGGCGCTGTCGCGGATCAGCCGTTCCTCGTCGGTCAGCTGGGCATCGAGCAGCAGCGGGTCCTGCCAGTCGAAGGCCGGCCACTTCGGCGCCATGTGCTGGGTATCGGGGGCGATCGGTTGATGGACGTTCATGGTGCAACACTCCCTGCCGGTGCGGCGTTCGCCGCCGTCACCCGCCACACCCTGTTGCCAGCGTCGTCGGCGACGAGCAAGGCGCCGGCAGCATCGAAGGCGACTCCGACCGGGCGGCCCTGCGCCTGGCCATCCTTGTTCAGAAAGCCGGTCAGCACATCGACCGGCAGGCCCTGCGGCTTGCCATCGGCGAACGGCACGAAGACGACGCGATAACCCGATGCCGGCTTGCGGTTCCACGATCCGTGCTGGCCGATGAAGGCGCCACTGGCGAATTGCGGGCCCAGCGCGGCCGTGGCCGGCGCAAAGGCCAGCCCCAGGCTGGCGGTATGCGGCCCCAGCGCATAATCGGGGGCGATCGCTTTCGCCACCATGTCGGGGCGTTCGGGTTTGACGCGGACATCGACATGGTTGCCGTACCAGCTCCACGGCCAGCCATAATGGGCGCCGGGCTTCACGCTCGTCATGTAGTCGGGAACCAGGTCGGAGCCGATTTCGTCGCGTTCGTTGACGCTGGTCCACAGCGCGCCGGTGACGGGGTTCCACGCCAGCCCGACCGGGTTGCGCAGGCCGGTGGCGAAGACGGCGGCGCCGCCGGTCGCCGGGTCGATGGCGAGAATGGCGGCTCGGTCCTTTTCGGCAGCGAGGCCGTTTTCAGCGACGTTGGAATTGGAGCCGACCGCGACGAACAAGGTCTTGCCGTCTGCCGATGCGACGACATTCTTGGTCCAATGGTGGTTGCGCGGGCCGCCGGGCAGGTCGGCGACCCTGGTTCCGGGGGTGGTGATGGCAGTGGCGCCGGGCACATAGGCGAAGCGGGTCAGCCTGTCGGCTTCCGCCACGAACAGCTGATCGCCGACCAGCACCATGCCGAAGGGCGAATGCAGCCCGGTCAGGAAGGGGGCCTGGACATCGGCGACGCCATCGCCATCGGTGTCGCGCAGCAGGGTGATGCGATCGGCCGATGGCACGGTGGCACCGGCGAGGCCCATGACCAGCTTCTGCACCTTGCCCTTGATGCCGGTCTCCTCCTCGGGTCGGGCCGGGCCGTTGGTTTCGGCCACCAATATGTCGCCATTGGGCAGGGCATAGAGCCAGCGCGGATGGGCCAGCCCGGCGGCAAAGGCGTTGACCGCAAGGCCGGGAGCGGCTGTCGGCGCCGCGCCATCCGGCCAGCCGACGCGCTTGGCGATGTTGACCGTCGGCAGCAGCGACGATGCGGGTGCCGGCAGCGTCGGGCTGGTGCCCTGGCCGGCGGTGATCGGCAGGGTGGCGGTGTCGCCGCAGGCAGCGAGGAGGATGGGAGCGAACAGGGTGAGACGGCGCATGTGAATCCTTTTGCCTCCGGCGGCTGGGGCCTTGGCCCCAGACCCCGATTGCGGAAGTGTAGCGCATAATCGAAGAATCGAGGTCTGGGGCCAATGGCCCCAGTCTTACCCCGCAACCGCCAGGATCGCCGCTCGTACCGCATCGCCGCGTTCCAGCGGCACGAAATGCGTCGTTCCCGCCAGCCGCTCTGCGGACCGGCAGCGGGGATGCGCGGCGAATATGGCGAACTCCGCGGGCGGCACGGTCGATCCGGTTTCCCCGGCGATGAGCGCGAACGGGCGGTCGAGCGCGGCAAGGGCGGCTTCGATGCCGTGACTGACGCCGCGAAAGGTTGCCGCTTCCCAGGCCGGGGCACAGGCAAGCGTGACGCCATCGGCCGTCGGGCGCAGGCCATCGGCGAGATAGGCGTCGAGGTCCGCGTCGCTCCAGCTGCGGAAAACGCCGCGGCCGGCATAGGCCGCGCGCGCGGTGGCGACATCGGGAAAGTCGGCACGGCGTTTCGCCGCCTGATCGGCCATCGGGTTGGCAACGATCGCATCTCCGGCGGCGCGGGCGATTGCGAACGGCACGAAGGGCGGATCGACGAGGACGAGGCCCGCGACGCGATCCGAATGCGCGGCAGCGGCGAGCAGCGAAACGGCGCCGCCCATCGAATGGCCGGCGAGCAGCCATGGCGCGGCGGGAGCGACCGCATCGGTGACGGCAACCAGGTCGGCGGCGACATCATCCCAGCGGACGTGGTCACCGACGGGGCCGCCCGGTGAATGGCCATGGCCGCGCGAATCGCTGGCGACGATGTGGAAGTGGTCCGCCAGCGGCGCGAGCAGACGCGCGTACAGCCCGCTGTGCATCCCGGTGGCATGGGCGAAATGCAGCCAGGGGGCGCCGGCGGGCGCGATATCCCAGACCAGTGCGGAGCGCGGGCCGGCCGCGGTGGCGAGTTCGATGCGGTGCATGGGCGTCCTCAGCAGCGCGAAACACGCGCCAATATGGCGTCGAGGCGGGCGATGGCGGCGGGGTCGCGGGCGTCGGGCGCGGTGATGATGGCGGTGTCGAGGATGGTGTCGATCGGCGAGGCCGGGCGTTCCGCCGGCAGGTTGCGGACCAGGTTGACGATGGCGGCGCGGGCGGTGTCGGCGTTGCCGGCCATGACGCGGAGTATCTCCGACACATCGACATCGCCGCCATCGTGCCAGCAGTCATAATCGGTGACCATGGCGAGCAGGGCGTAGGGCAGTTCGGCCTCGCGGGCCAATTTGGCCTCGGGCATCGCGGTCATGCCGATGACGCCGGCGCCCCACGACCGGTAGAGCCGACTTTCGGCGCGGGTGGAAAATTGCGGGCCTTCCATGGTGAGGTAGGTCGCCGGGCTGTGGACGGTGGCACCGGCGGCGCGCGCCGCAGCGAGGGCGAGGCCGGTCAGGCGCGGGCAGACCGGGTCCGCCATCGGCACATGGGCGACGAGGCCGGATTCGAAAAAGGTCGAGGGGCGGGCGCGGGTGCGATCGATGATCTGGTCGACGGCGACGAACTCGCCGGGCGCAAAAACTTCGCTGAGCGAGCCGACCGCCGAGACGGCGAGCACGTCCGTGCAGCCGAGGCGTTTGAGCGTGTCGATATTGGCGCGGGCATTGACCAGGTGCGGCGGCACGCGGTGGCCGCGGCCATGGCGAGGCAGGAAGGCGAGGGGGATGCCGGCAATGCTGCCGGTCAGCACGGCGTCGGACGGGGCACCCCAGGGGGTTTCGACGGTCACCCAGCGGGGGTTTTCCAGGGCATCGAGGGCGTAGAGGCCCGAGCCGCCGATGATGCCGAGATGCCAATGTGTCATGAAGTCCTCCGGGCGTCGATGGCCCAGCGTTGGAGATGGCCGGCCTCGTCGGCGACCCAATAGGCGTCGTGGAGGGCGACGGTGGGATCGACATGGCCGGGTTGCAGCCACACGATGGCGCCTTCGCGCGGGGTATCGGCGGGGCGGCCGCTTGTCGCGTCGATGCTGGCAACGCTTTCGCCGGCGGCGAGGCGGTCGGCGAAGCCGGGGTGGGTGATGGCGCCATGTTCGTCGCCCATGCTGCGCCAGCGGCTGCCGGGGGCGGCGCCGGCGACGACGCGGGGCGGCGGGCCGTCGCTGTGAAATGCCTTCAGCCCGGCGTCGCAGGTGACCAGCGGCACATGGTTGGCCGAAACGACCGTGGCGGCGAGGAACAATGCCGGCTGGAACGGCCATTCGCCTTCGCCGGCACCGGCGTTCGTATAGTCGACGTCCATCAGCGCATAGCTGCCGGCCTGGATTTCGGTGAAGACGCCGCCGGCGATATCGAGGCTGTAGGTGCCGGTGCCGCCGCCGCTGACCTGCGGCGGCGGCAGGCCCGCGGCGCCCAGTTCGGCGACGAGCGCCCGCAGCTGCGCGGTGAAGGCGGCGTTGGCGGCGGCGCGGCCGTTGTCGTGGTTGGGGGCGTGCTGCAAATGGCCGGCATAGCCCTGGATGCCGCCGAAGCGCATGTTCGGTGCGTTGGCAATGGCGGCGGCGAGCGCCGGGGCGTCGGCAATCGCGACACCGGCGCGGTGGAAGCCGGGGTCGATATCGACGAACAGGTCGAACCGGCCACCGCTGGCGACGGCGTTGGCGAGCTGCTGGTGCGAATCGATGACGGCGCTGATGCGGGTGGCGCTGGCCAGCGCGGCGAGACGCGGCCAGCCCCAGGGCGGGGTGGGCGCCGTGATCATCAGGTCGGCGATACCCGTAGCAGCATAAATTTCCGCTTCCCCCACCGTCTGGCAGCACAGGCCGATGGCGCCATGGGCAACCTGCAACTGCCCGAGCGCGGCGCATTTGTGCATCTTGCCATGGGAACGGAGGCGAACGCCGCCGGCGCTGCAGGCCGCCTGCATGGCGGCAAGGTTGGCATCGAGCGCGGCGCGGCGGATGACGAGGGCCGGGGTCTGGGGCGGCGTGACCCGGGCAAGAAAATCGGCGAGCGGCTGCATCGGGCCAGCGTTCGGGCAGCGCGCGGCGCGCGTCAAGCCGTAGGGTTGCGGAGGAGAAATGGTTGCGCCATGCGTGCGCCATGGACAGAACCGAGCCGAAAACCGTCATCGTCACCGGTGCCTCGTCGGGCGTCGGGCTGTGGAGCGCCAAGGCGCTGGCCGATCTTGGCTGGCATGTGGTGATGGCGTGCCGTGACCTGGCCAAGGCAGAAGCGGCGGCGGACGCGACCGGCATCGCCACGGACCGGCGGAGCCTGTTGCCTATCGACCTTGCCAGCATGGACAGCGTGCGCGGCTTCGTGGCGGATTTTCGCAAGACGGGCCGGCGGCTCGACGCGCTGCTGTGCAATGCCGCCGTCTATCTGCCGCGGCTGACCGAGCCGATGCGATCCCCCGAAGGTTATGAGATCAGCGTCGCCACCAATTATTTCGGCCATTTCCTGCTCGCCAACCTGCTGCTGCCCGATCTGCAGCGGGGGGTGGCGCCGCGGCTGATCACGCTCGGCACGGTCACGGCGAATTCGGAGGAGTTCGGCGGCAAGGTGCCGATCCCCGCGCCCGCCGACCTCGGCGACCTGGCCGGTCTGGAGGCCGGTTTTCGCGCCCCTGTGGCGATGATCGACGGCAAGGCCTTCAAGCCCGGCAAGGCGTACAAGGACTCCAAGCTGTGCACGATGATCATGAGCCGCGAACTGCACCGGCGGTTTCATGCCGACACCGGCATCGTCTTCAACACGCTCTACCCCGGCTGTGTTGCCGACACGCCGCTTTTCCGCCACGCGCCGGCGGCCTTCCGGACGATTTTTCCGTGGTTCCAGAAGAACATCACCAAGGGCTATGTCAGCCAGCCGCTGTCCGGCGAACGCGCCGCGCAGGTGGTGGCGGATGCCGGCTTTGCAGCATCCGGGGTGCACTGGAGCTGGGGCAACCGGCAGCGCGCCGGGCGCGAGGCATTTTCGCAGCCGCTGAGCGCGCGGGCAAGCGACGCGGCCCGCAACGCACGGCTGTGGGACCTGACGGCGAAGCTCACTGGGCTGGCATGACCATGTTGCGCCGCACAATGCGGACTGGATTTGTTCCACAGGGTCACCTATGCCGTGCGGGCCATTTGTAATGGCCGTTGAGGGTGAATGGTTCGTTTCGCGCAAATAGGCAGATATGTTCGCCGGGGTGCGGGATTTCGCTATGGTTTCGGCGTGGCGGCTTTTGCCATTGCCCTGGCGCTTCGGCTGAGCCTCGATCACGCGCTGCCACCGGGATTTCCGTTCCTCACCTTCTTCCCGGCGGTGATCGTCACGGCGTTTCTGGCCGGCACGCGGCCGGCAATCGTCTGCGCTGTGCTGTCGGGATTGGCGGCCTGGTATTTCTTCATCCCGCCGATCGCCAGCGTGGCGCTCGACAGGTCGACGGCGTTCGCGTTGGGATTTTATATCTTCATCGTCAGCGTCGATATCGCATTGTTTCACTTCGTGGCGCTTGCCGCCGACGAACTGCGCCGCGAACGCGAAGTCACGGCGCGGCTGTACGACCGCCAGCGGACGATGTTCCAGGAATTGCAGCACCGCGTCGCCAACAACATGAATTTCGTCGTCTCGCTGCTGCAACTGCAGAAGCGCATGGTGGCTGCCGATCCCGCCAATGCGTCGGTGGCACTGGAAGAAGCCACGTTGCGCATTGCGATCATGTCGCGCGTCCACCGGCGCCTTTACGACCCGGTGTCGAACGAGCTTCCCATCGGCCAGTATTTCCAGGACCTGTGCGCCGACCTGCTGGAGATGACCGGCACTCCGCATGTCGATTGCCGCGTCGAAATGGTGCCGGTGACGCTCGACATCGACCGGATGATGACCCTGTCGCTGCTGGTCACGGAGGTGGTGACCAACAGCCTGAAACATGCCTTTGGCGGCCGGTCGGACGGTACGATTCGGCTGTCGCTGGCGCATGGCGATCCTGGCTGGCTTGTCCTGACGATCGTCGACGATGGCTGCGGTCTGCCGCCGGGCAAAGAACTTGCCACGCGCAAGGGCCTGGGGACACTGATCGTCGCGGGTTTTGTCGGTCAGCTCGGCGGCACGCTCGATGTCGATGGCAGCCGGGGGATGACGACGCGACTGGTGTTTCCCGCCTGAGGTCTTGGCGCCCGGGGAGTTATCGCGCCGCCTTGTAGCGTGTGCGGACGATCTCCATTTGCGCCCGAGACATCAACGTGCCGTTGACGATCACGCGTTTTGCGAACGGCCACGACAGGGTCCATAATGACGAATTCTGCGTGATCTCGACCCGGTGGTCGCGTCCGGCGGCGTATGCGCTGCATGCACTGTTGACAGCCTCGACAAAGGCCGGGGCGGTTGGTGCCGCGACGCAAAGGCCCGGCAGGTCCGACCGTTCGACCTGCCACATGCCTGTTGGAATGTCGTAGCGTCCGGTGACCTTGTAGGTTTCCATGGCTCGCCCTCGCTGCTGGCAGGACAGGAAACGATATCCCATTGCGAAATGCAATCGCGTTGCCGGCGAGACCAATGGCACCGGAACACAGCCATTGCTTACGCGGTTTCGACGTTGCTCTGGATGCCAGCCGGCGCTGGCATGACTTCAGGCGGCGGGACGTGCCGTTCGGCTTCGGTCGGCACCAGCCCGTAGGGCGACACCAGCGCCCAGACGTGGTCGGGGACCATGTTCTTCACCATCGCCGGCTTTTCGCGGCGCAGGTGGAGGATGGTTTCGATCGCCTTCATCTCCACCCGGGCGCGGCCAAATTCGAGGCCCTTGGGGCCGACGATCGGCATCAGCCAGCCGACGATCGGCCGCACCCATTTCGGCATGCGGCGCAGCGGCAGGCCGCCGGCGGCACGCTCGGTGTTGGCCATGAAGCCCTTCACCGGCCCGGCGCGCTTGCCCGAATCGGCCGGGGCTTCGGTCTTGAGCTCGTCGCCGAGCAGCGCCACGAGTTCGGCGCCGCGGTCGTTGCGGACGACCAGCCATTGTTCGCCGGTGCCGGCCATATAGCCGACGGTGATGTCGGCCAGCGTGTTGGTGTAATCGACGCAGGTGCGGCAGGTCAGGGGGAAGAAGTCGGGGCGCAGGTCCGACAGCGGCAGCATCAGGAAGGGGATGGCCTTCACCCGGCCATCGCTGAAGCGCAGCTCGACATGATAATCGGCGCGAAATTCGAGATAGGTGATGCTGTCCGGATCGTCGGAGAGCAGCGCGAGGAATTCGTGGAAGTTGGCGGTGGTGGTGTTGTCCGAACAGGGCGTGCCGATGACGTAGATCCGGTCGAAGCCCAGGCTGGCCTCCAGCCGGCGCAGGGCGTGGACCTGGCAGGGGATGCCGATGATCGCGACGCGCTTGTGGCCGGCGGCGCGGGCGGGTTCGAGCAGGGCTAGCAGCGGCGCATAGCCCATGCGCATGCCGCGGACCTGCGCCATCCCTTCGGCCCTGGTGACGATGACGGGGACGGGCTTCCATTTGTCGTGCGGGTCCGGGGCCATGGTGAGGACGGCATCGACGGCGCCCGATTCGAGCAGTTTTTCGGCGATGCGGGTGGTGATGCCGGTCCATTGCGCGCCGGGGATGGGCGCCTTGAGCGAGGCGCGGAACATGGCCTGATAGGGGCCGAAAAAGGCCTCGTCGGGGCGCTGCGGGTCGCGCGTGCGCCCGTGGATGCGGGCCTCCAGCGCGGGATAGTCGGGCTTGATGAACTGGCAGGCGGCGCCGCAATCCTGCGGGGTGGCGGTGCGCGAGACGCCGCAATCGGTGCACAAGCCGCGCGGGGCGGGCGGGGCGAGGGGCGGGGTCCAAAGGGGTTCGGTCGGGGTCATGGGTGCCTTGTTCACATTTTCAGCGGCGCCGCATAGCCGGTCATTTCAAGATAGCCGCGGCCACCGGGAACGGTGACGGCGCCTTCCCAATAGACGGGGCCGCCGCCGCGGCGGCTGTCGAGCTCCTGGTCGTCGAACAGCGGCGTGATGGCGAGGACGCGATCGCTGCCGTTCAGCCGCACGACGACCTGCGGCGCCACCGGGTAGAGTGCGCCGGTGCGCGGCGAGCGCCAGCGGCGGCCGGGGCGGAAGCGGACGTCCGCTGGCCGCAATTTGGTCTGGCGTCCGGCCTTGTCGCGATAGGAGCCGCCGGCCCAGACATCCGCGCCCGCCTTGTCGCGGACGCGGAACAGCGTCAGCGCGCCGCCATCGTCCATGTTGAGGCCCAGCCAGTCCCAGCCCACGGCGCGCGGGTTGAGCAGGGTGGAGGACCATTCGCGGTCGAGCCAGGCGGTGCCGGTGACGGTGGCCGGCGTGCCATCGCGCGTCAGCGTGCCGCCGACGCCCAGGTGGGGCAGGCTGTAATAATGGCTGGCCTCGCGCGGGTCGGGGCCTTTCTGGCTATAGCCGGCGTCGCCTTGGAGGATCGCGGCCTGGCCGGGGGTGAAGACGAGGTCGAGCGCGAAACCGTCGCCGGCGACATGGGTGGTGAAATTGCCATCGGCGCGGCGTCTCAGCGTCCAGTCGTCGAGGACGAGGTCGGTGTCGGTGGTGCTGGCCTGCGCCAGGCCGAACCCGGCGCGGGCGATGCGCTGGGCGTGGCGCAGCTTGCCCGCTTTGGGGTCGGACAGGGCGGCATGGGCAAACAGGATCTGGCGCGGCGCGAATCGGCTGGGGTTGGCGGGGTCGGTCGCCAGCTTGCTGCGGAAGAAGGTGACCTGGAAGCCGAGGTTTTCGCCGGCATCGGTTTTCAGCCAGCCAGTGACATACCACCATTCGGTACGGAAATCCGGGTGGGCGCCGTGATCGCGGGGGAAGGAGATGGGCGTGGCCGGGGTCACGGGGGTGTAGGTCGGGGCGGCAGCGCCCAGCAGCATGGCGAAAAGCGCGAGAAACATGCGGATCGCCATCACCAATCGTCCCGTACTGCCCGAACCGCGTCGGCGGACAGGGCGCGGCGACCGGCAATGACCGCCGTGCCGGCGGCGGCAGCGACGAGGGCCATGACGAGCGCGCCGAACAGCCCCCAGGGCAGTTGCGTGTCCATCGTCCAGTGGAACGACTGCGGGTTGACGACATGGATAAGGACCTGCGCCATCACCAGTCCCAGCCCCAGCCCGGCGATGACGCCGACCAGGCCGAGCGCGGCGCCTTCGGTGGCGAGCATCGCCATGATCTGGCGGCGGCGGACGCCGATGTGGCGCAGCATGCCGAATTCCCGCTTGCGCGCCAGCGTCTGCGCCGAAAAGGTCGCGGCGACGCCGATCAGGCCGATGACGATGGCGATGGCTTCCAGCGCATAGGTAACGGCAAAGCTGCGGTCGAAGATCGCCAGCGCCATGGTCCGCATCTGGCGCGGTTCGGCGAACAAGGTCTGCGGCGCCAGCGCTGGCGGCAGGTGGCGGCGCAGCGCGGCGATGGTGGCCGCCGCGTCGGCACCGGGGGCGAGGGTGACGGCGGCTTCGGAGGTGCTGGCGTCGCCGGTCAGGCGCGCAAAGTCGGTATCGGCGATGGCGATGGCGCCGAACTGCCGGGCATAGTCGCGCCAGACGCCGGCCACGAACACCGGGCGCGCGGCGCCGCCGAGTGGCAGGCTGGTGCGGTCGCCGGGCTTCAGGCCATAGAGCCAGCCCATCGGTTCCGACACCCAGATGGCGGTGGCGCCGGCGGGAACGGCGACGCCGGGTCCGATCAGCGGCATCGATGCACCGGGGTCGGCCGGGTCGATCGGCTGGGCGCTGAGCATCACCGCGGGGCGGTCGGGGGCGAGGCGCAGCGGCAATTGGCGGACGAAGGCGATGCGGGCGACGCCGGGGGTGGCGGCAAGCCGGGCCTGTGCGGCGCGATCGAGCCCCCCGGCCTCCGCACCTTCGACATGGAGATAGATGTCGGACGGCAGCACCGCCGTCAGCCAGGCATCGACCGAACCGCGAAAGCTGGTCACCATGACCGCCATGGCGACCATCAGGCTGGTCGAGGCGACGATCCCGCACAGCGCCACCGCGGCCTGTTCCGGCGCGCCCCACAGACGCCGCACGGCAAGGTCGATGGCGGGTGGCCAGCTGGCGCCCTGCAGCGGCGACAGCAGGGCACGCGCCAGCGCCGGCATCACGGCGATGCCGCCGGCGAGGATGAGCGCCATGGCGGCATAGCCGAGCAATGGCAGCCCCCAGAGCGGCGGCCCGAGCGCCGCGAGCCCGCCGGCGGCGATGAGGGCGACGCCCGGCAATGCGCGTGGGCGGTGGCGCGGGTCGGTCAGGTCGCCGGCGGCCTTCAGCGCCACCGCCGGCTGGGCGCGGCCGGCGGCACGGGCGGGAACGAGGCTGCTGGCGACCGCCACCGCAATGCCGAGGCCGGTATAGGCCAGTGCGGCGAGCGGTGCGAAGGCGAGGTGGGCGGTCGCGCCGCGGAAATAGCCGCCGCCAAGATCGCCGCCCAACCGGGTGACGGCAAGGTCGGCAAGGCCATAGCCGAGCAGGATACCAGCGAGTGCGCCGACAAGGCCGATGAGGGCGCCTTCGATGACCAGTTGCGCCACCAGCGCGCGGCGCTGCAGCCCGAGAACGCGCAGCAGCGCGAACTGCGACCGGCGGCGGGCGACGGCGAGCGATTGCGCCGAATAGACCAGGAAGCCGCCGGTGAGCAGCGCCACCATCGCCAGCATCTCGAGGTTGACGCGATAGGCGCGCGACAGCGATTCGCTGCGCTGGCCCTCGCTGGCGGCGGAGACGAGCTCGGCGTCGGCGGGCAGGACGCGGGCGATGGCGGCAGCGGCGGCGCCGCGGTCGACACCGGCCTTCAGCTTGATGTCGATGCGCTGGAGGCGGCCAAGCTGCCCGAAGCGCCATTGTGCGTCGGCGATGTCGATGACCGCCAGCGCCTGGTCGTCTCCTGCACCGGACAGCAGGCCGGCGATGGTGAAATGCCGTTGCCGGCCGGCGGCGACGAGGCTGGTGCGGTCCCCGACCTTGGCGCCGAGGCTGGCGAGCGCCGCGCGCGAGACGAACAGGGCATCGGGGTCGAACGGACGCGGCGCGCCGACGCTGCCGAGCGGTGCGCCGACGAGACTGGGAGTGACGGTGACGGCGCGCAGCACGTCGAGCCCGAGCAGGGTGATGCGGCCGCTGCGATCCGCGACGGTGCGCTCGCGACCGCCGGCGCTGGCGGCCAATTCCACCACCGGGCTGGCGGCGGCGACTCCGGGCAGGCGGGCAACGCGCGGGTACAGGCCTTCATCGAAGCCGGCGGGGGTGGCGGCGTGGACCTGCAGGTCGGCGGCGCCGTTGACCGTGCTGACGGCGCTGGCGAAACTGTCGAGGGCCGAACGATTGACGAGATGGACGGCAAAGCCGAGCGCCACCCCGACGGCGATCGCCAGCGCGCCGATGATGGCGCGGCCGGGATGGGCACGCCATTCCCCGGTGACCATCCAGCGCGCCGCGACGGGCAGAAGCGCGGTCAACGCGGCGTCAGCCCCGCGGCCCCCAGCGCCAGCACGCGGTCGGCGACGGCGGCGGCGCGGTCGCTGTGCGTGACGATGACGGTGCCGGCGCCCGATGCCCGGGTTTCGGCGATGAACAACGCCAGCACGCGTTCTGCGGTTTCGGGATCGAGGTTGCCGGTGGGTTCGTCGGCGAGGATCAGCGACGGGGTGTGGATTAGGGCGCGCGCGATGGCGATGCGCTGCAGCTCGCCGCCCGAAAGCTGGGCCGGAAAGTCGCCGCCACGGTCCCCGAGCCCGACCTTGGCCATCATCGCCTGGGCGCGCGGCAGGGCGGCGGCGGCGGGACTATCGGCAAGCACCAACGGCAGCGCGACATTCTGGGCAAGGGTGAGGTGGGGCAGGATATGAAAGGCCTGGAAGACGAAGCCGATATGGTCACGGCGCAGCCGCGTGCGGGCGTCGTCGCCCAAGGCGGCGAAGTCGTGGCCGGCGATGGCGATGCGTCCGGAATCGGCGGTGTCGAGCCCCGCGACAAGGTTGAGCAGGGTCGATTTGCCGACGCCCGATTCGCCCATGATGGCGACGATTTCCCCAGGCGCGACGGCGAGCGACAGCCCGGTGAACAGCTGGCGGCCGCCGGGCACCGCCTTGCCGAGGCCGGTGACCGACAGCACGGGCGCGGAGGACACGGGCGCTGGGAACACGGGCGCGGAAGACTTTGGTGTCATGGCAGGGAGATAGCGCAGCCGCGCCGGCTTCGCATCAGGGTGTGGCAACATGGTTGCTGGCGCGATGGTCGATGGCGCGTGTTGTAGGCCTTGGGCGCTGTGCCCGTTTTGCGTCACCCATGGCAAAATGCGCAGGCCACCTTTCGAAATGCGCGATAAAGCGTTACATCGCGTTCAGCAACGCCACAGGAGACACTGCCATACCAACCCCCCCACGCCGCATGATGAACGCTCCCGCGCCGATGAACGGTCCGCGTTATGACGAGTTCATCACCGTTCCCAAGGTTCGGGTCATCGACCAGGACGGGGAAAATCTGGGTGTGCTCTACACCAAGGAAGCCATTGCGACGGCGCATGAGGCGGGGTTGAACCTCGTTGAAGTGTCCCCCGGTGCCGATCCGCCGGTGTGCAAGATTCTCGATGTCGGCAAGTTCAAGTACGAAGCGCAGAAAAAGGCCGCTGCCGCGCGCAAGAACCAGAAGACGCAGGAGATCAAGGAGATCAAGATGCGTCCGAACATCGACGACCATGATTATGATACCAAGATGAAGGCGGTTCAGCGCTTCATCGAGGAAGGCGACAAGGTCAAGTTGACGCTGCGCTTCCGCGGCCGCGAGCTTTCGCATGGCGAACTCGGGCTGGCGCTGCTGGAGCGGGTGCGCGACGATTCGGCCGAATATGCCAAGGTCGAGCAGACGCCGAAGATGGAAGGTCGGCAGATGTTGATGGTGATAGCTCCTCGCTAAAGCGAGGAGCGGGCGCGGCCGAGCGCAAGGCTTCTTGCGCGCGGACTCGCGCATCACCCGGCCGGCGGGGCGGCGGCGCCTTCCGCCGCCGAACCCGTCCGACGCCAGCACGGGCTTTGCCCGTGCCCCTTCCCTTCCCTCGCTCCCTAAAACACAATCCGAAACCGCAGCGCCTCGCCGCCGCCATAGGCCGGCAGCTTTTCGAAGCGATCGACCAATCGCCCGCTATTGGCCACTACGACCTGCTGGCACGCCAGGTTGTCGACATTCGTCGTCAGATCGACATGCGCCAGGCCGTGCCGGCGCGGTTCATCGAGAAACAGCGCCAGCGCGCGGGTGGCGTGACCTTGCCCGCGCCGCCACGGCACCACGGCAAAGCCGACATGACCCAGCACATGGTCCGGCAGCGCCGCCGTTCCCGGCTGCCAGCGAAAACCGATGCTGCCGCAAAAGCCATCGGACCAGATCCAGCGCGTAAGGCTGGGCAGGCGCGGCACCGTGCTGCCATCGGGCAGGCGGATCGGCGGGCCGGCGGCCCCGGGATCGTCGAGCAAGGCAAGAAAGGCCGCGGGGTCCGCAGCGATGGCCGCCAGCTGTTCCGCGGCGGCGGCGGCGCGGGTGTTGTCGGGCGACCAGCCGCGTTCGAGTGCGGCGGAATATTCGGGCAGGTCTGTCGCCGCGGGCACGCGCAGCGACGTCGCCGTCAGACCCATTCGGCTTCCTTGGCGGCCGCGCGCCGGGCCAGTTCGGCGCGGCTGACGATCTCGCTCGCCGATTTGAGCTGGCCGCAGGCTGCCATGATGTCGCGCCCGCGCGGACGGCGGATGGGGGCGGAGATGCCGGCGGCGAAGATGATGTCCGAAAAGGCCGCCACGCGTTCGGGGGTGGAGGTTTCGTAGATCGAACCCGGCCAGGGGTTGAAGGGGATCAGGTTGACCTTGGCCGGCAGGCGATATTTGCGGATCAGCCGGACGAGTTCATGGGCGTCCTCGTCCCGGTCGTTCTTGTCCTTCAGCATGATATATTCAAAGGTAATGCGCCGGGCGTTGTTGGCGCCGGGATAGGCGGCGCAGGCGGTCAACAGCTCCTCGATGCCATAGCGCT
Source organism: Polymorphobacter fuscus (assembly GCF_011927825.1). Taxonomy (NCBI): domain Bacteria; kingdom Pseudomonadati; phylum Pseudomonadota; class Alphaproteobacteria; order Sphingomonadales; family Sphingosinicellaceae; genus Sandarakinorhabdus; species Sandarakinorhabdus fusca. Next base: position 1,570,145 of record NZ_JAATJI010000001.1, on the reverse strand, counting down.
TGTTGATCGGCACGATCTCGTCGCGGATTTCCTTGGTGACGGCGTGGAGCGAGACGGCGAGGTTGACGCCGATCTCGGTGCCCGCCCGCGCCATCATCGGCACCACGCCCGAGGTCGACAGGGTGATGCGGCGCTTCGACAGGCCGAGGCCGTCGCCGTCCATGACGATGGCCAGCGCGTCGCGGACATTGTCGAAATTGCACAGCGGCTCGCCCATGCCCATCATGACGATGTTGGTCAGCATGCGGCCTTCGGAGGTATAGTTGCTGCCCGGCTGGTTGTGGCCGGGGATCCACGGCCGCTCGTCGTCATCGTCGTCGGTATCGGGCAGCGCCGGCAGCGAGGCGGTGCCGTTCGGCCATTCGCCAAGGGCATCACGGGCGAGCATGACCTGGCCGACGATTTCCGCCGGCGTCAGGTTGCGCACCAGCCGCATCGTGCCGGTGAAGCAGAAGCGGCAGTTGAGGGTGCAGCCGACCTGGCTGGAGACGCAGAGCGTGCCGCGATAGGCGTCGGGGATGAAGACGCATTCGGCTTCCTCGCCATCGTCGAAGCGCAGCAGCCATTTGCGGGTGCCGTCGACCGACACCTGGGCGGTGACGATTTCCGGGCGGCCGACGACGAAATGCTGGTCGAGGAGCGCGCGGGTATCCTTGGAGATATTGGCAAAGGCCGAAACCTGCGTGGCACCGCGCTGGTAGATCCAGTTCCAGACCTGCGACACGCGCATGTTCGCCTGTTTTTCGGGGATGCCGACGCCGATCAGCGCCTCGCGCAGCTTCGGCCGCGACAGGCCGAGCAGGACGCGCTTGCCATCGGGCCGCGGCGGTGCCTGCCGACGCGGGACGGTGTGGGGGTCGAACTGGCCGGGGATCTGCATGGTGCAGCATATAGGGGAGGAGGACGGCGGAAGAAAGGCGGGCGGGCGGGAGCGCCGGCGCGGGCGGGGCGTTGCGAAGGCATGACGATGATGACCCTGATGCTGGCAATCGCGGCGGCGGCCGCACCGCTGCCGCCGCTGGACGCGCTGCGCTGGCAGCAGCGGGTGCTGCTCGTCTGTGCGCCGACGGCCGATGATCCGGCGCTGGCGCGGCAGCAGGAGATTGTCGCCGGCATGGCCGGTGACGCGGCGGAACGCGACCTGGTGCTGGTGACCGTCGCCGGCGACCGGGTGACGGGTGCGGGCGATACGGCAGCGGCGTTGCGGCGGCGGTGCGGGGCGGCGCGCGGCTTTTCGGCGGCGCTGATCGGCAAGGACGGCGGGACGAAACTGCGCGCCCGGGGGCCGATTGCAGCGGCGCAGCTGGTGGCGGTCATCGATGCGATGCCGATGCGGCGGGGTGGTGGGGGCTGATCTGTCGGCAAGACGCGCGGGCCGAACCGCCCATCGGCCTCACATCGCCGATATGCCGCCATCCACATACAGCCCATGCCCTGTCACCATCTTGGCTTCGTCCGACGCCAGATAGACGGCGGCCCAGGCGATGTCGTCGGGCTCGCCGACTGCGCCGAGCGGGATCTGCCGGCCGAGCTTGGCAAGACCCTCTTCGCGGCCGAGGTGGCCGGTGAGGGCATCGAGGATCGGCGTGTCGATGAAGACCGGGTGGATGCTGTTGCAGGTGATGCCATAGCGTTGCTTGGCGCAGTGCAGCGCGACCGATTTGGTCAGGTGGCGGACGGCCGCCTTGGCGCTGTTGTAGGGGGCGCTGTTGTGACCGGCGATGACACCGGCGATCGACGAGATGTTGACGATCGACCCGCGCACGCCGGTGTCCCGGACCGTGCGCGCCATCAGCGGCAGCGCCAGCTTGCAGCCGAAGAAGACACTGTCGAGGTCGATGGCATGGACACGGCGCCAGTCTTCGAAGCTGGTCGCCTCGACGGTACTGCCCGCCGCGATGCCGGCGTTGTTGACAAGGATGTGGAGGCCGCCGAAGCGGTCCTCGGTAAAGGCCAGCGCCGCCTCCCACGCGGCGATGTCGGTGACGTCATGACCGATGCTGGCGGCGGCGTCGCCGATCTGCGCGGCCTGTGCGGCGGCGCCGGCGGCGTTGATGTCGGTCAGCACGACGCGGGCGCCTTCGGCGGCGAACTTGTGCGCCATGGCGGCGCCCAGTCCCTGCGCCGCACCGGTGATGAGGGCGATCTTGCCGGCCAGGCGGTTCATGTCATGGGCTCCCGTTTGTTGCGGGCACCATGGCGGCGCCGGCGGCCAGCGGCAAGTCCCGGCCGGTGTGGTGGCAAAAGCACAGACGCGGAATTCTTGATGGTGGCGCCGGGCGGCTCCATTGGCGACCGGGAATGATTGTTCTACCCATGAGGCCAACAAATAATCGTGCCGAAATCGGCGCGAAAACAAGCGCGAAAACTCTGGGGAGTCATCGATGAAGAGCATCTGGTTGGTGTCGGTTGCGTCCCTTGCGATTCCGGCGGCCATGGCGCCTGTCGCCGTGCAGGCGCGCCAGGCAGCCAACACCACCGCGGCCGCCCCCGTCGATGCCAACGAGATCATCATTTCGGCGACGCGGCGCAACCAGGTGCTGTCGGACGTGCCGATCGCGGTCAGCGCCATCAGCGCCGAACAGCTGCAGAATTCGGGCGGCACCGATATCCGCCAGCTCAACCAGCTGGCACCGTCGCTGCTGGTGTCATCGGCGACCAATGAATCAAACGGCGCGGCGCGCATTCGCGGCGTCGGCACGGTCGGCGAGAATGCCGGGCTCGAATCGTCGGTCGCGGTGTTCATCGATGGCGTCTATCGCAGCCGCACCGGCGTCGGCCTGACCGACCTTGGCCCGCTGGAGGGCATCGAAGTGCTGCGCGGGCCGCAGGGCACGTTGTTCGGCCGCAATGCGTCGGCGGGCCTCATCAACATCACCACGGCGCTGCCGCAGTTCGATGCCGGCGGCCAGGCCGAGGCGACCTATGGCAATTTCAACAACATCCGGTTGATGGGCAGCCTGACCGGACCGATCAACGACAAGGTCGCCTTTCGCATCGACGGCGTCTTCAACAAGCGCGACGGTTTTCTGACCGATGTGGTGTCGGGGCGCGACCTCAACAACCGCGACCGTTTCCTCGTTCGCGGCCAGTTGCTGCTGAAGCCCAATGACGACCTGACGGTCCGGCTGATCGGCGATTACAACCAGAAGAACGAGGAATGTTGCGGCGCCGCGATCATTTCCCCCATCCGCGGCCTGTCGCGCAACCCGGCCACCGGCGAAGTCATCATCGGCGCCAACGGTATCGCCAATCTGGTCACCAGCCTGGGCGGCATCTACCGCACCGCCACCAATGGCGATGCCTATGTCTATGAAACCTCGATCACGCCGGGCGTGAACTTCAACCAGCGCACGCGCGACTGGGGCGGGTCGGCCGAGATCAACTATGATTTCGGCGGCGCGACGCTGACGTCGATCACCGGCTATCGCGAGTTCAAGAACCGTGCCGGGCAGGATGGCGACTTCAACCGGATCGACCTGCTGGCGCGCAGCGACCAGAACCGCAAGTTCCAGACCTTCAGCCAGGAACTGCGCCTGCAGGGCAATGCCTTCAATGACCGCCTCGATTACCTGATCGGCGGCTATTATTCGAAGGAAACGCTGCGCACCGACGACGACCTGAAATATGGCGCCGATTTCGAACGCTATTACAACGCCCAGCTCGCGGCATCGACGGGCCTGCCGAACACCCTGCAGACCTTCGCCAATGCCATCGGCTATGTGACGCCCGCCGGGCAGAGCCTGCTGAACGGCACCGGCATCGTCCAGGGCGGCTATTTCAAGCAGAAGAGCACCAACTATGCCTTCTTCACGCATAACGTCGTCAGCCTGGTGCCCGACAAGGTCCTGCTGACGCTCGGGCTGCGCTACACCAACGAAAAGAAGGACCTGGAAAGCGTTTTCCTGTCCAACAACAATTTCTGCGGCGCCGTGCGGCGCTTCAACGGCAATCTGGGCGGCCTGGCGGCGTTGCGGCCGACGGTGACCAGCGTCGCCTGCGTCATCAACAACACCGCCGGCCCCGGTTTTGCCGCCGGCAGCGACGGCACCCAGCGCCGGGAGAACAAGCTGACCGGCACCGCCGTGCTGTCGGTTAAGCCGATCGACGAGGTGCTGGTCTATGGCAGCTATTCGCGCGGCTACAAGGCGGGCGGGTTCAACCTCGACACCTCGGCGCTCAACGCGCTGGCGCCATCGGCGCAGACGTTGCAGTTCGCGCCGGAAACGGTCGATGCCTTCGAACTCGGGGCCAAGCTCGACCTGCGCGAATTCAAGCTCAACGCGGCGCTGTTCTACCAGAAGTTCGATGACTTCCAGCTCAACACCTTCAACGGCGTCAATTTCGAAGTTGCCAATATCGAAGGCTGCAGCGTCGACCTGGGCGGCCGCGATCGTGACCTGATCGCCGGCAATTCGCAGTGCACCGGGAAGCGCAAGGCAGGGCTGATTTCCAAGGGTGTCGAGCTCGAAGCCTTCATGTTCCCGACCGACGACATCACCTTTGCCGCCGGCATGACCTATACCGACACGCGCTATGCCGACCAGCTGGCCGGTTTCAACGGGCTGTCGCTGGCACCGACGCTGTTCCAGCTGCCCGGCCAGCGCCTGTCGAACTCATCGGCCTATGTGGTGACGGGCAGCGCGTCATGGACGCCCAAGATCAACGAAACGCTGTCGGCGCTACTGTATTTCGACATGCGGTACAGCTCGGCGCTCAACACCGGGTCCGATCTCGACATCGAGAAGGTCCAGCCCGGCTTTGCGGTCGCCAATGCCCGTATCGGCCTTTATGGTCGGGACCGGATCTGGGGCATCGAGCTGTGGTCGCAGAACCTGTTCGACGCCGTCTACCAGCAGGTCGCGGCGGATGCGCCACTGCAGGGCAGCGGCACCTTCAACGCCGTGGCCCGCGGCCTGTCGGCGACGGCGAACCAGGTGTTCGTGACCTTCCCCGCCGAACCGCGGACGTTCGGGGTTACGGTCAGGACGAAGTTTTAAGCGCAGCGCCGCGCGCGCGTAGCGCGTCGCGACGCGCCGACAGGCGCAAGCTCGGCCAGCGCGGCGGACAGCCTTGCTGGCCGATAGCGTCTGACGTCAGCATGGGCTTTGCCCATGCCCCTTGCCTTGCTTGCTCACCCATCAAAGAAAATGCGCGGACAAAGCCCGCCGTCCGGCTTTGCGCCTGTCGGCGCGTAGCGCCCGCGCGGCGCTTCAGCTCACCCTGCCCTCGGTTTTGCGCATCGCCCCCGTCACCTCCGGCGGCATATATTTCTCGTCATGCTTCGCCAAGATCGTCTCGGCGGTGAACATGCCCGACGCCGGGTCGATCTTGCCTTCGGCGATCACGCCCTGGCCTTCGCGGAACAGGTCGGGGAGGATGCCGGTATAGGTAACCGGCAGCGTCCGGGCATTGTCGGTGACGACGAAGGTCACCGTCTGGCCATTGCGGACCAGCGAGCCCTTCTCGACCATGCCGCCCAGGCGAATGGCGCTGGTCGGCGCGGGGATGCCGGCAAGGTCCGACGGGGCATAGAAATAGGTCGCCTTGTCGCCCAGCGTGGAGAACGCCAGCGCGCCGGCGCCGCCGAGTGCCACCATGGCACCCACGACCAGCCACAGCCGCTGGGTCTTGGCCCTGATCCTCATTGGTCGCCTTTCACTTCGGTCACCGACGTTTCATCGTGTCGGCGCGCTTTTCCGCGCTGCGCATGCTGGTCCAGGCCCAGACCAGCAACGCCGCCATGCCACCGATGGTCAGGATGTAGGACGGCCAGATGTAGGATGCCCACAGATCGGCCTGGTGGACGACGCCGTCGATCATGCCCGTTTCCTCATGCGATCGCTTCCGCCAGCCGGCGCGAGCGCGCCTCGACGCGCTGTTCGGCGATCATGGCGCGCATCCGCATCAGCACGATGGCGGCAAACAGGAAGGTGAAGCCGGCGACCGACAGCAGCAGCGGCCGCAGCATCTCCGGCGCCATGGCGGATTTCGCCGACAGCACGCTGATGCTCGACCCCTGGTGAAGCGTGTTCCACCATTCGACCGAATATTTGATCACCGGCAGGTTGATGGCACCGACCAGCGCCAGGATGGCAGCGCCCTTGCGCTCGCCGCCCCGCTCCCCCTCCGACGCCGACAGCGCCAGATAGCCGAGATAAAGGAACAGCAGGACGAGCATCGAGGTCAGCCGGGCATCCCATACCCAATAGGTGCCCCAGGTCGGCTTGCCCCAGAGTGAACCCGACATCAGGCAGATGGCGGCGAAGGCCGCGCCGGCCGGCGCGATGGCGCGCGCGGCGATGGTGGCGAGCGGGTGGCGCCAGATCAGCGCGGTTGCCGAGGCGATGGCGAGCCCGAGATAGCCCCCCGACGCCAGCCAGGCCGCGGGCACATGGACGTACATGATGCGCACGCTTTCGCCCTGCTGATAGTCGGGCGGCGAGGCGAACAGGCCGATATAGAGACCGGCACCGGTGAGGATGAGGCCGAGCACCAGCGCCAGCGGCGTCGCCACGCGAGCGATGCGCAGGAACCGCGCGGGGTTGGCAAAGCGATGCATGTCGCCGCGCTTTTAGCATGCAGCGCGCGTGGGGGAAGGGGGCGCGTTGGCGCGGTCTAGTCGATGCCCGCAACCTCGTCGGTGTGGACGTCGAAGCGGACGAGCGAGGCGCGGCCGAACGCGTTGGTCAATGCCGTGTCGGTGGCGTCGCGGCCGCGTGCCATCAGGATGCGGCCGATGCGCGGACGGTTGTGGCGGGCGTCGAACGTATACCATTCGCCGCCCAGATAGACGTCGAACCACGCGGAAAAGTCCATCGGCGCGTCGACGGGGGGGATACCGATGTCGCCGAGATAGCCGGTGCAATAGCGTGCCGGAATGTTCATGCAGCGGCACAGGGTCACCGCCAGATGGGCGAAGTCGCGGCAGACGCCGGCGCCTTCCTGATAGGCGTCCCACGCCGTCTTGGTCGAGCGGGCGTGACCGTAGCCGAACTCGATATGGTTGTGGACATAGTCGACGATGGCCTGGACCCGCGCCCAGCCGGGGGCAATGCCGCCGAACAGGCTCCACGCCACATCGGAAAGCCGGTCGGTCTCGCAATAGCGGCTGCCGAGCAGGTAGACGAGGATATCGTCGGGCAGGTCCTCTACCAGGACCTGCGGGGCGTCGGGCGCCTGGGTGTCGGGCAGGCCCGAATCCTCGATGACGAAATCGCACGACAGGGTGACGCCGCCGGCGGGAATGACGAAGCGGGTGGTGTTGTTCCCGAAGGCATCGACATAATCGTACATCGGCACATCGGGGCTGGCGATGATGCGGTGGGGAGTCTTCAGATCCTTGTTGCGCGACGGGTGGATATTGAGCATCGCCAGCATGGGAGTGGTCGTTTCGCTGCTGAAGCTGATGTCATAACCGGCGCGGATCAACATGGGATGGGTTCTCCTTCGGTGGGGTCCAACGCGCGAGATTGCAAAATGATATCAACCGAAACGGTCATATCGAGAACGCTGTCGGGAAAGCCGGCCCAGGTGCCGGACAGCGGCACCGCCTGATAGGGATCGCGCGCCACGCCGACGCGGATCAGCCCGCGGTTGCCGACGATGCCGTTGGTGGGGTCGAATTCGACCCATCCCGATCCCGGCAGGAAGATGCGGACCCAGGCATGGGTGTTGCCGCCGCCGACGCGGCGCTCGCGCGTCGACGGGCTGTAGACATAGCCCGAGACGAAGCGCGCGGCGAAGCCCAGCGCACGCACCGCCTCGATCATCAGCACGGCGAAATCGCGGCAGGTGCCCTGGCGCCGTTCGAGCGTTTCGATGGGGCTTTGCGTGCCCTTTTCGCTGCGCGAGACATAGGCGAAGTCGCGGCGGATCGCCTGGGTCATGGCGGTGAGCAACGCCATGGTCTCGATCGTCGCCGCCTCCGGAACGAACTGCCGGGCCCAGCTGTCGATGATGCGTGCCGGATCATGGTGCTGGCGTTCGATGCTGCGGAGCAGGTCGGGCATGTCCTCCGACGAATAGGTGAAGGGGTAGCAGCGGGCATAATCCTCGATCTCGATCTCGGCGATCGACAGCGGCAGATGCTCGACGGTGGCGCGGCTGTGGAAGCGCAGCGTCGCGGCGCGCGTGTCGAAGGTGGCGATGGCAACCGAATTGCCGAACACGTCCTGCACCCAGCGCAGCGCGGTCGGCGGCGGATCGATGACGAGTTGGGAGTCGATCAGCCGCTGGTCGTGGCTTTCGCGCGGCCGCGTCATGATGCGATGCTCGCCGAAGGAAACCTTGCGCCGATAGCTGTAGGTGGTCACATGATCTATGGTCAGAACGATCATTCCGAAAGAATTGACGCGTGGCAGGCGATTTGCAACGACTATTGCTTTCCCGTGACTTGGACCCGGTTGAAATCGTCAACCCGGGCGGCCAGGCGGCGCTGCTGCTGATCGGCGATCATGCGGGCAATCTGGTGCCGGCGGCGCTGGGCGATCTGGGCGTTTCGGACGCCGACCGGGCGCGGCATATCGGCTGGGATATCGGGGTCGATGCGCTGGGGCGGCAGCTCGCCGACCGGCTCGACGCGGTCTTCGTGCGGCAGCGCTATTCGCGCCTGGTGATCGATTGCAACCGCGACCCGATGTCGGCGGAGGCGGTGCCCGATGCAAGCGACGGGACGCCGGTACCGGGCAATATGGGCGCCGACAGGGGGCCACGGGTGGCCGAAATCCACATACCCTACCAGGCGGCCATCGCGGCGGCGCTGGCGGGCAGGCCGACCGACCATGCGCTGGTATCGCTGCACAGCTTCACGCCGGTCATGGCCGGGGTGGTGCGGCCGTGGCAGATCGGCGTGCTGCACGCTGGTGGCAATGATCGGCTGGCGCTGCGGCTGCTGGCATGGCTGACGGCGCGCGGTGACCTGGTGGTGGGCGACAATGAACCCTATCGCATGGATGGCACCGACCATAGCGTGCCGCGTCACTGTTTTCCGGCCGGGCGCCCCTATGTCGAGCTGGAAGTCCGGCAGGATCTGATCGGCGATACGGCCGGGGTGGCGGCAATGGCGGCGGTGCTGGCCGAGGGGTTGCTGGCGGCCTTGTGATGAGGGGCGTCAGCCCCGCGCCAACCGCACCAGCGCCGCGTCGATCGCCTGGAGGAACCGCGCCCGGTCGGCCTTGGAAAAGGTGCCGGGGCCGCCCGGCACCACATCGCCGCCGGCGCGCAGGTCGGCCATGATGGCGCGGGTGGCGATCGCGGCGCCGATCGAGCTTGCCGTGAACGGCCGGCCGTTATGGGCGATGACCGTTGCCCCGGCCTTGAGCGCGCGGTCGGCAAGCAGGATATCGCCGGTGATGACCAGCGTGTCGGGCCCGGCCTGTGCGGCGATCCAGTCATCGGCGGCGTCGAAGCCGTCGCTGACGACCATCTGGGTGACAAGCGGATGGCCGGGCAGGCGCATGCCGCTGTTCGACACCACCACGGCGGGCACATTGTGGCGAACGGCAACCCGGTAGATGTCGTCCTTCACCGGACAGGCGTCGGCGTCGACAAGGATGCGGGGCATGCCCGGCGTCAGCCCTGGCGGAATTTGCCGCGCTGGGTCGGGTTGGCCGGGCCGGGGCGGGGGCCGCGCGGGCCGGTGTGCGTCGGGCGGCCTTCCGGGCCCAGGGGGCGGACGAGGACGGGGCGGTTCGGGCGGGCGCCACCTGGCCGCGGGCCGCTGCGCTGCGGCGCCGGCGGGCCATCGGCGGGGATGATGCGGATGCCACCTTCCGGGCTGCGGTCTTCGCCTTCGGTGCGGTGCAGCGCCTCGGAGAAGCGGTTGGCGAGGCCGCGGGGAATTTCGAACATGGTTTCTTCCGGCCCGATGCGGATGGCGCCGATCTCGTTCTTGGTCACATGGCCACGGCGGCAGATCAACGGCAGCAGCCAGCGCGGATCGGCGTTGAGGCGGCGGCCGACATCCATGCGGAACCAGACGGTGTCTTCGAAGCCGTCGCGCGGCGCGTCGCTGCGGGCGGCGCGCGGTGCCGGGGTGCTGTTGTCGAGCAGTTCTTCGACGGCAGGCATCTTGGAGCGGTGCATGCGGACGAGCGCGGCGGCGATGTCTTGCGGGCTGCGCTCGGCGAGCAGGCGATCGGCCAGCGCGCGATCCTCGTCATCGATTTCCGCCGGCACTTCCAGCAGCGCGCTGAGCAGGCGTTCATGGTCGTTGCGGCGGATGTCGTTCGTGCTCGGCACCGGCAGCCATTCGGCGTTGATCCGGGCGCCGCGCAGCATGGCATCGACGCGGCGGCGGGCGGGATAGGGGACGATGAGGACGGCGGTGCCCTTTTTGCCGGCGCGACCGGTCCGCCCAGACCGATGCTGGAGGATCTCGGCGTCGCGCGGCAGCTCGACATGGATGACGAGCGAGAGGTTGGGCAGATCGATGCCGCGGCTGGCGACGTCGGTGGCGACGCAGATGCGCGCACGGCGATCGCGCAGGGCCTGCAGCGCCTGGTTGCGTTCCGACTGCGAATGTTCGCCCGAGAGGGCGACGGCGTCGAAGCCGCGCTCGATCAGGCTGGCGTGGAGGTGGCGGACATTGTCGCGGGTGGCGCAGAACAGCATCGCCGTCGGGGCTTCGTGGAAGCGCAGCAGGTTGACGACGGCATTCTCGATATCGGCGGGTGCCACGGTGACAGCCTGATAGGCGATATCGCCGTGGCCGCGGTCTTCGCCCACCGTCGAGATGCGCAGCGCATCCTTCTGATAGCGTTTGGCCAGCGCGACGATCGGCTTGGGCAGGGTCGCGGAGAACATGAAGGTGCGGCGGGCGTCGGGGGTGGCATCGAGAATCTGCTCGAGGTCCTCGCGAAAGCCCATGTCGAGCATTTCGTCGGCTTCATCGAGCACGGCGACGCGGATCTGGCCGAGGTTGAGGGCGCCGCGCTCGAGATGGTCGCGCAGCCGGCCCGGCGTGCCGACGACGATATGGGCGCCTTGGCCGAGCATCTTGCGTTCCTTCGACGCATCCATGCCGCCGACGCAGGTGGCGATGCGCGCGCCGGTCTTGGCGTAGAGCCAGATCAGCTCCCGGCTGACCTGCAAGGCCAGCTCGCGGGTGGGCGCGATGACGATGACAAGCGGCGCGCCGGGGCGATCGGTGCGGCCATCGTCGCCGAGCAACTGGGCGGCCATGGCCATGCCGAAAGCAACGGTCTTGCCGGAGCCGGTCTGGGCGGACACGAGCAGGTCGCGGCCCTCGGCTTCGGGCTGGATAACGGCAGCCTGTACAGGCGTGGGCGCGGCATAGCCACGGGCGGTAAGCGCTTCGGTGAGAAGCGGCGGCAAGGTTTCAAAAGGCATAGACGAGTCGCTATGCCCGATATGCCCGAAAAAAGCGAATGCCGCGTTGCAGCATCGCCGGACGCGAGGAAGTGACTCGCGTCCGGCGGCCGATCAATAGACCTCGAACAGCCCGGCTGCGCCCATGCCGCCGCCGACGCACATCGTCACCACGACATATTTGGCACCGCGGCGCTTGCCTTCGATGAGGGCGTGGCCGGTGCAGCGGGCGCCGGTCATGCCATAGGGGTGGCCGATCGAGATGGCGCCGCCGTTGACGTTGAGCAGGTCGTGATCGATGCCCAGGACATCGGCACAGTGCAGCACCTGGACGGCAAAGGCTTCATTCAATTCCCACAGGCCGATGTCGTTCATCGTCAGGCCATTGGCCTTGAGCAGCTTGGGAATGGCGTAGATCGGGCCGATGCCCATCTCGTCGGGCTCCAGGCCGGCCACGGCCATGCCGCGGTAGGCGCCAAGCGGGGTGAGGCCCTTGCGCGACGCGACGCCGGCTTCCATCAGCACGCTCGCCGAAGCACCGTCCGACAGTTGCGAGGCGTTGCCGGCGGTGATGACGCCATCGGCGATGACCGGCTTCAGGCCCTTGAGGCCGTCCAGCGTGGTTTCCGGCCGGTTGCCTTCGTCCTTCGACGTGGTGACCTCGTGAAAGCTGACCTCCTTGGTCTCCTTGTTGACCATCGCCATGCGGCTGGTCATCGGCACGATCTCGTCGTCGAACTTGCCGGCCTGCTGGGCGGCGGCGGTGCGCATCTGCGAGCGATAGCTGTATTCGTCCTGGCGATCGCGGCTGATGTTGTAGCGCTTGGCGACGATCTCGGCGGTCTGCAGCATCGGCATGTAGATGTTGGGGTGCATGGCGACGAGGCTGGGATCACCCTCCACCCGCATCTTGTCGTTCTGGACCATCGAGATCGAATCGACGCCGCCGCCGATGGCGATGTCCATGCCGTCGACGATGATCTGCTTGGCCGCCGTGGCGATCGACATGACGCCCGACGAACATTGCCGGTCCATCGACTGGCCCGAAACGGTGACGGGCAGGCCGGCGCGCAGCAATGCGGTGCGGGCAATGTTGCCGCCCTGGACGCCCTGTTGCAGCGCCGCGCCCATGACGACGTCGTCGACTTCGGCGCCATCAATGCCGGCACGCTTCACCGCATGGGCGATGGCATGGCCGGCGAGCGTCGGCGACGGGGTGGCGTTGAACGCACCGCGATAGGCCTTGCCGATCGGCGTGCGGGCGGTGGAAACGATGACGGCTTCACGCATGAGAAAGTCCTTTTTTGGAGAATCAGGCTGCCGGAAACCGCGGCATGCCGGGTTCGCTGGGCAGCGCGATGGCGCCGGTGAACAGCGCGACGCCATGGTAGAAGGCGACGAGCTGGATGATCTCGATCAGCTGTTCGGTATCGAAATGCGCCGTGATGCGGGCAAATTCGTCGTCGCTGAGCTTCTTGTTGGCGAGCAGGGCGTCGACGGTGGCGATGACCGCTGCATCCTTTTCGTCCCAGTTGCCGTCGTTGGCGGCGCCGCTGTAGGTCGATTGGACCTGTTCGGGCGACAGGCCGGCCTTGGCGGCGAAGACCTTGGTGTGGATGCCCCATTCATATTCGCAGCCGGTCTGGGCCGCCGTGCGCTCGATGACGATTTCGCGGGTGTGGAGGTCGAGCGCGCCCTTGCCCGGGACGGCACCGGCGAGGAAGCGGTCCAGCGCCTTCTGGCTGTGGCCCATGGCGGTGAACAGCGACAGGGGCTCGGCGCCTGGCGCGGCGACCTTGGCGACGGTCGCTGCGAAGGCGTCGGGCCAGGGCTTCTGGAGCAGTCCGATACGGCTCATGGTCGGTCCCTTCAAAGATATTGCAGCGTGACCCATTCGGCGGCGAGCGCCGGCTTGGTTTCGCCGTCGATCTCGACGGTGACGTTCACCGTTGACTGCCAGGCGCCGTCGGGACGCTGGGTGACGTCGAGCAGCTTGAAACGGCCGCGCACGCTGCTGCCGCTTTTGACCGGGGCCATGAAACGGACTTTGTTGAGGCCGTAGTTGACGCCCATCTTGGTGCCCTTGATCCCGGGCATGACGCCATAGGCCATGACCGAGCAGAGGCTGAGCGTCAGATAGCCATGGGCGATGGTGGTGCCGAACGGCGTCTGCTTCGCCAGCTCGGGATTGACGTGGATGAACTGGTGGTCGCCGGTGACTTCGGCGAAGGCGTCGATTTTCGCCTGGTCGACAAGAATCCAGTCAGAAACGCCAAGCTCGCTGCCGACCAGCGCCTGATATTCCTCGATCGCAAGTGCCATGCGCTCCGTCCCCATCTGCCGTTTTTGTTGTCGGCAACCTAGGCGCCGGGTGACGCGAGCGTCAACCGCACACATGGAACAGGTGGGCATGCCGGGGAACCGGGATTCCGGCCGATCCGCCGACATTGCGCAAATGTGCGCCATATAGCGCCTGAAGTGACGGCCTGGTTTACACTTCCGAAATGATTAACCATCTAAACGATTGATTAACAAATGTGACACTTGTTGGCACGGTTCTTGCTACATTCTTAACGTCCGTACGGACGGTTAACGAATGGCTTGTGGGAGTTGAGAATGCGAACAAATCTGGCAAAATTGGGCGTTGCGGTTGCCGCGATGCTGGCGGCGTCGGGGGCGAATGCCGTGTCGTTCACAAGTGCAGCCGGGGCGCCCGATCCGGCCTTTGCAGCCGGTGAAACGGCCGTGGTGACTTTCGACGCGCCCAATGCCGCGGGCTATAGCTTTACCGCCGGCACTATCGGCACCGCCACCGGTACCTCGGGCGCGGCCGCCGCGCCGGCCGGCGATGCCACCACCTATGGCTATGTGTCGAGCAGCTTCGCGCCCAATTTCGCGACCCTGTCGACCCCTGGCCTTCGGTCGATCAGCTTCTACTGGGGTTCGATCGATGCCTATAATGAAGTCGATGTGCTCGGCGCCGGCGGGTCGTTGTTGACGACCATCGGTGGCAGCGCGCTGCCGCCGGCGAATGGCGACCAGGGTGACGCGATCACCAACCGCCGCATCTATATCACGGCCGGCGTCGGCGAGACCATTACCGGGCTGACCTTCCGGTCGACCGGCGTGGCATTCGAATTCGACACCATCGCCGCTGCGGCGGTTCCGGAGCCGCAGACCTGGGCGATGCTGATCGCCGGCTTCGGCTTCGTCGGCATTGCCGCGCGCCGTCGCCGCGCGCGGTACGTCACGGCGTAACGGGGGGGCCGCAGCGGCTGCCTTATTCGGTGGCCGCTGCGATCTGCCGATCGAGCCTTTGCAGGGCGGCGTCGAGGCCGGCGATGGCGTGGCGGCGCTCGTCGTCGGCCCAGGCGCCGTCGGTTATCATGGTGGCCCGCGCGGAATGGAGCGAGGCGCGCACCGACGTCCGGATCTGCTGCTGCGTTTCCGGGTTGCACGCCGCCAGCTTCGCCAGGTCCGCATCGACCACAACCGGCACGCCGGCCTTGTCGCACTCTGCCGCCATCTCGGCGCGGGCCTTGGCGAGGCCCTGCCGGGCTGCAGCCATGCTCAGCCGGGCGGCAGCTACGCCCTGCCGGGCGGCATCCGAAGCCAGTGCGGCGCGCTCCGCGGCAGCAGCCGCCTGGTCTGCGGCGGCATCGGCCCAGGCAGCGTCTGCAGCGGCGGCCGACGGGGCGACAGGCCGCGCCGGGGCCGGGGCTGCGGGCCATTCGGCCGCGGCCGGCGGGGCAACGGGTGCCGGTGCGGCGGCGGGGGCCGGTGGCGCAGGCGGAGCAACCGGAGCAGGCGGCGCGGGCGGCGCGGGCGGTGCCGCACTTGCGGTCAGCAGCAGCCCGCCGCCGACAAGGAATGCCGCCAGCAGGGCACCGATGGCATGGCGCAACAGGCCGATCGGGCGATGTTTCATCATCGCGATCCGCTGTTTCAGCTGCGCCTTGTGGTTCATCGCGCAGGCCGCCGTCGGCACGCGGCTGCACGCCGATTTGAGCACCGCGATGCCATAGGCTTGCCGGTCATCGGCATCGGTGCCGGCCAGCACGGTCGCGTCGCACGCCAGTTCCTGGTCGGCGCGAAAGGCGCGCCACGCGATGTGCGCCAGCGGGTTCCACCAATGGACCGCGACCACGGCGAGCCCGACAAGATTGGCGACAAGATCGCCGCGATCATGGTGCGCGCCTTCGTGGAGCAGCGCCAGGCGCCGCTCGGCCGGGGCATAGCGGGTCTTGAAATCCGCCGGCAGCAAGATGTGCCGGCGCAGGACGCCGGCCGCCATCGGGCCTGCCACGGCCGGAGTCAGCCAGATCTCCGTGCCGCCTTCGCGCGCCAGGAGCCGCGCCGGCGCCAGTGCCTGCTGCAGGAAACGCCGGTGGCGCAGCAACTGCCAGCCGATCCAGAGTACCGCGCCCGCGGCCCAAAGGCCCAGCATGGGCAGCGCCCAATCGACGCCGGCCGTGGCGGTGGCAGGAAGCTGTGCCGCGGTCGCCGGGTCCACCAGGCCGACCCTCACCGGGTCACCGACCTCGGCGACCGGCACGTAGAAGGTGGTCCAGCCCGGAAGCGCCGGCAGCACCAGCCGCAGCGGCGGCAGCAGCCACAGCGCATAGGCAACATGGGCGCCGAACAGCCGCGCCACCGGGCGGCGCACCGCCAGGACCAGCAGCATCAGCAGCGACGACCCGACAAGCGCTTCGACCAGCCAGCTCATTTGCGCAGTTCCTTCACCAGAGCTTCGAGTTCGGCGATATCGGCGTCCGACAGCGCATGATTTTCGGCCAGATGCGCCACCAGCGGCGCCGCGCGGCCGCCGAACAACCGGTCGACCAGGCGGCGGGTTGACCCGGCGACATGCGCGGCACGGGCGACCAGCGGGCGATACAGGTACCGCCGGCCATCTTCTTCATAGGCCAGCACGCCCTTGGCGAGCAGCCGGCCGAGCATGGTCTTGACGGTCCGGTCGCTCCAGCCCCGCGCCGGATCGATGCGTTCGGCAACGTCCATCGCCGTCAGCGGCGATTCGGCCCACAGGATTTCCATGACGGCAAGTTCCGCCTCGCTGATCCGTTCGCCCGTGTGGTCACTCATGCGATTCGCCTCTGATTACAGGCGTAGTCCTATGCGATTACGCCCGTAATCGTCAAGTGGCGATTCCGGGCGGGCCGTGTGGCGATTGGCGCCGCTTTCTTCGCATCGGCGTCGGCGGTAAGGACCGGCGATGACCAGCCTCGATACCGCGCGCACCATGATGCGCAGCCTCCACCGTGCCCCCGAACCGCAGGTTCTCGCCGGGCTGTTGCCGGCCGCGACGCTGGCGGCGCCAACGCGCGACGCCGTCGTCGGCCGCGCCCTCGGGCTGCTCGCCGACCTGCGCGCGGCGCAGGGCGATGGCTGGGTCAACCGCTTCCTCCATCAGTATCGCCTCAACACCGCCGAAGGCGTGGCACTGCTCAGCCTTGCCGAGGCATTCCTGCGCGTGCCCGATTCCGAAACCGCCGATGCGCTCATCCGCGACAAGATCGGCACCGCCGATTGGGCGCAGCACAAGGGCGAATCGGATTCGGCACTGGTCAATTCGGCGACTTGGGGCCTGGTGATGACGCGCGCGCTGATGGCCGATGACGGCAAGGCATCGGTGCTGAAGCGCCTTGTCGCACGCGCCGGCGAGCCGTTCGTACGGCAGGCGGTGGGCGCCGCGATGCGGATGATGGGCCAGGTCTTCGTGATGGGACGCACCATCGACGAAGCGCTGGAACGCGCGGGTGACAAGGACAATCGCGGCTTCACCGCCAGCTTCGACATGCTCGGCGAGGCAGCGCGCACCCATGACGATGGCGCCCGCTATTTCGAAAGCTACAAGGCTGCCATCCGCGACACCGCCAAGGCGGCGAAAGCCAACCACATCACCGATCGTCATTCCGTCAGCGTCAAGCTTTCGGCGCTGCACCCGCGCTATGAAACCGCCCATGCCGCTACCGCCGTGCCGGCACTGATCGACATGGTCGCCGAGCTGGCGCGGTCGGCAGCGGCCTCGGGGATCGGCCTGACCGTCGATGCCGAGGAATCGGAGCGGCTGATGATGAGCCTCGACATCATCGAAGCGGTGGCGCGGCTGCCCGAGCTGAACGGCTGGGACGGTTTCGGCATGGCAGTGCAGGGCTATGGCAAGCGCGCCCGGGCCGTCGTCGCCTGGGCCCAGGCGCTGGGTGCGGAGACCGGCCAGCGGTTGACGGTGCGGCTGGTCAAGGGCGCCTATTGGGACAGCGAGATCAAGCGCACGCAGGAAAGCGGGCTGGCGGATTATCCATTGTTCACGCGCAAGGCGGCAACCGACGTGTCGTACCTTGCCTGCGCCCGCGACATGTTGGCGGCGCCCAACATCTACCCGGCGTTCGCCAGCCACAATGCGTTGACGGTGGCAACGATCCTCGAATGGGCGGGCCCGTCGCGCGATTTCGAGTTCCAGCGGCTGCACGGCATGGGCGAAGGCCTGTTCGAGCGGCTGGTGCGCGAAGAGGGGTACAAGTGCCGGACCTATGCGCCGGTCGGCGGCCATCGTGACCTGCTCGCCTATCTGGTGCGGCGACTGCTGGAAAATGGCGCCAATTCGAGCTTTGTCCACCAGCTCGCCGACGCCAATGTCAGCGATGCGACGCTGCTCGCCGACCCCGCCGAGAAGATCGCGGCGGTCGGCGGTGCGGCGCATCCATCGATTCCGTTGCCGATCCGGCTTTATGGCGACACCCGGTCCAACTCGGCGGGGATCGACCTTGCGGATGAGCAGGTGCTGGCGCGGGTGGCGGGGGGGATCGCTGCCGCTGCACCCCCGGCCCCAATCGCGGTCGACGCGGCGCGCGATGTCGCCGCTGCCGTGGCGGCGGCGGCGAAGGCGTTTCCGGCCTGGGCGGCGACGCCGGTGGACGTGCGGGCCGCGGCGCTCGACCGTCTTGCCGACCTGCTGGAACGCGATTGCGAGGCGCTGATGGCGATTTGCGTCCGCGAAGCGCGCAAGACGATTCCCGATGCGCTCGGCGAAGTCCGAGAGGCGGTGGATTTCTGCCGCTATTATGCAGCGGAAGCGCGCGGCAAGTTCGGCACTTTGGTGCTGCCGGGGCCGACGGGGGAGCGCAACGAACTGCGGCTGGAAGGGCGCGGCGTCTTCGCCTGCATCGCGCCGTGGAATTTTCCGCTGGCGATCTTCATCGGCCAGGTCGCAGCGGCGCTGGTCGCCGGCAACAGCGTTGTCGCCAAGCCCGCGCCGCAGACGCCGGCCATCGCCGCGGCGGCGGTGCGGCTGGCGTACGAAGCCGGCATTCCGGCCGATGCGCTGCGGCTGGTGACCGGCGGCGGCGAGGTCGGCGACGCGCTGGTGCGCGACCCCCGCGTCATGGGCGTGGCGTTCACCGGCAGCACGGCGACGGCGCGGCGGATCGCCCGGGCCCTGCTGGATGACGAAACGCGGCCGCTGGTGCCGTTGATCGCGGAGACCGGCGGCATCAACGCGATGATCGTCGATTCGACGGCGCTGACCGAACAGGTCGTGCACGACGTCATCACCTCGGCCTTCCGCAGCGCCGGGCAGCGCTGTTCGGCGTTGCGGCTGCTGCTGGTGCAGGAGGATGTGGCGGAGCGGACGCTCGCCATGCTGAAGGGCGCGATGGATACGCTGACGATGGGGGATCCCGCCGACCCTGCCACCGATATCGGCCCGGTGATCGACGCCGCGGCGTTCGACCGCCTCGAAAGCTATCGCCAGAGCCAGCGGCCGCGCTGGGTGTATGCCCTGCCGGCGCCGGATGGCGAATATATCGCCCCGACGGTGATCCGGCTCGGGTCGGTCGCCGAGCTGACGCAGGAATGGTTCGGACCGATCCTCCACGTCGTCACCTGGCGCGCCGGCGACCTGCCGGCGACGATCGCGGCGGTCAACGCACTGGGCTATGGCCTGACCATGGGGCTGCACAGCCGCATCGCCAGCGTGGCGACGCTGGTGACCGAAACCGCGCATGTCGGCAATCTGTACATCAACCGGTCGATGATCGGTGCGGTCGTCGGGTCACAGCCGTTCGGCGGCGAGGGGCGGTCGGGGACGGGGTTCAAGGCCGGCGGGCCGCATTATCTGTTACGGTTTGTCCATGAGCGCACGGTGTCGACCGACACGACGAGCGCCGGCGGCAATGCGTCGCTGCTGAGCATCGAGGATGTTGCCGGAATCTGACAATGCGTTACGATTATTGTGCAGCTTGAGGAGTTGGTGATGCGGGCGATCGTGATCCTGGCGTTGGGCATCGGCCTGTCCGGCTGTGCAACCACCTACAGCGCGTCGAACGAATGCGCGCGGACCGCGGGCTGCACGTCAAGCTTTGCCAGCTCGGGCTATGGGCCGATCCAGGCGCAGGCGGCGGAACCGCTGGCGCCGTCGCGGTGGCAGCCGCAGCGCTGACTGCCGACGCCGGCTCAGCGTGCCGGCGGTGACGCCTTTTCCTCGTCCTCCTGCGCGGCCAATGACTGGCGTTCGCGCGGGTCGATCATCCGCCCATCGGGGGCCGCCGTGAAGCTGGTTTGCGTCGGATAGGCAAAATCGACGCCCATTTCGGCAAAACGGCGGACCAGGCCGAGGCAGATCGCCTGGCGGGCATCCATCATCAGCGCGAAATCGGGCTCTTCGACATGAAAGACGAATTCGATGTCGATCGATGACGCGGCGAAGTTGAAGACATGGGCGCGGTCGAACCGGCAATGCGGTGCCGCCCGGACAATCTCGCCGATGACCCCCGGAATCGCCTCGAGCACGTCGGGCGGCGTCTGGTAGATCACGCCGATCTGCATCACGACACGTCGTTCGACGATGCGCCGCATGTTCGAAACCTGTTGTTCGAGCAGCTTGGTATTGCCCATCACCAGCTGTTCGCCGGACAATGCCCGGATGCGCGTCGTCTTGAGCCCGATTGCTTCGACCGTACCGGTGTTGCCGCCATAGGAAATCGTGTCGCCGACGCGAAACGGCCGGTCGAACAGGATAGACAATGCCGCGAACAGGTCGCTGAAAATGCCCTGGGCGGCAAGGCCGATGGCGATGCCGCCGACACCGAGGCCGGCGACCAGGGCCGTGACATTGACCCCCAGATTGTCGAGGACGAGGATGATCGCCAGCGCCCAGACAACGACGTTGACCAGCACGGTGATGACGCCCATGGCGCTGGCGAGCGCGCTATGGTCCTCGCTGCCCGGCCCGGCGCGGCGCTCGACCAGCGCAAGGATGATCTCGCGCAGCCACAGCGCGCCCTGGATCGCGCAGGCGATGGTGAAGAAGAAGGTGACGAACGCCTGCAACGGGCGCGGCGTGTCGAACAGCTGCGCCGCGATATAGGCGGCACTGACCGCGATGAACGGGCCTTTCGTGCGCCGGACGATGCGCCCGACGAACCCCTGCCAGTTGGTGACCGCGTGGTGGGCGCCGAGCACGCGGCCGGCGCCCCAGCGCAGGCCGGTGAGAATGGCCCAGATCGCGACGGCGACGGCGACGGCCATCAGGGCGGTGCCGCTGTCCTCGGTGATCCATTTGTAGGTGTCGACGGTCAGCGCCTCGACCTGATGGCCGATGTCCTTTGCCGGCAGGGTTGCCGGCTTGGTGGCGGCCTGGGCGGCGGATTGCGCGGGCGGGGCCATCAGGCGGCACTCGCGGCGGCGATGGCGCCGGCCAGCCAGGCGGGACGGAGCGCGGTGGCGGGCACGCCACCGATGCTCAGCGTGCCACCGGCCGCTTCGAGGCGGAGATGGGCGATACCGGTGGCGCCGTGGCGGCTGCGCAGCGTCCCGGCGCTGCGGCCGGCGGCATCGAGGATTGCGCCCGTGTCGGTCGCGGCCTCGATGTGCAGCGGCACCAGCCGGCGGCGAACCTTGTCACGATGGTGCATGCGCGCGGTATTTTCCTGGCCGACATAGCAACCCTTGGTGAAGCTGACGCCGTTCAGCAGATCGGCACCGGTTTCGAGCCACAACAGCTGATCCTCGCCGATGTCGGCACTGTCGGGAACGCCGTGCTCAAGGCGGTGTTCGGTGTAACCATCCGCGAGCGGCCCCGATTCGGCGATCCAGCGGGCACCGAGAGCGGCAAGGCGCGGGTCGCGGGTGTGGCCTTCGCCCTCGCCGTCCCACGCAGCAATGACAACAAGGTCCGTCGGCGCGATCGTGACGGCCTTGCGCAGGCGGTACATGGTGAGGCGGCGCATCAGCGCTTCGGCGCGATCGGCGGCGACGTCGACAAGGACGTCGTCGCCATCGGCGAACAGCATCATGTCGAACAGCGCCTTGCCTTGCGGTGACAGCAAGCCGGCATAAAGCGGGTGGTCGGGCGTCAGCGTGTCGATGTCGCTGGTCAGCAGACCCTGAAGGAAACCGCGGGCGTCGGGGCCGGCGACGCGCACCACGGCGCGGTCTGGAAGGGTGGTGATGGTCATGGGGGCATGAGATAGGGCGGTGTCGCCCGCTTGCCAATCGCGCGCCGCAGCTTGACTTTTGGTGGCAGCGCCGCCATTGGACGCCGCTTCCCGTGCCCGGCCTGCCGCGCGCGTCAACACCGTCTTACTTCGGGACCTGTCATGGCCAAGCCGACAACCATCAAGATCAAGCTCGTGTCGACTGCCGACACCGGCTATTATTATGTCACCAAGAAGAACCCGCGGACCCAGACCGAAAAGCTGAACTTCCGCAAATATGACCCGGTCGTGCGCAAGCATGTCGAGTTCAAGGAAGCGAAGATCAAGTAGGTCGCCGCGCCGCGCGCGCAGCGAGACGTTGCGCGCCGACAGGCGCAAGACCGGCCAGCGGGGCGGTTGGCTGTGCCAATCCGAAGCCGTCTGACGCGAGCATGGGCTTTGCCCATGCTTTCTTTTTGCCTGCTTCTCCACAGTTTTGGGAAACGGTACGGGCGTCCGCAGCGATTCGCGCGTCCCGCCTGCGCCTGCCGGCACTCCATGCGCAGCGCGCGCCGCGCTGCGATCAGGCGGCCTCCGCCACCCGGTTCCGGCCATTTTGCTTGGCATGGTACAATGCCGTGTCGGCGCGGAGCAGCAGCGTTTCGGCATCGTCGGTGGCTTCGACCAGCGTCGTCATGCCGACGCTGATGGTGATGGCGACATTGTCCTTGCCGAGTTTCAGCGCGGCGACGACCGTGACCAGCCTGGCTGCGATTCGCCGAGCCGTTTCGATATCGGTATCGGGCATCACCACGGCCATTTCATCGCCGCCCAGACGCGCCACGGTATCGCTGGCGCGCAGGTTCGCCGTCAGGGCATCGGCAACGTTGCGCAGCATCCGGTCACCCGCGGCATGGCCCCACCGATCGTTGAACGGCTTCAGCGAATCGAGGTCGACCATCAGCACCGCCAGGGGCCGGTCCCCCGCGCGGGCACTGTCGATGGCGGCGGGCAATATCGTTTCCAGATGCTGCCGGTTGAACAGCCCGGTCAGCGGATCGATCACCGCCAGCCGCCAGGCGGCGCGCATTTCGGCGGCGCGGGCGGCGGCGACCATGCGGCGGCGGACCAGCGCCGCCAGCCGGGCGCGAACCTCGTGCGTGCAGATCGGCATGGCCGCGACATCGGCGACGCCCAGGTCGAACGCCCTGACCAGTGCCGCCGGGTCGTCGCGCGGCACGAGGCCGAAGACCACGGCACCGCATCGTTGCCCGACGGCGTGAAGATCGGTCATCATCGTCACGCTGTCGCGCCAGCAGCCGCTGTCGAGCGCGACGATCACCAGCGTCAGGCAACCGGCCTCCACCATTTCCAGCGCTTCGGGAATCGTCATCAGCACAAGATCGCAGCCGACCGGGATCAGCGGGCGCAGCGATTCGCCCAGGTCGAAGCTGTCGGTGCCGCGACAACCGACAAAGCCGATCCGGATCGTCATGTGACCGTTCCCGTCCGACGTCTCGTCATGTGATCGCATCCTGCCCCCAAGATTTGCACGCCTTCATCGTCACAGGCGCGACGCAACGCTTGGCAAGGCCCCCTCCGCCAGCCTAGGTCGGAAAGGCAGTAGCCAGGACGTTATACACGTGCATCCCAACCAAAGTGTTAACGCGTTTAACGACCCGTTTGTAATTGGTTTGCGTTTGCTTGCCCATGTCGTGGCGGATGACGATCTTGGCAGCCGATTCCTCGCATTGACGGGGCTCAGCGCGGATGATCTTCGCGCGCGCGCCGATGATCCCGGCGTTCTGGCGGCGCTTATTGAATTTGTTGCGGCACGGGAGAGCGACCTGGTCGCGGCCGCCGATGCGTTGGCCCTGCGACCGCAGACCATTGTCGCCGCCGGCGACGCGCTGGCGGGGGGACGCGCATGAGCCGGCCGCTGGTAATTTCGGACTGCGATGGCGTTCTGCTGGAATTCGTGGCGCCGTTCGTCGCCTATCTCGACAGCGTCCACGACCTGACGCTGCGGCTCGACACCTTTGCATTGACCGGCAATGTCCGCCGGCGCGACGGCAGCGCGGTGGCGCCGGCGGAGTTTCCGCCGCTGCTGGATGGTTTCTTTACCACCCATATGTCCACCCAGCGGCCGGTGGCCGGCGCGGCGGCGGCGCTCGCCGATCTGGCGACCTGGTGCGATGTCGTCGTGCTGACCAATATCGCCGACCATCATGCGCTGCGCCGCACCGATGAGCTTGCGCTTGTCGGCATGCCGTATCGCGTCATCGGCAATCACGGCACCAAGGGTGGCCCGATCAAGGCGCTGATCGACGAATACGGGCCGTCGGCGACGGTCTTCATCGACGACCTGCCGCCCAACCACAGCTCGGCACGCGACCATGCCCCCGAGGTCCACCGCGTCCACATGGTTGCCGAAACGTCGCTGCGCAGCCTGCTGCCGGCGGCGCCCGACGCCGATGTGCGCATCGACGACTGGCATCTCGCGCTGCCGCACATCACTTCCATCTTGAAAGGCCCGTCATGACCGATACGCCCGCTTCGCGCCTCGCCGCGCTCGGAATCACCTTGCCCGTCGCCGCGGCGCCCGCCGCCAATTATGTGCCGACGGTTGCGGTCGACGGGTTGTTGCACATTTCCGGGCAGATCCCCTTTGCCGAGGATGGCAGCCTGGTGCGCGGCCGGCTGGGCGATGGCATGGATGTCGCCGGCGGCCAGGCGGCGGCGAAGCGCTGCGCGATCGGTGTCATGGCGCAGATCCAGGCAGCGCTGGGCGACCTCGGCCGGGTGCGGCGCATCGTCAAGCTGGGGGTGTTCGTCGCCTCCCACCCCGATTTCACCGACCAGCCCGAAGTCGCCAATGGTGCGTCGGACCTGATGGTGGCGGTGTTCGGCGAGGCCGGCCGCCATGCCCGGTCGGCGGTCGGCGTCGCCGTGCTGCCGCGCGGCGTGGCCGTGGAGATCGACGCGATCGTGGCGTTCCAGGACTGATGTCCGGCCGCGTCGCGCGTATCCTCAGCGCCGCCGCCGATATGCCGGCGGCGCAGTGGGACGCCTGCGCCGGCGACGACAACCCCTTCACCCGCCATGCCTTTTTTGCAGCGCTCGAAGCCTCGGGCAGCGCCGTGGCGCGTACCGGCTGGCAGGCGGCGCACATCGTGGTCGATGACGCAGCGGGTGTGCCGGCGGGGATTTTGCCCGCCTATCTAAAATCGCACAGCCAGGGCGAATATGTCTTCGACCAGGGTTGGGCGGATGCCTGGGAGCGGGCGGGCGGGCGCTATTATCCCAAGCTGCAATGTTCGGTGCCGTTCACCCCGGCAACCGGGCCAAGGCTGTTGCTGCGCGACCCGGCGGCGGCGCCGGTCCTGCTCGCGGCAGCGGAGACTTTGGCGGTCCAGAACGGCTTTTCGTCGGTGCACGCGACCTTCCTGACCCCCGAGCAGCAGGCGCTGTTCGCCGCACAGGGTTGGCTGATGCGCACGGGCGAGCAGTTCCACTGGGCGAACGACGGCTATGGTGACTTTGGTGACTTTCTGGCGGCGCTGTCGTCGCGCAAGCGCAAGGCGATCCGCAAGGAACGCGAGGGCGCGCTCGCCGATGGCCTGGAGATTGTCCACCTGACCGGCGCCGCGATCACCGAAGCCCATTGGGATGCCTTCTGGCGCTTTTACCAGGACACCGGGCAGCGCAAATGGGGCCGGCCGTATCTGACACGGGCGTTCTTCACGCAGGTTGGTGCCACGATGGGCGACCGGGTGCTGCTGATGCTGGCGCTGCGTGACGGCCGGCCGATCGCCGGGGCGCTCAACTTCATCGGCGGTGACTGCCTTTACGGCCGCTATTGGGGTGCAACCGAAGATGTGCCGTTCCTGCACTTCGAGCTTTGCTATTATCAGGCGATCGATTGGGCGATCGCGCACGGTCTGGCGCGGGTCGAGGCGGGGGCGCAGGGGGCGCACAAGCTGGCGCGCGGCTATCGCCCGGTGGCGACGGTGTCGGCGCATTTCATCCCGGATCGTGGCTTTCGGGCGGCGGTGGCGGATTTCGTGGCGCGCGAGGGCGAGATGGTCGCCGCTGACATCGATGCCATGGACATGGCCACGCCGTTCAGGCGCGGCTAAGGTCTTGGGGTGAAAGCTGACCAGATGATCCGTTTCCTTGCCCTTGCCACCGTCCTGTGTGCCGCGGGGTCCGCCCTGGCCGCCGAACCGGTGACCGGCCCGCCGGCGCCGCAGGTTTACGGGCTGACGCCCGAACAGAAGGCGGCCGTCCTCGAAACGGCATCGCGGCGACCCGATGCCGATGATCCGGCGCTGTTGCCGGGGCTGCCCGACCGGCGGCCGCACGGTGAAGTCGGGATGATGGTCGGCACCGGCGGCGCACGCGGCATCTATGGTGTCGTCGGCGTCCCGCTCAGCGACAATGCCAGCGCGACCTTCGCCTTTTCGAACAGCCGGCTGCCGGGCTATTACGGCTATGGCCCCTATGGCGGCGGCAATGTGCTGGCGCAGCGCAATATGAGCATGGGGCTCGGGATGGGGATGGGCCTCGGATCGACCTTCGGATCGAGCCTGGGGCGCCAGCCGGCCTGGTAAGCGTCAGATCGCCAGATTGTCGATCAGCCGCGTCGTGCCCATCACCGCGGCCGCCATGATGCGGGCGCCGGGTACGGGCGCGTCGAGAGCGCCGAGCGTTTCGCCATCGACCAGTTCTACATAGTCGACCCTGGCAAAGCCGGCGGCGGCGAGTGCCGTCGATGCCGCGGCGAGCGTGGCTGCGACAGGCTCCCCGGTGCGCAGGGTCGCTTGTGCCGTTGCCAGCGCCCGCGGCAGGGCCAGCGCGCGTTGCCGTTCATCGGGGGTCAGGTAGAGGTTGCGCGATGACAGGGCGAGGCCATCGCTGTCGCGGACGATCCCGGCCCCGATGATCTGCGTGCCGAGGTCGAGATCGGCTGCCATGCGGCGGATGATCGCCAGCTGCTGCCAGTCCTTTTCCCCGAAAACCGCGACATCGGCGCGCGCCGCCGCCAGCAGCTTGGAAACCACGGTGGCGACGCCGTCGAAATGGCCGGGCCGGACGCGGCCGCACAACAGGTCGGGCAGGCCGGCGACGCGAACAAAGCTGGCGAACCCCGGCGGATACATGGTTTCGACGCTGGGGGCGTAGAGCAAGGTGCAGCCGGCGCCGACCAGCTTGGCCGCATCGCCGGCTTCGTCGCGCGGATAGCGATCGAGGTCTTCGGCGGGGCCGAACTGTTTGGGATTGACGAAGATCGAGGCGACGACGCGGTCGGCGTGGCGCAAGCCTTCGGTGACCAGCGCCAGGTGACCGGCGTGCAGCGCCCCCATTGTAGGCACGAAGGCGACGCGCAGCCCGTCGCGCTGCCAGGCGGCGACGGCGGCGGTAAGCGCGGCCGGCGTCCGCACGATCGCCATTGGCGCGGGAACGACGGGTGCGGCCATGATACGCCTTGCGATTGACATAGGCGCGCGGCTGTGTGCGAAACCGCCGCAGTTGGCAAGGCCATCAGGCAAGCACGGCGGGGCATCAATAGTGACAGGCAAGCGCGCGCACCTCATCGTGCTCGGCAATGAAAAGGGCGGATCGGGCAAATCGACGACCGCGGTCCACATCGCCGTGGCGCTGGCGCATGCCGGTTTCAGCGTTGCCATGCTCGATCTCGATTCGCGCCAGCGCACCGTGGCGCGCTATCTGGAAAACCGCGTGGCCTTTGCCCGCAAGCGCGACCTGGCGTTGCCGACGCCCGATGTCGCGGTGATCGCCGACGGGGACGGCGACGTGGCCGAACTGGCGCTGCGGCTTGAGCAGGCCCAGCCGCTCGACTTCCTCGTCATCGACACGCCGGGGCGCGATTCGGCACTGGCGCGCGCGGCGCTGGCGGCGGCCGACACGATCATCACCCCGATCAACGACAGCTTCGTCGATTTCGACCTGATCGGCCAGGTCGACCCCGAAACCTTCGCCGTCCGCCGGCCGAGTTTCTATGCCGAGCTGATCTGGGATGCGCGGCGGGCGCGGGCCAAGGCCGATGGCGTGACGGTCGATTGGGTGGTGCTGCGCAACCGCCTGTCGAGCCTGGAAGCCCGCAATCGCAAAAGAGTGGGCGCGGCGCTGGAGGCGCTGTCCGGCCGCGTCGGCTTCCGCGTTGTCGGCGGGCTGACCGAACGTGTCATCTACCGCGAGTTCTTCCCGCGCGGGCTGACGCTGCTCGACCGTGCGGCGCTGGAGGATTTCAGCCTCAGCCACGTCGGTGCGCGCACCGAATTGCGGGCGTTGCTGGCCGCGCTCAACTTGCCGGGGTGGGACCCGTCGCGGTTGCCGGCCGCATGAGCATCGCCCTGCTGCTGGCGGCAGCACTTGCCTGGTGGCTGCACAAGAAGGGCGAACTGGTCCCCAATCTGCTCCGCTTGCTCGGCACCGGGGCAGCGATGCGGGTGGCGGTGAAGATGCTGGAGGGCGGCAAGATCGTGCCGGCGCTGGTGGCGGCCGCCGTCGCCTGGGGCTGGTGGCGCTATAACCGGCCGGCCGACCCGGCCATCGCCGCGCGCCACACACTCGGGGTGGGGGAAAATGCCGACGCGGCGATCATCCAGGCGGCGTGGCGGGCCCGGATGGCAGCGGCGCACCCCGATGCCGGCGGCAGCGATGCCGCGGCACAGGCGGTGACGGAGGCGCGCGATCTGCTGCTGGCGCGGCTGGCGAAATAGATGAGCCGATGATGATGCACTGCAACATCGGCTTGGCAAGCCGGGGCCTGCCGGGCTAACGAAGCGGCGGCGAGGTGGGGCGCCGGAAACGTCATAACGGAGACCGAACTCGTGGCCCATATTTTCGATCCGACGACCCTGCGCGAATATGACATTCGCGGGCTGGTCGGCGACACCCTGACCGGCGCCGATGCGCTGGCGATCGGCCGCAGCTTCGGCACCATCGTCCGCCGCGCCGGCGGCAGCCGCGTCGCCGTGGGCTATGACGGCCGCGAATCGTCGCCGGGGTTCGAAGCCGAACTGGTCAAGGGGTTGAACGCTGCCGGCGTCGATGCGGTGCGGGTCGGCGTCGGGCCGACGCCGATGCTCTATTATGCAGTCTATGAACTCGGCTGCGACGGCGGCGTGATGATCACCGGCAGCCACAACCCGCCGGCATACAATGGCTTCAAGATGCTGTTGTCCGACCGTCCGTTCTTCGGCAGCGACATCCGCGCGCTCGGCGAAATGTCGGCCGCGGGCGATTGGGACAGCGGCGAGGGCAGCCACGAAACGGTGCCGATCATGGATCGCTATGTCGATCGGCTGCTGCAGGATTTCGATGCGACGACACCGTTCACCATCGCCTGGGATTGCGGCAACGGCGTCGCCGGCCCGGTGGTCGAAAAGCTGGTGAAGCGGCTGCCCGGCACCCATTATGTGCTGTTTCCCGAAGTCGATGGCACTTTCCCCAACCATCACCCGGACCCGACCGAGGAAAAGAACCTTGTCGATCTGAAGGCTTGCGTGGCCGAAAAGGGTTGCGACTTCGGCCTGGCGTTCGATGGCGATGCCGATCGCCTGGGCGCGGTCGATGGCCAGGGCCGCGTCGTCTGGGGCGACCAGCTGCTGGGTATCCTTGCCGAGCCGGTGCTGAAGGACCTGCCCGGTGGCACGATCATCGCCGATGTGAAGGCCAGCCAGGCGTTGTACGACCGCATTGCCGAACTGGGCGGCACGCCGCTGATGTGGAAGACCGGGCACAGCCTGATCAAGGCCAAGATGAAGGAAGTCGATTCGCCGCTCGCCGGGGAAATGAGCGGCCACATCTTCTTCAAGCACCAATGGTATGGCTTTGATGATGGCATCTATGCCGGCATCCGGCTGATCCGCGCCGTCGACCAGTTGGGCGGCTCGCTGACGGCACTGAAGGATGCCATGCCGGTGATGGTCAACACCCCCGAACTGCGCTTCCAGTCGAGCGAGGACCGCAAGTTCGCGGTGGTCACCGAAGTTCTGGCGCGGCTGAAGGCGGCGGGCGCGACGGTCAACGAAACCGATGGTGCGCGCGTGACGACGCCCGATGGCTGGTGGCTGCTGCGCGCATCGAACACCCAGGACGTGCTGGTGGCGCGGGTCGAGGCGCACGACCAGGCGGCGCTGGAGCGGCTGCAGGGCGAACTGAACGCGCAGCTGGCGGAATCGGGTGTCGAACCGACGGTGGTCGGGCACTGAGCGCCTGACGGAGCGGGGTCTGGACCGGATCCCGCTCGGTCAGCGGTCCGAGGGTCCCTCGACTTCGCTCGGGATGAGCGGGATTGTCATGGTTGCGGCGGGTTGCCGCCGTCACCCCCCGCCAACGCCTGCAGTTCCGCGAGCAGGTCGAGCGCCTCGCGCGGCGTGACCGAATCGATGTCGATGCCCGCCAGCCGGTCGCGCAGCGCGTCGCCGGCGGGCGCCGCGGGCGCTGCGCCGAACAGCGGCAGGTCGGACAGGCCGGCCGCTAGGCCGCCCGTGCGGTCGCGGTTGGCCTCCAGCCGGGCCAGCACGCTGCGGGCGCGGGCGAGCACCGGGGCAGGCACGCCCGCCAGGCGGGCGACGGCGAGGCCATAGCTTTTGTCGGCGGCGCCCGGACGAACCTGGTGGAGGAAGACGAGATCGCCCTTCCACTCGCGTGCCGCGACGCTGACCGTGGCGAGGCTGCGCAGCCGGTCCTTCAGCGCTACCAGCTCGTGATAATGGGTGGCGAACAGGCAGCGGCACTGCAGGTCGTCGTGGACCGCCTCCAGCACCGCCCAGGCGATGGCGAGGCCGTCATAGGTCGACGTCCCGCGCCCGACTTCATCGAGGATGACGAGGCTGCGCGGGCCGGCCCCGGACAGGATGGCGGCGGTTTCGACCATTTCGACCATGAAGGTGCTGCGGCCCTGCGCCAGGTCGTCGGCGGCGCCGACCCGGCTGAACAGGCGGTCGACGACGCCGATGTGCGCCGCGCGGGCAGGCACGAAGCTGCCGGCCTGGGCAAGGACGGCGATAAGGGCATTCTGACGCAGGAAGGTCGATTTGCCGGCCATGTTGGGGCCGGTGACGAGCCACAGCCGGGCGTCGGCGCTGAGATCGCAATCATTGGCGACGAACTGCCCGCGGTTGGCCTTGACGGCGGCTTCCACCACCGGGTGGCGGCCGGACTCGATGTGAAAGGCGGTGGTGGCGTCGACGCGCGGGCGGACCCAGGCTTCGGTCATCGCCAGTTCGGCAAGCCCGGCGGCAACATCGATCCGGGCCAGCGCGGCGGCGGTTTCGGTGATGGCGGCGGCCTGGGCGAGCACCTGGTCGCGCAGTTCCTCCAGATGCGCCGTTTCGGCGGCCAGCGCATGGTCGCCGGCCTGGGCGATGGCGGCCGCGAGCGCCGACAGGTCCATGCTGCCGAAACGGACGACCCCGGCGAGCGTCTGGCGGTGGATCAGGCCGGAATCGGCGCGCAGCAGCGGGTCGGCGAACTTGGCGGCGACCTCGATGTGATAGCCAAGGATCCCGTTGTGGCGGATCTTCAGCGCGGCGACGCCGGTTTCGGCGCGCAGCCGGGTTTCGAGCGCGACCACGGCGCTGCGGCCGTCGCGGGCGGTTTCGCGCAGCGTGTCGAGCGCGGCGTCATGGCCGGCGGCGATGCTGCCGCCGGCCCCGGCATCGACCGGCGGTTCGGCGACAAGTGCGCGGCGCAGGGCTTCGACAAGGCCGCCATGGGGGCCGATGCGGGCGAGGGTGGCGGTGAGCAGGGGTGGGGTGGTCAGGCTGGGCGCACCCAGGGCTGACTTCAGCGCCAGTGCCAGCGCCAGCCCGTCGCGCGTCGCGGCAAGGTCGCGCGGTCCCCAGCGGCCGACGGCGAGCCGGCCCAGCGCGCGGGCGACATCGGGCATGGCGGCGAGCGCATCGCGGCTGCGCGTGCGGACGCTGCCGGAGTCGGCGAACCAGGCAACAAGGTCGAGCCGTTCGCCGATGGCGGCGGCATCTGTCAGCGGTGCCGACAGGTCGGCGGCAAGCAGGCGGGCGCCGCCGGCGGTGACGGTCCGATCGATGGCGGCCTCCAAGCTGCCGGCGCGGCTGCCGCCAGCGCCGCGCGCCAGTTCCAGGCTGGTGCGGGTGGCGGCGTCGATCGCCATGGTGCTGCCGGGCACTTCGGGGCGCGGCGGGGCGAGCAGCGGCACGGCGCCCTTTGCGGTCGCCTCGACATAGGCGAGCAGCGCGCCGGCGGCGGCGATCTCGGCCGGCGTGAACTTGCCGAAGCCATCGAGGGTGAGGACGCCGAAGCGGGATTTCAGCAGGGTTTCGCCGCGTGCGGGATGAAAGTCGGCTGGCGGTCTGGGCGTTCCCCGGCTTCGCTCGGCATGAGCGAGCTGGGTATCGGTTGTGCCCTCCGGGTAGATCAGTTCGGCGGCGTTGAGCCGCGCCAGCTCTGCGGCGACTTCGCCCGGGGCGCAGGCCCGGGTTGCGAAAGCGCCGGTCGAAAGGTCGCACCACGCGAGGCCGGTGCAGGGCCCCGTGACCGGTCCGGGCGCGATTGCCGCCAGCCAGTTGGCGCGGCGCGGGTCGAGCAGGTTGCTTTCGGTCAGCGTGCCGGGGGTGACGATGCGGGTGATGGCGCGGGCGACGATGGTCTTGCCGGGGCGCTTGCGGGCTTCGGCCGGATCCTCGATCTGCTCGGCGATGGCGACGCGGTGACCACCCTTGATCAGCCGCGCCAGATAGGCATCGGCGGCATGAACCGGGACGCCGCACATCGGGATCGGCACGCCCTGATGCTCGCCGCGCTTCGTCAGCGCGATGTCGAGCGTGGCAGCGGCAGCGACGGCATCGTCGAAGAACAGTTCGTAGAAATCGCCCATGCGGAAGAACAACAGGCAGTCGGGCGCGGTCTCCTTCAGCGCCAGGAACTGGGCGATCATCGGCGAGGCGGTGGCGCTGGCGGCTGTCATTGCCCCGCTGTTACCGCGATCCCCGGCGGGCGCAAAGCCGCGCCCGGGCTGCTTTCGCTTGCCGGTGCAGGGGTCCACCCCCTATCACACGGGCGAGTTTGGAGACCCTGATGTCAGACGATACCGATCCCACCCTCGGCGCCCCCGATTTCGGCGACCGCGAGGCGCTGGCCTTCCACCGTATCGGCGGGCGGCCGGGCAAGCTGGAAATCATCGCATCAAAGCCGATGGCGACGGCGCGCGACCTGGCGCTGGCCTATTCGCCGGGCGTTGCCGCACCGGTGCGGGCGATCGCCGCCGATCCGGATGCCGCCTATGATTATACCATCAAGGGCAACCTTGTTGCCGTCATTTCCAACGGCACCGCCATCCTGGGGCTGGGCAACCTCGGCGCGCTGGCGTCGAAGCCGGTGATGGAAGGCAAGTCGGTGCTGTTCAAGCGCTTTGCCGACATCGATTCGATCGACATCGAACTCGCCACCGAGGACGTGAATCGCTTCATCGATGCCGTCGAACTGATGGAGCCGAGCTTTGGCGGCATCAACCTCGAGGACATCAAGGCGCCCGAGTGCTTCATCATCGAAACGACGTTGAAGGAGCGGATGAACATCCCGGTTTTTCACGATGACCAGCATGGCACCGCCATCGTC
The DNA here is from genome assembly GCF_011927825.1 of Polymorphobacter fuscus. NCBI lineage: Bacteria > Pseudomonadati > Pseudomonadota > Alphaproteobacteria > Sphingomonadales > Sphingosinicellaceae > Sandarakinorhabdus > Sandarakinorhabdus fusca. Next base: position 1,536,753 of record NZ_JAATJI010000001.1, on the reverse strand, counting down.
GCTGCCGCGGGCGTCATCAACGCGCTGCATCTGACCGGTCGCCGGCCGGAGGACGTCAAGATGGTCGTCAACGGCGCCGGCGCTTCGGCGATCGCCTGCACCGAGCTGATCAAGGCCTATGGCGTCCGCGACGTCATCATGTGCGACACCAGCGGCGTGATCTGGAAGGGCCGCGAAAAGGGCATGAACCAGTGGAAATCGGCGCATGCGTCCGATACCGCGGCGCGCACGCTGGCGGAAGCCGTGGTCGGCGCCGACCTGTTGCTCGGGCTGAGCCAGAAGGGCGCCGTCAGCGAGGCGATGGTCGCCAGCATGGCGCCCAACCCGATCATCTTCGCCATGGCCAACCCCGATCCCGAAATCACGCCGGAAGACGTCGCCAAGGTCCGGTCCGACGCGATCGTGGCTACGGGGCGCAGCGATTACCCGAACCAGGTCAACAACGTCCTGTGCTTCCCGTATCTGTTTCGCGGCGCGCTCGATGTGCGCGCGACGCAGATCAACGAGGCGATGAAGCTGGCCGCCGCCAATGCCATCGCGGCGCTGGCGCGGATGCAGGTGCCCGACGAAGTCGCCGCCGCCTATGGTGGCAAGGCGCGGATGTTCGGGCCGGAATATATCATCCCGGCGCCGTTCGACCCGCGGCTGATCGAGGAAATTCCGACGGCGGTCGCCAAGGCGGCGATGGCATCGGGCGTGGCGCGCAAGCCGTTCTTCGACGAAGCCGCCTATCGGCAGCAGCTGCGGTCGCGCCTCAACCCGACGACGTCGATCCTGGCCGGCGCGGTGGAAGCCGCGCGCGCCCGGCCGCGGCGGTGTGTGTTCGCCGAAGGCGAGCAGGACGTCGTGCTGCGTGCCGCCGTCAACTATCGCAACCAGGGCTATGGCGAGCCGGTGCTGGTCGGCCGCGAAGGGCCGATCCGCGAAGGACTGGCGCGGATCGGGGTGCCCGACATCGACGCCTATGAAATCCACAACAGTGCCAACAGTCCGTTGGTGCCCCGCATGGTCGAACGGCTTTACGCCCGGCTGCAGCGGCGCGGCCAGTTGCTCCGCGATGTCCAGCGGATGGTCAATCACGAACGCAACATCTTCGGCGCCATGCTGGTCGAACTGGGCGAGGCCGATGTCATGCTGACCGGCGTGACGCGCAATTTTGCCACCACCTACCGCCAGGTGCGCGCGGTCATCGACCCGGTGCCGGGGCGCCGGCCGTTCGGCGTCCATCTGTATGTCGGCAAGTCGGAAACCATCTTCATCGCCGACACGACCGTCAACGAACGCCCCGACGCGGCGATGCTCGCCGATATCGCCGAGCGCACCGCCGGCGTGGCGCGGCGCATGGGGCAGGAACCGCGCGTCGCCTTCATCAGCTATTCCAACTTCGGCAACCCGCCAGGCGAAATCATCGGCGACCTGCGCGCGGCCGTGAAACTGCTCGACGCGCGCGGTGTCGGCTTCGAATATGAAGGCGAAATGTCGGCGGATGTGGCGCTCAATCCGGCGATGCGGAGCCTCTATCCGTTCAGCCGGCTTTCGGGGCCGGCGAATGTGCTGATCATGCCGGGGCTGCATTCGGCCAATATCGCGGCCAAGCTGCTCAAGGAAGTCGCCACCGGCCGGGTCATCGGGCCCTTGCTGGTCGGCATGAGCCGGCCGGTGCAGATCGCGCCGATGACGGCGACAGCGTCCGACCTGGTGACGATGGCCGTGCTGGCATCGACCGACGTGGTTGGCTGATGCCGCTGGTCCTGGCCTTTGCGATGGACGCGGCGGGCTGATGGCCCGGGCGCTGTTCTTCATCCATGGCATGTGGTCGACGCCGGCGACGTTCGACCGGCTGCGTGCCCGGCTAGAGGCGGCAGGCCATGTCACGCGCGCGCCGGTGCTGCCTTGGCATGACCGCGATGCAACGCTGCCGCCGCCGGCCGAGATGGGCCGGTTGACGGTGGAGGATTATGTCCGGTTCCTGGTCGCCGAAGTGGCGGCGATGCCCGGCCCGCCGGTGATCATCGGCCATTCGATGGGCGGGATGCTGGCGCAGATCGTGGCGGCGCGAGTGCCGCACGCCGGGCTGGTGCTGCTGTCCACCGCGGCGACGGCGGCGACGGCGAAGCCGGCATTTTCGACGCTGCGCACGGTCGCCGGGGTGGTGACGAAATGGGGATGGTGGCGCGAGCCGACCTTGTGCGACGCCGACCAGGCGCGCTGGGGCATTTTCAACGGCGTTCCCGCCGATATCGCCGATGCCGAGATCGCGCAGCTGGTGTGGGATTCGGGACGGGTGCTGGCCGAAATGACGCTTCCGACCCTTTCGGCAACCGGCGCGACCAAGGTCGACTATGCGCGGCTGGGCCAGCCGGCGCTGGTCATCGTCGGTTCGGAGGACCGGACCACGGTGCCGGCCATTTCGCGGGCAACGGCGCGCAAACTGACGGGCCCCATTGATTATCACGAGATCGCCGGCGCCGGGCATTGGTTGTTCTGGGGCGCAACCGAGCTGCGCGTCGGCGCGCTGATCGCCGAGTGGCTGGGGCAGTTTGACCGATAACGCGGCACTGCGCCTCGGCCTTGCCGCCGAGGCCGAACGACTGGGCTTTGCCGCCTTCGGGATCGCACCCGCCGATGCGGCGCCGCTGGCCGGCGCGCGGTTGCGGCAATGGCTGGCGGATGGCTGCCATGGCGACATGCACTGGATGGCGGAAACCGTCGACCGCCGCGCCTCCACGACCGGGCTGTGGCCGGAGGTCAGGTCGGTGGTCATGCTCGGCACACGCTATGCGCCGGGGCTCGACCCGTTGCGCCATGCGGCGCATCCGGAAACCGGGGTCATCTCCATCTATGCGCTCGGCAGCGATTATCATGACGCCATCAAGAAGCGGCTGAAGGCGCTGGCGCGCTGGCTGGTGGCGGCGGTGCCGGACCAGCCGCTGAAGGTGTTCGTCGACACGGCGCCGGTGATGGAAAAGCCGCTGGCGGCGGCGGCAGGGCTGGGCTGGCAGGGCAAGCATACCAATCTGGTCAGCCGCAGCGAGGGATCCTGGCTGTTCCTGGGTGCATTGATGACGACGATCGCCCTGCCCGTCGATGCCCCGCACAAGGACCATTGCGGGTCGTGCGACCGTTGCCAGCAGGCGTGTCCTACCGGCGCCTTTCCGGCGCCCTATCGGCTCGATGCCCGGCGGTGCATTTCCTACCTGACCATCGAGCACAAGGGGCCGGTGCCGGACGAATTCCGGGCGGCGATGGGCAACCGCATCTATGGTTGCGACGATTGCCTGGCGGCCTGCCCGTGGAACCGTTTCGCCCGGGCGGCGCGGGACATGGCATTCCGGCCACGCGCGGAGCTGGTGGCGCCGCGGCTTGCCGACCTGCTGCTGCTTGATGATGCAGGGTTCCGGCAGCTGTTTTCAGGGTCGCCGATCAAACGCATCGGCCGCGACCGGATGGTGCGCAATTGCCTCTATGCCGCGGGCAGTTCGGGCAATGCGGGGCTGTTGCCGCAGGTCCTGGCACTGTGCGGCGATGCGGACGCCGGCGTCGCCGATGCGGCGGCATGGGCTGCGGCACGCCTGTCCGCGCCGCAGCCATCGGCACTCACGGCATCGGCCATTTCGACATGATCGTGTTGAGGTCGAAATAGTCGCGCCACAGGGTGATCAGCCCGTCGTGGACTTCGAAAACGCCGGTGACCGGCAGTTCGACCCAGCCGCTCTCCAGCTGGTGACGATCGAGGCGCTCCAGAAACACCAGCGGGCCATCGGCGAGGCTGCGCAGGATGTGGAATTCATTGGCGATCGTCGGCGCGAAGAAGGGCTGGAGCACGGCGCGGACGCCGTCTGGGCCGACGACCTTGCCCATCGGCACATTGTCATATTCGCAGGTCGGCGCGATGTACCGCAGCGCCGTGTCGTAATCCTTGACCGCGACCGCGGCCATGAAGGCGTTGATGGTTTCGATCGGCGTCGTCATTGCTGCTGCCTCCCGTTTATGTAGCGACTGCTACATTCGGCGCGCGCGGCGTTGGAGTCAAGATCGCAGCCTTTGCCGCTATTGCGGCGGGGGCGGCAGCGGTTCGGCGAGTTTCTCGTCGAGCCAGCGGTCGTCGATCCCCGACCGCACGTCCGACCGCTGCGGCGACGGCGGCGGCCGCAGGTCCTCGATGACCGGCGGCGCGCCGTCGGCGGTGTCGTTGACGCCGGGGGCGGTGGCATCGTCGGTGATGCCATAGACCTGGTCGTCGGGCTCGATGATCGCGGCATCGGTGCCGGTATCGGTCACCAGCGGTGCCGGCGGCGTGCCGCCGACGGCCCGGGCCATATAGGCGGCGAAGGCGCGCGCCGGGGCGCGGCCACCGGCAAGGCCGCCGACGGCGCGCGCGTCGTCACGGCCCATCCAGACGCCGGTCGTCAGCTCGTTGGTGAAGCCCAGGAACCAGCCGTCCTTGTTCGAACTGGTAGTACCGGTCTTGCCGGCCAGCGGGCGGCCGATCTGGGCGGCGCGTCCGGTGCCGGTTTCCACCGCCGCCTGCATCAGTTCGGTCATCTTGGCGGCCACATAGGGCGCGACGATGACGCGCGGGGCATCGGCCTCGCGCTCGTACAGCACCTTGCCCGACCCGGTGGTGATGCGGGTGATGGCATAGGGCCGCGCTTCCACCCCGCCGGCGGCGACGGCGGCGTAAGCCTGGGTCATTTCCAGCAGCGTGACGTCCGATGCGCCAAGGACCATCGCCGGGCGGCGGTCGATGGGCGTGGTGATGCCGAAGCGACGCGCCATGTCGGCCACCGTATCGAAGCCGACGCGCTGGCCGAGCTGGACCGCGACGGTGTTGATCGACTGGGCAAAGGCGTTGCGCACGGTGACGGTGCCGACGAAGCGGCCGTTGCTGTTGCGGGGGCTCCAGTTGCCGATCCGCGTCGGCCGGTCGACAAGCGTGTCGTCGGGGCCGATGCCATCTTCGATCGCCGCGGCATAGACGAAGAATTTGAACGCCGAGCCGGGCTGGCGGCGGGCGGCGACGGCGCGGTTGTAGTTGGAGGTGACATAATCGCGCCCGCCGACCATCGCCTTGACGGCGCCGTCGCGTGCCATCGCGACCAACGCGCCTTGCGCACCGGGCGGGGTTTCCGCGGCAATCGCGGCTTCGGCGGCGCGCTGGCCATCGGGATTGAGCGTGGTGGCGATCTGGAGCGATTCGACCGCCTCGTCGGTCAGGTTCTCGACTTCGGAGAGCACCCAGTCGGTGAAATAGCGGGCGCCGTTCTGGCGCGGCTGGGCGGCGAAGCGGACGACGTCCATTTCGGCCCCAGCGGCTTCGGCCGGGGTGATGGCGCCCGAATCGACCATGGTGGCAATGACGGTGTCGGCGCGGCGGCGCGCGGCCTCGGCATCGGCCGAAGGGGCGTAGCGCGACGGTGCCTTGACGAGGCCGGCGATGATCGCGGCCTCTTCGAGGCTGAGCGATGCTGCCGAATGACCGAAGAACTTGCGCGATGCGGCGTCGATGCCATAGGCGCCGCCGCCGAAATAGACGCGGTTGAGATAGAGTTCGAGCAAGGCCTCCTTGGTGAACTTGCGTTCCAGCGCCAGCGCCAGGATCAGCTCGCGCCCCTTGCGCGCATAGGTCTTGTTCGACGTCAGGAAGATGTTGCGCGCCAGCTGCTGGCTGATCGTCGAGGCACCCTGGACGCTGCGGCCGGCGCGGCTGTTGACGACGAAGGCGCGCGCCATGCCGATGGGATCGACGCCCGGGTGCATCCAGAAGCGGCGATCCTCCACGGCGATCATGGCGCCGGTCATCGTCTCGGGAATGCGGGCATAGGGCAGCCATTCGCCATAGCTGGGGCCCAAGGAGACGAGCACGCTGTTGTCGTCACCGCGAATTTCGACCGATTGCCCGTTGGGCGACCGCATCATCTCGTCAAAGCCCGGCAGCGTCGTATAGGCGATGGCGACGGCCACGACGAGCGCCAGCGCGCCGGCAACCGCAGCGAGCAGCACCGCCTTGGCGATGAACGCGAAAAATCGGATCACGGGTCCCTTTTGCGGCTTTGGACGGCGGGGAGAATGAGGGGCCACTGGCGCGCCAGATAAGGGGCGTTGCGATGGGCCACAAGGGCCAGTGCCGGGGATTTACGCCAGGCCGCAGCCCGGACACGCCGGATCCTTGGGCAGCCGGACCGTGCGCATGCGCGCGCCCATGGCGTCGTAGAGCAGCAGGCGGCCGGCAAGGCTTTCGCCAAAGCCGGTGATTTCGCGGATGACCTCCAGCGCCATCATCGCGCCGATGACGCCGGTGAGCGCGCCGATGACGCCGGTGTCGGCGCAGCTGAGCCCGTCGCGATCGACAGCGGCACCGACGAGGCAGCGATAGCAGGGCAAATCGGGTTCATGGCCCCTGAAGGTGGCGACCTGGCCGTCGAACGGGCCGACGGCGCCCGAGACGAGCGGGATGGCGAGCGCCTGCGCCGCGTCGGCGACCGCCAGGCGGGTGGCAAAGCTGTCGCAGCCATCGGCGGCATGGCTGTGACCCGACAGCAGGGTGCGGGCGTTGGCGGCGTCGAGCCGAACAGGCCTTGCGGAGACGGTGACATGCGGGTTGAGCGCTGCCAGGTGGGCCGCGGCGGTCGCGGCCTTGGGCTGTCCGACATCGGCGGTGGTGAACAGGACCTGGCGCTGCAGGTTGCTGAGCGCGACATCATCATCGTCGATCACGGTCAGCCGGCCGACGCCGGCGGCGGCAAGATAGAGAAGGCAAGGGCTGCCGAGGCCGCCGGCGCCGATGACCGCGACATTGGCGGCCCTGAGCAGCGCCTGGCCGCGACCACCGACTTCGCGCAGCACGAGGTGGCGCGCGTAACGGTCGAGTTCGTCGTCGGAAAGGCTGTTCACACGCCGGTGGAGCCGAAGCCGCCGGTGCCGCGGCTGGTGTCTTCGAGGCTGGCGACGGGAGTGAGCGCAGCGCGGGTGACGGCCGCCGGGACAAGCTGGCAGATGCGCATGCCGCGTTCGATGACAAAGGCTTCCGACCCCAGGTTGACGAGCAACGCCTTCACTTCGCCGCGGTAATCGCTGTCGATGGTCCCCGGCGCATTGGGAACGGTGAGGCCGTGCTTGAGCGCCAGGCCGGAGCGCGGGCGGACCTGCACCTCATAGCCGGCCGGAATCGCCATCGCAAAGCCAAGCGGGACGGCAAAGCGATCGCCAGGCGCGAGACGATAGGGGTCGGTGACGGCAGCGACAGCGTCCAGCCCGGCAGCGCCGGGGGTGGCATAGTCCGGCAGCGGCAGGCCTTCGCCGTGGGGCAGAATGTGGATGGGGATGGCGATCATGACAATTCCTGACGGCGGCGATCAGAAGGCAGCGGCGATCCGCTGCACAAGCTGTTCGGCGATGGCGGTCTTGCTGGCGGCGCCCCAGTCCTCGGTGCCGGCAGCTGTGACCAGATGGACATGGTTGGCGTCGGTACCAAAGACGCCGGTGCGGACATCATTGGCGAGGATCCAGTCGGCGCCCTTCCGTGCCAGCTTGGCGGCGGCATGGGCGAGCAGGTCATCGGTTTCGGCGGCAAATCCGATGACGAGCCGGGGCCGGTTGGCGGCATGGCCGATGGTGGCCAGAATGTCGGGGTTTTCGACCAGCGCGAGCACCGGCGGTGCGTCGCCGGACTTCTTCAGCTTGGCGGCTGCTGCGTCCACCCGCCAGTCGGCGACGGCGGCGACCATGACGGCGATGTCGGCGGGCAGGGCCGCCTCGGTGGCGGCGAGCATGTCGCGGGCGCTGGTAACGTCGATACGGGTGACGCCGGCGGGCGTCGGCAGCCCGACCGGGCCGGCAACGAGCGTGACGCGCGCGCCGGCGGCGGCGAGCGCGTCGGCGATTGCGAAGCCCTGCTTGCCCGAGGAGTTGTTGCCGATGAAGCGCACCGGATCGATCGCTTCGTGCGTCGGCCCGGCGGTGACGAGTGCGTGGCGGCCGGCAAGCGGCCGGGTGCCGAACTGCGCGGCGATTTCGGCCATGACCGCTGCAATGGTCGGCAGCCGTCCGGGGCCGAACTCGCCGCACGCCATTTCGCCGTCATCGGGGTCCATGACGCGCACGCCATCGGCGCGCAGGGTGCCCATATTGCGGCGCGTGGCATGGTGAAGCCACATGCGCACATTCATCGCGGGCACCATCAGCACCGGCGTGTCGGTGGCGAGCAGCAGCGTCGACGCCAGGTCATCGGCCTGGCCGGTGGCAGCGCGCGCCATCAGATCGGCGGTGGCCGGGCAGACGACGACGAGGTCGGCAGCGCGGCTGAGCTGGATATGGCCCATGGTCGATTCGGCCTCCAGATCCCACAGCGAGGTGCGGACATGCGCCTCGGCAAGGGCGCCGAGGGACAGCGGGGTGACGAACCGCGCGCCGTTTTCGGTCAGGACAGGGATGACGCGGGCCCCGGCGCGGCGCAGCTCGCGGACCAGTTCGAGCGCCTTGAAGGCAGCGATGCCGCCGCCGACGATGAGGAGGATGGTCTTGCCGTGCACGGCACGTCCTTAGCCGGGTTTGCCGGGTCGGGCATAGAGCGACGTCGCTTGGCAGGCCTCCCCGCGCTGTATTTACTGGCAGGCCAAAGCCGGCTAGCCTGCGACAAAATGTACACTTCAGGCGCCCGGCGGCATGGCTGGCATGGCGGCGGCGACCGAGTCGGGGGGAGGAACGGCACATGGCCGAAGATTGGGCGAGCGACGTCAAAATTTACTCACCCGACGCTGATGACGGCGTCATCGCCGCGATCGTGCGATATTGCGGCATCGCGTTGCAGAGCACCGACGGTTCGCTGGTGTCGTTCAGCGACCCCGCCGAAACCGACCGGGTCCGCGAAAACTATCTGAAGAAGAAGCTGGCGTTGACCGACAGCGATGCAGCGCTCGATGCGGCCATCGCCGCCGTCGGCCAGCGCATGAACGGCGACCGCACCCGCAATCGCGTCACCGTCTATTATCTGCTTGCCGAGCATTTCGGCCGGTCGGGGGTGTTCGGAGCCGACGCCGGCATCGCCGCTGCGGCGACCCGTTCGACCGCGCCGCTGGCCTTTGCCGCAATTCCGCCGGTGGCCACCGCCGGCGACCATGATCATCGCGGCGTCGCTGTGACGGGCTGGGGGGATTATGTGCCGCTTGCGGTCCTGGTCGTCGGCGGGGCGCTGCTGCTGTCCTATCTCGGCCGCCCGGAGCCGGTGATTGTTGCCGAGGCGATCGTGCCCGTGGCGGCGCCGCTGGCTACCGGCGTCCCCGAAGGCGCCGGACTGGTCAGCGAGAATGTCGACGGCAAGCCGTTCGTTTCGGTCTATTTCGAAACTGCCAAGACCGATGTGACGCCGGAAATCGCGCCCGCGGCGGCCGCGCTCAAGGCCTATGTCGACAGCCATCCGGGCAGCACGCTCGCCGTGTCGGGATACAATGACCCGCGCGGCGATGCGGCGATGAACGCCGAATTGTCGAAGAACCGCGCCATCGCGGTGCGCACCGTGCTGGTGCGATCGGGGCTGCCCGAAGCCGCCGTCACGCTCGAAAAGCCGGCAGAGACCACCGACGCCGGCACCACCCTGACCAATGCCCGCCGGGTCGATGTGCGGGTCATCGACACGCTGATCGGGACGGCACCGGGGGCTGCGCCCCCGGCGGCGCCGTCACCCCAATAGCCAGACCGCCGCAGCGCCGGCGCCGCTGGCGAGCAACAGCCACGGCGTTGACCAGCCGGTGCCGCGGCGCCGTGTCGGCAGCGGCGGCAACGCCGGGCCTTCGGGCGCTGCCCCCGGCACGGGGTGCGCAGCGACATATTGGCGAAACAGCCGCGGCAATTGCACCAGGGCGCGGACATTTTCGACAATCGAATCGGCGATGATTGCTTCGGGCCCCATTTCGTCGCGGACCCAGTCGCGGACATAGGGTTCGGCGACCTCCCACATGTTGACATGGGGGTCGAGCGTCAACGCCACGCCTTCGACCATCACCATGGTCTTTTGCAGCAGCAGCAGGTGCGGTTGGACCTGCATGTCGAAACTGCGGGTGATGGCGAACAGGCCGTCGAGCAACTGGGTGATGTTGACGTCCTTTGCGCGCTTGCCGCGGATCGGCTCACCGACAGCCCGCAGCGCGGTCGCGAAGGCGCCGACATTATGGTGCGGCGGCACATAGCCGGCTTCGAAATGAATTTCCGCGACCCGGGCATAATTGCCGGTGACGAGGCCATGCAGGATTTCGGCAAGGTACATGCGGGCGCGGCGGTTGATCCGGCCCATGATGCCGAAGTCGATCACGGCGAGCTTGGCGTGGTCGCTGCCATCGGCCGGGGGAATGACGAACAGATTGCCCTGGTGCATGTCGGCATGGAAGAACCCTTGCGCGATCGCCTGGGCAAGAAAGCCGTTGACCAGCACCATGGCGAGCCGGCGGCGGTCGAAATCGAGCGCTGCCAGTGCCGCCGAATCGTTCATCTTGATACCGTCGATCCAGTCGATGACAAGGATGCGGCGCGAGGAGCGCGACCAGTCGATCCCCGGCACGACGAAATCGGGTTCGGCCTGGACGGCCTCGGCAAGTTCGGACGCCGAGGCGGCTTCACGGCGCAGGTCGAGCTCGGCCTCGGTCCAGCCCTTGAAGGTGGCGATGACAGCGCGGGGACGCAGCCGTTCGAATTCCCCGCCGAGCAGCTCGATATGGCCAGCCGCCCATTCATAGGTGTCGATGGCGCGCGCCAGATCGGCGTCGATCCCCGGGCGCAACATCTTGATGGCGACGCGGCGGCCTTCGGTCGTGACACCGCGGTGAACCTGCGCCATCGACGCGGCGCCGACAGGCACCGGCTCGATCGCCTGGAAACGGGTGCGCCAGTCGCCATCATAGGCGGCGTTGAGCACCGCCTCCATCGTGCTGAACGGCAGGGGTGGCAGGGAATCCTGCAGGCGGACGAGATCGAGCGCCGCTTCGGGGCCGATGAGATCGGGCCGGGTCGCCAGCGCCTGGCCGAGCTTGACTGCGGCCGGGCCGACGGCGGCAAGGCCGGCGGCGAAATCGGGGGTAACGGGCGCCCGGGTGCCGACCCGGGCAATGCGCGCGACAGCGCGAATGCCGAGCGGGACCTTCGGCGATTCAAAGGGCCGCAGCGCGCCGTGGCGGGCCAGCGCCCGGCCCCAGACCAGCATGCGCCACAAATGGGTGACGGTGGCGGTCACAGCGCTTCCGGACATCCGGATCGAGCGCCGCGCGGGCAACGCACGTGGTCCCTGGCCCCAAGGGCTGGTGCTGGCACCTCAGACTTTCCAGCCGCTGTGGATGGCGACGGCGCCGCCCAGGATGGGCCGGTATTTGACGTTCCGAAAGCCTGCGGCTTCGATCATCGCGGCAAAGTCGGGCATGCGCGGGAAACGGCGGATCGATTCGATGAGGTAGCGATAGCTGTCGGCGTCGCCGGCCACCGCCTTGCCGATGCGCGGCACAAGCTTTTCGGAATAAAGGTCATAGGCCTCGCCGAAGCCCGGCCATTCGGTGGTGGAAAATTCGAGGCAGAAGAACCGCCCGCCGAAGCCGAGAACGCGATGGGCTTCGCTGAGCGCTGCCGGAATATCGGTGACGTTGCGGATGCCAAAGGCGATCGTATAGGCATCGAAGCTGCGATCGGGGAATGACAGGGTTTCGGCATTTTCCTCGCGCCAGACGAGGCTGGTGATGCCCTTTTTGGCGGCGCGTTCAATACCGACTTCGAGCATGTGCGGGTTGATGTCGGCCACCGTCACATCGGCGCCCGATCGGGCGATGCGGAAGGCGATGTCGCCGGTGCCGCCGGCCATGTCGAGGATGCGTTCTCCGGCGCGCGGCTTCAACGCGCGAACGAAATCGTCCTTCCAGACGCGGTGCATGCCCGCCGACATCAGGTCGTTCATGATGTCGTAGCGCTTGGCGACCGACGCGAAGACCTCCCCGACCCGGCGAGTCTTTTCCTGGGGGGCGACCTGGGTATAGCCGAAGCTGACGGTATCGGGGGTGTCGATCATGTCACGCCTCCTAGCTTGGCCTTGGCGCCACCGCAAACGCGCCCTATGTCGCGTGCCGCTGATTTGTCGCAGAAATGTCGCGGTGTTGGCCCGCACCTGACGGAACGAGACCGCCATGCCCGAACTGCCCGAAGTCGAAACGGTGATGCGCGGGCTGGCGCCGGTGTGGATGGGGCAGCGCTTTGCCCGCATCACGCTCAACCGCGCAGATCTGCGGCGGCCGTTCCCCGACGGCCTGGGGCAGCGGTTGACCGGCGCCGTGGTGACCGGCTGTCGGCGCCGCGCCAAATACGGGCTGGTGGATACCGACCGCGGCGACACGATGATCGTGCATCTGGGCATGTCGGGGCGGATGCGGGTCGATCCGGAGGCGATCGGCAAGCACGACCATGTGGTGTTCGAAACCGGCAACGGCCGGCAGGTGGCGTTCAACGACGCCCGCCGTTTCGGCTCGATCGACCTTGTCGAGACATCGGCAGTGGCGGCCCACCCCTTGCTGGCGGGGCTGGGGCCGGAGCCGCTGGGGCCCGATTTCGGCGCGGCGATGCTCGCGGCGGCGTTCCGGGGGCGAATGGCGCCGGCCAAGGCGCTGCTGCTCGATCAGCGTATCGTTGCCGGCCTCGGCAATATCTATGTCTGCGAGGCGCTATTCCGCGCCGGCATCCACCCGGGGCGGGCTGGCGGGCAGGTGGCGGCGCGGCGCATCAGTCTGCTGGTCGATTCGGTGCGCGCGGTGCTGCTGGAAGCGATCGCCGCGGGCGGATCGAGCCTGCGCGACCATGCGGCGCCCGACGGCACGCTCGGCTATTTCCAGAAGGGCTTTCAGGTCTATGGGCAGGAAGGCAAACCCTGCCCGGTGTGCGCGCGGCCGGTGCAGCGCATCGTCCAGTCGGGGCGGTCGAGCTTCTTCTGCGCGCGCTGCCAACGCTGATCCGGGCGGCGCGGGTCTTGACCCTGTGCCGGTCTGGGCTTATGCGGCTCCACTTCCGGTGCGGGTCGAGTCCCGCGCCGATACCGGTCATGTGCCGGGACAACCGGCAACATCAGACGAGAGTTCAAGGACACAATGGCCAATACGCCCCAGGCTGAAAAGCGCATTCGTCGCAACGCTCGCCGCGCCGAGGTCAACAAGGCGCGGGTCAGCCGCATCCGCACCTTCGTGAAGCGCGCCGAGTCGACGATTGGCGCGGGTGATCTGGCAGCCGCCGCTGCCGCACTCGCGGCGGCGCAGCCGGAAATGATGCGCGGCGTGTCGAAGGGCGTTCTTCACAAGAACACCGTGGCGCGCAAGATTTCGCGCCTCGCCAAGCGCGTCAAGGCGCTCGAAGCAGCACCTGCCCAGGGCTGATCGCGCCACCGGCTGCTGTTTTCCGGGCAGTCGTAACTATTAAGATTTGGTGAAGAGGCGCTGCGGTTGCGGCGCCTTTTTGCTGTCTGCCGCGCGGCGGTCCGATGACCTGCGGCGGTCGTCCGATTCGGCTCATGTGACAGGATGTTGCAGCGCACGCGCGCCCGGGGGGTGGCGTGATCGCCTGCCATGGCGCGGCGGAGGACGCTGAAGGCGCATTGCGCGGTGCCGAATCGGGTCGTCTGGCGCCACCAGAATTGTTATTAGAAATCAGCCTGTTAACATTTCAAGCTGCGCGAACCGTCATCCAATCGTCACGCCGATGTCACGAAAAATCAGCGCGTTGTCGTGGGTTGTCGGCGAATTGGCCCTTCTGCGTGTCAATGGAATTATTTGCACTTGGGGACAATTGTGACGCTTGCTTGGACGGCGTGTCCTTGCTTAATTCAGGCCCTGTCTGGCGCCACCGATGCAGTCTCTGCGTCTCCGGTTCGGTCAATACATCGTTCATATTGTCGTCGACCCCTGGTCAGACGTCGGGGACGCTTTGTCTTTGCATCGACCGCGGAAAAGCGACGCCAGAGCGGAAGGGTCGAAAGCCGAAACTGGCCGCCGCCGATACTTTGGGAGGAAGACGAGCGTGTCGGTTTTGGCGGTACCAACGAAGCAGCAGACGACCGTCAATCGCGCGGTGCCGGCACAGGCAGGCATGGCTGCGCCTGCGCGTGCAGCCGGCTGGGCGCCGGCGCTGCGGGCAGGTGATGCCGGCGCGCGCGACGCCGGTGCCCAGCAGGATGGACTTTTGCATGCCTGGGCGCGTGTGCGCGCGGCGCTGCGGGCCGAATCGGGGGACCATCATTTCGATGCCTGGCTGGCGCCGCTGGCGTTCCTAGGCTGCGACGGCGACACCGTGCGCCTGGCCGCGCCGAGCGCCTTTGTGGCGGATTGGGTCGGCGGCCATTATGCCGAGGCGCTTCGCCACCACTGGACCGTGCAGCGGCCGGGAACCCGGCAGGTGACGCTGACCGTGCAGGCCGCCGCCGCGCACGCCACCGCACCGACAATCGCCGCTACCGCGTCGGCGCCCGATACGGCGTCACCGCCGGTGGAAAACCGATATACGTTCGACAGCTTCATCGTCGGCAAGTCGAACGAGCTTGCCTATAATGCGGCGCTCGCCGTTGCCGAGCCGGGACCGGTGGGTTTCAATCCGCTGTTTCTTCACGGCACCACCGGGTTGGGCAAGACCCATCTGATGCACGCCATCGGCAACGCCTTGCACCAGCGGCAGCCCGACGCGCGCATCACCTATATGTCGGCCGAGCGCTTCATGGTCGAGTTTCTCGCCGCGCTGCGCGCCAAGGATACCATCGCCTTCAAGCAGAAGCTGCGCGCCGTCGACCTGCTGATGATCGACGATGTCCAGTTCATCGCCGGCAAGGAATCGACCCAGGAAGAATTCTTCCACACGATGAACGAGATCATCAGCGCCGGGAAGCGGCTGGTGATCACCGCCGACCGCAGCCCGCAGAACCTCGAGGGCATCCAGGAGCGGATCCTGTCGCGCATGGCCTGGGGGCTGGTCGCCGACATCAACCCGGCCGATTACGAGCTGCGTCTCAACATCCTCCACGCCAAGCTGGCGGGGATGACGCAGAATGTCACCGTTCCGGCCGATGTGATCGAGTTTCTGGCGCGCAAGATCACCGCCAACGTCCGAGAGCTGGAAGGCGCGCTCAACCGCGTCGTCGCCTATGCCGGGCTGGTCAATGCGCCGGTGACGCTGGAATTCACCCGCGAGACACTCGCCGACCTGCTCCGCGCGCACGAAAAGAAGCTGACGATCGACGAGATCCAGCGCAAGGTTGCCGAACATTATCACCTGAAGCTGTCGGACCTGATGTCCGCCCGCCGGGCCCGCGAAGTCGCCCGGCCGCGCCAGGTGGCGATGTATCTCGCCAAGAAGCTGACACCGCGCTCGCTGCCCGAGATCGGACGCCGCTTTGGCGGGCGCGACCACACCACGGTGATGCACGCCGTCAAGCGCATCGAGGAACTGCGCGCGTCCGACCGCGAGATCGATGCCGATGTGGTGCGGCTGACGCGGCTGCTCGACGCCTAGGCTAGAACTGGGGCGTTACGCCCCAGACCCCTTTTTCATTTCGTCGGCCGACTCTAAGGTCGGTGCATGACCAATTCTCCGATCGTTGCTGTCGATGCCGATGCGCTCGCCGGGCGGCAGCTGCGCTATTATGATTTCTGCATGGCGGCGTTCGCCGTCATCCTGATCTGCTCCAACCTGATCGGGGCGGGCAAGCCGGCGCAGGTGACGCTGCCGCTGTTCGGCCCGTTGACCTTCGGTGCCGGGATATTGTTCTTTCCGCTGGGCTATGTGCTCGGCGATGTGATGACCGAGGTCTATGGCTATGCGCGCGCCCGGCGTGTCGTCTGGGTGGGCTTTGCGGCATCGGTGTTCGCCGCCGGCATGGCGTTCGTGGTCGTCACCTTGCCGCCGTCGCCGGACTGGGCCGGGCAGGCGGCGCTGGCGGCGGTGTTCGGCCAGGTGCCGCGGATCTTCCTCGCATCGGTGCTGGCGTTCTGGGCGGGCGAGATGGCCAATGCCTTTGTGCTGGCGCGGATGAAGGTGATGACCGGGGGGCGGCATCTGTGGATGCGCACGATCGGGTCGACCATTGTCGGGCAGGGGGTGGACAGCCTGATCTTCTATCCGCTTGCCTTCCTGGGCGTGTGGGAGACGCGGCTGGTGTTCGTGGTGCTGTTCACCAACTATCTGCTCAAGGTGCTGTGGGAGGTCATCCTGACGCCGGTCACCTATCGCGTCGTGGCGTTCTTCAAGGCGGCGGAAGGCCTTGACGTGTTCGATACGCGAACAGATTTCACCCCGTTCAAGACCGGGGTCTAGCGCGGATTTCGTTCGATCGGCATCGACCCCGCACGCTGGATCGCTGTTTGCCGAATTGTCCTGCACCGTACGACCGGCGACCCTTCAGCCCAGCGCTGCCGCCAGTGCCTCGAACATGCGGCGGCCGTCGGTGCCGCCCTGTTCGGCCTCGATCAGCCGTTCGGGATGCGGCATCAGCCCCAGCACATTGCCCTGGTCGTTGACGATGCCGGCAATGTCGCGCGCCGAGCCGTTGACGGGCTCGGCGTAGCGCAGGACGACCCGGCCTTCGCCCTCCAACCGGTGGAGCGTGGCGGCATCGGCGACATAATTGCCGTCGTGATGGGCAACGGGAATGCGGATGGTCTCGCCGGCGTCATAGCGGCCGGTGAACATCGTCTGGCTGTTGGCGACGGTCAACGCCACGTCGCGGCAGACGAAGTCCAGCCCGGCGTTGCGCATCAGCGCGCCGGGCAGCAGGCCGGCTTCGGTGAGCACCTGGAAGCCGTTGCAGACGCCAAGGACGGCACGGCCCTGGCCGGCAGCGGCGATGACCGCCTGCATGACCGGCGACCGCGCGCTCATGGCGCCGGAGCGCAGATAGTCGCCATAGGAAAAGCCGCCGGGCAGGGCGATGAGGTCGAGCCCGTCCGGAAGGTCGGTGTCGCGATGCCAGACCATGGTCGGTGCCGTGCCGGTGATGGTCTCGATCGCCACCGCAAGATCCCGGTCGCAGTTGCTGCCGGGAAAGACGACCACGGCGGCCTTCACAGCAGCTCGATCCGGTAATTTTCGATGACCGTATTGGCGAGCAGCTTTCGCGCCATGTCGTCGATGACGGCTTCGGAGGTGCCGTCGGCGAGATCGAGTTCGATGACCTTGCCCTGGCGGACGCCGGCAACGCCGGTGAAGCCCAGCCCGTCGAGGGCATTGTGGATGGCGCGGCCCTGCGGGTCGAGCACGCCGGGCTTGAGGGTGATGGTGACGCGGGCTTTCATGCAGCAGGCTTTAGTTGCGGCGGCTGCGCAGGGCAAGCCGGTGCGCGGGAGCCGTGGCTCAGGCGTTGCCGGTCAACTGCAGCGGCAGCCGCTTGTTGAACAACACCACCGACGAACGCGGCATGGGCAAGGCATTGCCGCCGGCCGCGCAGGCGGCCAGCGCTTCCTCCGGCGGCAAGGCGCGCGACAGGAAATAGCCTTGCAGCTTCTGGACGCCCAATGCGCACAGCAAGTCATGCTGGGCCTGGGTTTCCACCATCTCGGCAGTGACCGGCGCGCCGATGGCGCGGCACAGGTGGAGGACGCCGACCAGCAGGTCATGGGCGGTATCGCTTTCCATCAGCGGCGTGATCAGGCTGCCATCGAGCTTGATGCCGTCGAAGTGCATTTCGCGCAGATAGCCGATCGAGGCATAGCCGGCGCCAAAGTCGTCGAGAAGGACGCGGACGCCGCCTTCCTGCAGGGCGCAAACGGCGGTGCGCGCCGCCGCAAAGTCGCTGAGCAACGCGGTTTCGGTGACTTCGATCGACAGCCGGCCAGGGTCGAAGCCATGGTCGGCGACCAGCTTCAGGATGCGCCGGGCAATCGACGGCGAGGCGAGTTCCTGCGCGCTGACATTGAACGACAGCCCGATATGGGCGGGCCAGGCGGATGCGGTGCGCAGCGCCATCGACAGCAGCTGGGTGGTCAGCAGCGTCGTCATTCCGGCCTGTTCGGCGAGCGGGATGAACTCGACAGGCGGGATCACCCCCAGTTTCGGGTGGGTCCAGCGCGCCAGTGCCTCGAAAACCGAAATGCGGCCGGTTGCGGCGTCGATTACCGGCTGGAAATATAGCGTGATCAATGCGCTGTCGGCGGGATTGGCGAGAGCGCGTTCGATCATCAGGCGGCGGCGGGTGCGCACCTCCATGCTCGGTTCGAACAGGCAGACGGTTGCGCCCTGGCGGCGCTTGGCCTCGTACATCGCCAGGTCGGCGCGGTTGATCAGGCCCATCGTCGTTGCGGATTCGGTCACATTATGTGCAAGGCCGATCGACGCCTTGAGCCGGAACGACTGGTCCCCGACTCGAAAAGGCTGGGCGAAGACGCCGGCAAGTTGCGCCAGCCGGAGCTGGGCATCGTCGATTCGCTCGATGTCGCGCAGGAGGACGGCAAACTCGTCGCCGCCCAGCCGCGCGATGACGGCATCGCCGATGCTGAGGTGGCGCAGCCGTTGTGCGGTCTCGACGAGCAGCGCGTCGCCGGTCTGATGGCCATAGGTGTCGTTGATGAGCTTGAAGCCATCGAGGTCGATCATCGCGATCGCCAGCGTCGACCGTTTCAGCGACACCGAAGCGACGCGCAATTCGTCGAGAAAGGCGCGGCGGTTGGCAAGGCCGGTCAGCGAATCGCTGTGCGCCAGGACACTTGCCTTCATCTGTTCGGCAGCGATCTCGCTGCGCGACGCCACCATGCGCCGCAATTGCTTGTGCTGGCGGTTGATCATGCCGACGACCAGCGGTGACACCAGCAGCATGTTGACCCCCATGGTGGCGAGGACCAGGTCGTCGGTCAGCAACAGCGAGATCGACACCGGCACCGTGCCGACGGCGACGACGATATAGGCCGCCAGCGGCAGGCTGGACAGGCAGGCCGCACAACAGATCGTGCACAAGGCCATGAACAGGCCGACATAGGCGCGCGGCTCGGATCCGCCCGACGCCAGGACCTGCTCGCTCCAGATGCTGAGTCCGACCGAGACCAGGCACGCGGTCACCAGCGTGCTGGTCATCGAACTGCGAATCTGGGCGATGCTGGGGCCGGCGTCGGGCGCGCGGGTGAACCACCAGAAGATCACGCGGCAGAGAATCAGGATGGCCACGAAGATCGGGACGATGAACGCATCGGGGCCGACCGTCCGCGACGAAACAAAGGCCAGCAGGATGATATTGATCAGGACCGCGAGGTACATCGTCGGGACCTGCGGCCGCAGGGCGCGATATTGTTCCTTGATCAGACTGTCGCTCGATTTCCAGTGCGACAGGCTTTTGAGAAAGTTCGGACACAAGCGTGGACGGTACATGCGCGTGACCCTCACTCCCGGACAAATCCGGCGCGCGAGATTGCCGATCTGGCCTCCCCGAAACGGATTATACCCGAAAAGTCTTGACCGTCGCTTTATGTGGATTCTACGGTTGTCGTTTCACCAATATTGCCAATATGTTAACGGTGAAACAATGACAGCGGGATAGAGTCGGCCATGGCACGGTAACCGGCCGCCGACGGGTGCAAACCATCGCCGGAATCATAGTCCTTGCGCATGCGTCGCGGGTCCGCCGGGTCGCGGGTCAGCGCGTCGAAATCGATGACGGCATCGAAATTGCCCGGCGTGCGGATCCAGGCGTTGACCGCTGCGCGGTCGGCTTCGTTCAGCGCATCGGGGTGGTAATAGCTCGACCCGCCGTCTGGCAGGATGGTGGCGCCATACGCCTTGATGCCGGCGGCGCGGGCGCGCGAAACGACCTGCGCGTAGGCGCCGGTGATGCGTGCGACGAGACGGTCATGCGCCGCCTGGTCGACCGGCGCCTCGCGGGTCAGCCCGCCGAGATCGTTGATGCCTTCGAGAAGGATGACATAGCGAACCCCGGGCTGTGCCAGCACATCGCGATCGAACCGGGCAAGAAGATTGGGTCCAAGGCCATCCTGCAGCACGCGATTGCCGCCGATGCCATGGTTGAGGACGCTGACGCTGCGCAACGCAGGTGCCGCCTGCAACCGTTCGGCGAGGCGGTCGGTCCAGCGGTCGTTGCCGTTGGTGGTGGCGCCATGGCCATCGGTGATCGAATCGCCGATGGCGACGATGGCGCGGGCGTCCCTGGGGGCGTCGACGGCGACGCTGGCGAGCTGATACCAGTGATCGACCGTGCGGGCGCCCGCGAGGTCGGCGGCGCCGACATGATTGCCCGCCAGCAGGTAGCTGGTGGCGCGCGACCCCGGATGGCTGGTCTGGCGCGCCGGCGGCTTGGGCAGATGCAGCGTGATTGCCAGCGTCGACAGCGGCGCGGCATCGATCGCGACCGGGTCGGACCAATAGCTGGCACCGGCGGGAATGGTGACGCCGGGGGCGCCGTCGAAGGTCAGCGCGCGGTCGCTTGCAGGGTCGATCCGGGCACTGTCGGGGGCGGGCGCGCGGGCGACATGGGCGGCGCCGATGTCGAGCGCTTCGGTGCCGAAGGCGTTGCTGACCAGCACGCGGACGCGGCGGCCGCCGGTCGACAGATGGACGAGCTGGCGCAGCGTCGTGTCGGTAAGGTCGGCCGGGGCGAGGGCATTGCGGTCTTCGGGGATCTGCTGCGAAGCGGCCCAGCTGGCGACCCAATTGCCCGGCGGCGGTGCCGCAGCGACAAGCAGCCCCGCGCCGGCGGCGAAGAGCAGAGCGCGCAATCCTGTCGTCAGGCGGTTCGTCATCATCGTCTCTCCCCAGCATCGCGCCGCGTCATCGATGCCTTGACAGCACGACCGCGCTGGTGTTGGTAGCGCTATCAAAACAAGAAGTCGAGTGGGGGGATGATGGCGGACGCGCGGCCTTTGGACGTTTCGGCGTTGCCGGCGGATTGGCAGTCGGGAACGTTTCTCGGTCGCATGCTGACCGATGCCGGGCCCAGCCCCATTCTCGTCATCAAGGGCCAGCTGATCGATATGGCGGGCGTCGCGCCGACCGTGGCGGCGCTTGTCGCCGGCGGTGATTTTTCGGGCGCCGGCGGCGCGGCGCTGGGACCGTTCGACATGGCGTCGGTGCGCCTGCTCAGCCCGGTCGACCTGCAATGCGTCAAGGCGTGCGGCGTGACCTTTGCCGTGTCGGCGATCGAGCGGGTCATCGAGGAAGGCGCCCGCGGCGACGCTTCGGCGGCGGCGGCGATCCGCGACCGGCTGGAAACGCGGGTCGGCGGCTCGATCCGGTCGGTGGTGCCGGGGTCGCCGGAAGCAGCGGCGTTGAAGTCGGCGCTGATCGACGACGGCCTGTGGTCGCAATATCTGGAGGTCGCGATCGGCCCCGATGCCGAGGTTTTCACCAAAGCGCCGGTGCTGGCCAGCGTCGGCCCCGATGCGCCGATCGGCATAAGGTCCGATTCGACCTGGAACAACCCCGAGCCCGAGGTGGCGCTGCTTGTCGATCCTGCCGGCAAGGCGGTGGGCGCGATGCTGGGCAATGACGTCAACCTGCGTGATTTCGAAGGCCGGTCGGCGTTGCTGCTCGGCAAGGCCAAGGACAATAATGCGTCATGTGCGCTGGGGCCGCTGATACGGCTGTTCGACGGCGGGTTCACCATCGACGATGTCCGCGCGGCCGAGATCAGCCTGCGCATCGAAGGTCCCGAAGGCTATGTGCTGCACGGTGTCAGCAACATGGCGGCGATCAGCCGTGATCCGCTCGACCTGGTCCGCCAGACCTTGAGCGAGCATCAATATCCCGATGGCTTTGCGTTGTTCCTCGGCACGTTGTTCGCCCCGGTGCAGGACCGCGACGACCCGGGCCGCGGCTTCACTCACAAGGTCGGCGACCGGGTCAGCATCGAAAGCGCCCGGTTGGGGCGGCTGGTCAACACGGTCACCACGTCGCGCGACGCCGCCCCCTGGGATTTCGGCATCGGCGCCTTGATGGCCAATCTGGCACGCCGCGGGTTGCTGGCGTGAGCGGACGCGCGGTTTACCCAAGTCTTGCCGGCAAGCGCGTGCTGGTCACCGGCGGCGCCACCGGCATCGGTGCCGGGCTGGTCGAGGCCTTTGCGGCGCAGGGCGCCCGGGTGGCCTTCATCGACATCGATGAAGCCGGTGGTGCCGCGACGGCGGCGCGTTTCGCGCCCGGTGCTTTCCATGCCTGCGACCTGCGCGACATCGACGCGTTGCAGGGCGTGATCGGCCGGATCGGCGACGAACTTGGCGGGATCGACGTGCTGGTCAACAACGCGGCCAATGACGATCGCCACAGCATCGAAGCGGTGACCCCGGCCTATTGGGACGACCGGATGGCGACCAATCTGCGCCACCTGTTCTTTGCAGCGCAGGCGGTGGTGCCGGCGATGCGGGCGGCCGGCGGCGGCGCGATCATCAATTTCGGGTCGATCAGCTGGCATCTGGGGCTGCCCGACCTCGTGGTCTACCAGACGGCGAAGGCCGCGATCGAAGGCATGACCCGGGCGCTGGCCCGCGATCTTGGCGGCCACAATATCCGCGTCACCACCATCGTTCCCGGCAATGTCGAAACGCCGCGCCAGGCGCTGTGGCACACGCCGGCCGATGCCGCCGAAATCGTCGCGGCCCAATGCGTCGATGGACGCATCCAGCCGGCGGACGTGGCGGCAATGGCGCTGTTCCTGGCCTCCGACGATGCCCGCATGTGCACGGGCCATGAGTATTTCGTCGATGCCGGCTGGCGCTGACATGGCAGGCACCGTGCAATCGGTCCTGGGCGTCGGCGCGACGCTGGGGGAAGGGCCGATCTGGTTCGAGGACGCGGTCTGGTTCGTCGATATCAAGGGCCGGCGCGTCCACCGCTTCGTCCCTGCCACCGGCGCCGCCCGGAGCTGGGACATGGGCGCCGAAGTCGGCTGGATATTGCCGGCGGCAACCGGCGGCATGATCGTCGGGCTGCAGACCGGACTGCACCGCTTTGATCCGGCCAGCGGCGCGTTGCAATTGCTGCACCGGCCCGAACCCGGGCTACCCGGCAACCGGCTCAATGACGCCACGACCGATGCGCAGGGGCGGCTGTGGTTCGGCAGCATGGACAATGGCGAGACGGCGGCGACCGGGCGGCTGCACCGCTGCGCCGATGGCCATTGCAGCGATGCCGGCCTGCCACCGGTGGTCATCACCAACGGCCCGGCGATCAGCGTCGATGGCAGGACGCTGTATCATGTCGATACGCTTGGGCGCACGATCTGGCGGGTGCCGATCCATGACGACGCCTCGCTGGGGACGCCGGTCCGCCATGTGACGATCGAGGACGGCGCCGGCTACCCGGATGGACCGACGATCGACGCCGAGGACCATTTGTGGATCGGGCTGTTCGGCGGCTGGGGCGTGCGGCGCTATGACCAGGCCGGCAAGCTGGTTGGCAGCATGCGCTTCCCGGTTGCCAATGTGACCAAGATGACCTTTGGCGGTGCCGACCTGCGCACCGCCTATGCGACGACGGCGGCCAAGGGGTTGCGCGCGGCGGAGCGCGCGGCGCAGCCACAGGCGGGCGACCTGTTCGCCTTCGATCCGGGCGTGCAGGGTATCAGGATCACGGCTGCAAAAATATAAAAAGCCAGGGGCGGAGTTGAGCATGACCGACGCAGCATATTCGAGTGACCATCCGGCCGACGACAGCCAGGTCAACATGGCCTTCATCACCGCGATCGTCGCCGTGGCCACGATTGGCGGCTTCATGTTCGGCTATGATTCGGGGGTCATCAACGGCACCCAGAAGGGCCTGGAATCGGCGTTCGACCTCGGCAAGTTCGGCATCGGCGTCAATGTCGGCGCGATCCTCGTCGGTTCGGCGATCGGTGCCTTTGCCGCCGGCCGGCTGGCGGACGGGATCGGCCGGCGCAGCGTCATGATGCTGGCGGCGGTGCTGTTCCTTGCCAGCGCGTTGATGGCCGGGGCGGCGAGCAGTTCGACGATCTTCATCATCGCGCGGATCATCGGCGGCTTCGGCGTCGGCGCCGCCAGCGTCATCTCGCCGGTCTATATTTCCGAGGTGACACCCGCGTCCATCCGCGGGCGGCTGTCGAGCGTCCAGCAGGTGATGATCATCAGCGGGCTGACGGGCGCCTTTGTCGCCAATTTCGCGCTCGCGCGCTATGCGGGCGGATCGACCGCGGCGCTGTGGCTCGGCCAGCCGGCTTGGCGCTGGATGTTCTGGTTGCAGGCCATCCCGGCGGCGATCTATTTCCTGGCGCTGCTGGCGATCCCCGAAAGCCCGCGCTACCTCGTCGTCAAGGGCCAGACCGAGCGCGCCCGCGCCGTGCTGACGCGGCTGTTCGGCGCCGTCGAGGCCGATCGCAAGGTTGCCGAAATCGGCGCCAGCCTCGCCAAGGACCATCACAAGCCCAAGCTGTCCGACCTCATCGACAAGTCCACCGGCAAGATCCGGCCTATCCTGTGGACCGGAATCGGCCTGGCGGTGTTCCAGCAGTTCGTCGGCATCAACGTCGTCTTCTACTATGGCGCGACGCTGTGGGAAGCGGTCGGCTTTTCCGAAGACAATGCCTTGCAGATCAACATCCTGTCGGGCGTGCTGTCGATTGCCGCATGCCTGGTCGCCATCGCGCTGATCGACAAGATCGGCCGCAAGCCGCTGCTGCTCATCGGCTCCGCCGGAATGGCCGTGACGCTGGCGGTGGTCGCCTATGCCTTTTCGACGGCGGTCACCGGACCATCGGGGGTCAGCCTGCCGGGCAACAACGGGCTGTTCGCGCTGATCGCCGCCAATCTGTACGTTATCTTCTTCAACGTCAGTTGGGGCCCGGTGATGTGGGTGATGCTCGGCGAAATGTTCCCCAACCAGATCCGCGGGTCGGGGCTGGCGGTCGCCGGCTTTGCGCAGTGGATGGCGAATGCGGCGGTGTCGGTCAGCTTCCCGACGCTGGCCGTGTCGCCGGGGCTGGCGGCGACCTACACCGGCTTTGCCACGTTCGCGGTCATCTCGTTCTTCTTCGTCAAGGCCATGGTCAACGAAACGCGCGGCCGCGAGCTGGAGGACATGGAAGGCTGATCCCGTATCAGCCTTGTGGGGCGGCGTCCGAATCGCGCCGGATCAGCGCATAGGCGGCGAGTACATGCGGTTCGGCGGCCTCGGCGACCCGGCCGGCGCGCGCATCGCGGATGGCATTGACCAGAAGCTCGACAGCGATGCGCGACATTTCGAGCACCGGCTGGCGGATGGTGGTCAGTTCGGGCCAGATCGTGGTGGCAAGCGCGGTGTCGTCAAAACCGCAGATCGTCAGGTCGCGCGGCACATCGAGCCCGCGGCGATGGGCGATCGAAACCGTCGCGGCCGCCATGTCGTCATTGGCGGCAAAGATCGCCGTCGGCGGTTCGGGCCGGTCGAGCAGCAGGTCGGCGGCGGCAAGGCCGGACCGGTAGGTGAACAGCCCGGGCGCCACCAGATCAGGCGCCGCGGGCAGCCCCAGGTCGGCCAGTGCCGCCTGATAGCCGGCGAGCCGCTCTGCACTGGCGGCCTGGTCGGGGTTGCCGGTGATGAAGCCGATACGGCGATGGCCGAGCGCCCCGAGATGGCGCGTCATTTCATAGGCGGCGGCACGATCATCGATGCTGACCGACATCGCCCAGCCGGGGGCGCCGCCGGTGGCGACGGCGACCACCGGCAGGCCGACCCGTTCGATCGCGGCGAGGACGGCGGGATCGTCGCTGAGCGGCGGCGGCAGCAGGATGCCGTCGACGCGGCCGGCGACGAGATGATCGATGGCGGCCGTTGCCTGATCGGCATCGTCGCATTTTTCGACGACAAGCTGGACGTTGCTGCGGCTGGCCTGGTCGAGACTGCCCATCAGCAAGGCGCTGAGATAGGCGAAGCTGGGATTATAGTGGAGCAGGCCGATCCGGATGTCCTCGCCGCCGGCCAGCGACTGGGCGGCGGCATTGGGAGCATAGTTGAGCGCGGCGATGGCGGCTTCGACACGGTCGCGCGTTTCGGGTCGCACGCTGGTCTTGGCGTTGATGACGCGCGACACGGTCATCGGCGACACGCCGGCGTGCGCCGCGACATCGCTGATTGTCGGCACGTTGCGCTGCCGACGCGACCCCCTTGGTTCTTTCATTCCAGCCCCTTTCGGGCGTCAGCTAGCGTTGATCACCACATGGCGGCAAGACCGGGATTGACCGGATGCAGCGGAGCGGCAGCGGCGAAAGGGGGAAGACCCGTGCCGTGCCATCGATGCTTGCCGATCAGCCGGGGTGGCCGGGCGCGCGCGGATAGGATTGCGCCTTGTACCATGCCAGGTCGTGCGCCGGCGGCGCGGCACCGGCGGGCAGCGGCAGGCCGTTGACCGACATCCAATAGGCGATGCTGGCATCGCGCCACCAGCGTGCCTCGCGCTCCTGGACAGCCAGGAAGGTGGCGGTCTTGGCAAAGCGGTCGGCGTCGATCTGCGGCTGCAGCGCCGCCCAGTCGCGGCGCATGGCGGCAACGGTGGTGACGCCGGCATTGTACCGGGTCACCAGTTCCTCCCACAATGTCCGACCCGACGCCATCCGATGCGTCCATGGCACATGGTGGAACCACAGCAGGTCGCGCGCCGGCGTTGTTGCCGGGTCGGCGAGCGGGCGAGCGAAAGCGGGGGCATATTGGGCGATGGCGTTGCTGCCGCTGGCAGTGCGATCGAAGCCGATGCCCTGGCGGTCGGCGCGGGCGTAATAGACCGGGTTCCATTCGGGACGCTTCAGGTCCGACACCCAGGGGCCGGGGCCATAATGATGGCCGGTGGCCATCTGGTGGGTCAAGCCGAGCGGCGACGTATAGTCGACGACCGCCTCGCGCGACCCGGCCATGATCCCCACGATCTTGTCGACCAGCGCCGGATCGGGACCGAAGGTCATGGCCGCCCATTCGCCGGCAACCGTGTCCGAATCGGCCGCGGGGTTCCAGGCGAACCGGCCGAAGGCGAACCAGTTGGCCTGGTTGAAGGTCGACCCGGCCCAATCGCGATCGCGCCCGACATTGGCGACGCCGGCCATGCCGGTCAGCGCATGGCCGTGCAGCGAGCCATCGACCACACGGGCGACGGTCGATCCCTTGCCCTTCTGCAGCGTGTCGCTGCGCAGGGTTTCCTCGAACATCGGCCCCAGCCAGGCGAGATGGGTCGCCATGCCGAGATATTCCTTGGTGATCTGGAATTCCATCATCAGCGGCGTCTGGGGCATGGCGCCGAACAGCGGGTGGAAGGGTTCGCGCGGCTGGAAATCGATGGCGCCGTTCTTGACCTGGACGATGACATTGGCCGCGAACTTGCCGTCGAGCGGTTTGAAATCGGCATAGGCCTGTTTGGCGCGGTCATCGGGATTGTCGTCGGCATAGACAAAGGCCCGCCACATGATGAGGCCCTTGTGCGGCGCGATGGCGGCGGCGAGCATGTTGGCGCCATCGGCATGGCTGCGCTGGTAATCGCGCGGCCCCGGTTGGCCTTCGGAATTGGCCTTGACCAGGAAGCCGCCGAAATCCGGGATGGCGGCATAGACCTCGTCGGTCTTGGCGCGCCACCAGGCGGCGACCGCCGGGTCGAGCGGGTCGGCGGTCTTCAGCCCGCCGATCTCGACGGGCGCGGAAAAGCGCACCGACAGATAGACCTTGATGCCATAGCGCCGGAACACATCGGCGAGCGCCGCCGCCTTGGCGAGATAGGGCGCGGTCAGGCTGTCGGCGCTGGCGTTGACGTTGTTGAGGACGGTTCCGTTGATGCCGATGGAGGCATTGGCGCGGGCGTAATCGGTATAGCGCGGGTCGGCGAAGTCCGGCAGCATCCACCAGTCCCATAGCGATTGGCCGGCGTATCCGCGCTCGACACTGCCGTCGAGATTGTCCCAATGGTTGAGCAGGCGCAGCCTGACCTTGGGCGCCGACGTCTCGGCGACATCGCTGCCGGTCTGCAGCCGGCGCAGCAGCGCAAAGCTGCCATAGAGCAACCCGCGGTCGCTGTTGGCGGTGACGAGCGTGACCGGGATGCCGGAAAGGCGGACGGCGCGGACCAGATAGCCTTCCTCCCCCAGCGCCGCCGTCGGGAGCTTGAGCGCGGTGACGGCGGGATCGCGCGCGCCGGCGACGACGATGCCGCCGGCGACAGCGGTCGGGGCCAGCGCGACACGCGTGCCCGACAGGCCCGACAGGCCGCGTTGCAGTTCGGTTGCGGCCGCCTGCAGCATCGGCGAATCGCCCTTGACGGTAATCGCGCCGACCCGCGGCGCCTGGGCGGCGGGCAATGGGCGGTAACGCAGCCAGAGGTCATAACCGTCCTCGGCGCGCGCCGGCCCGGCAAGGGCGAACGCCGCCAGGATCAGCGTCATCAGCCAGTGCAACATCCGCATCATATCATCCACCCCGGCGAATTGATTCGCATGCGATCGGCCACACGGTCGTTGACAAGCCGCGAGCGCCTCCGCATGTTAACGCTAACACGACGACGGCATCGACAGCAATGCCGCGTTGCGCGTGACGATCCGGGGAGGGAAAATCAGATGGTCCGGCCTGCCGACAGCGCAATCGCGCATGCAATGCCGCCGGTGGCGGCATGATCGACCGGCGCGCGCTGCTGCGGCTGAGCGGCACGGTGTCGGCGATGGCGATGTTGCCGGGTGCCGCCCTTTCGGCGACGGGCATGGTCTACCGAGACGCCAAGGCGCCGGTGGCGGTGCGCGTCAAGGACCTGCTCGGGCGGATGACGCTCGATGAAAAGGTCGCGCAGCTCATCACTTTGTCGACGACCAAGCGCGACATCATGGACGATCGGCTGGCATTCGACCCGCGGCGCGCCGACGCCGCCTATCCGCACGGCATCGGCCAGATCGCGCGGCCGTCCGATCGCGGCGGTGCCGCCACCGCCAATGACACCACTGCCGATGTCACCGGGCGCTGGCGGCCGCCGGCCGACACCATCGCCTTTGTCAACGCCGGCCAGCAATGGGCGCGCCGGACCCGGCTGGGCATTCCGATCCTGTTTCATGAAGAGGCGCTGCACGGGCTGATGGCGCCCGAGGCAACCAGCTTTCCGCAGGCGATCGCGCTGGCCAGCGCCTTCGACCGCGATCTGGTGCAGCGGGTCAACGCCGTCATCGCGCGCGAAACCCGCGCCCATGGCACGGTGCTGGCGCTGTCGCCGGTGGTCGATATTGCGCGCGACCCGCGCTGGGGGCGGATCGAGGAAACCTTCGGCGAGGATCCGTATTTGTGCGGCGAACTCGGCGTTGCCGCGGTGCTGGGGTTGCAGGGCACGGGCAAAACGCTGGCGCCGGGCAAGGTGTTCGCAACGCTGAAGCACATGACCGGCCATGGCCAGCCGATGGCGGGCAACAATGTCGCGCCGGCGTCGATGGGCGAGCGCGAACTGCGATCGGCGTTCTTTCCGCCGTTCCGCGATGTCGTCCGCCGCACGGGGATTGCTGCGGTGATGCCATCGTACAACGAGATCGACGGCGTCCCCAGCCACGCCAACCGCTGGCTGCTGGGCGATGTGCTGCGCGGCGAATGGGGCTTTGATGGCGCCATCGTCAGCGACTATGCCGCGATCGGCGAGCTCGACTATTTCCACCATGTCGCGGCCGATATCGATGATGCCGCGCATCTGGCGCTGGCGGCCGGCGTCGACAGCGACCTGCCCGACGGCAAGGCCTATCGCGGGCTGGCGGCGGCCGTGCGCGCCGGCAAGGTGCCGGTGGCGCTGGTCGATGCCGCCTGCGCGCGGATGCTGACGCTGAAGTTCCGCGCCGGGCTGTTCGAAGCCGGCGACAGCGACCCGGCAGCCGCGGCGGCGCTGACCGCCAATGCCGAGGCGCGGGCGCTGGCACTGGAGGCCGCACGGCGGTCGATCGTGTTGTTGAAGAACGACGGCCTGCTGCCGCTGGCGCCGGGGGCGCATCGCCGGGTCGCGGTCATCGGCCCCAATGCCGCGGTGGCGCGGCTGGGCGGTTATTCGTCCATCCCGCGCCAGACCGTTTCGCTGCTCGATGGCGTCAAGGCGCGGCTCGCCGGCAAGGCGGAGGTCGTCCATGCGCAGGGCGTGTTCATCACCCGGAGCGAGGATCGCTCGGCGAACGAGATCCTGCTCGCCGACCCGGCCACCAACCGCCGGCTGATCGCCGAGGCAGTGGCCGTGGCGAAGACCGCCGATGTCATTTTGCTGGCGATCGGCGATACCGAACAGACCAGTCGCGAAGGCTATGCCCGCACCCATCTCGGCGATCGCACCGATCTCGACCTGCTCGGCGAACAGAATGCGCTGTTCGAAGCGATGCAGGCGACCGGCAAGCCGGTGGTGGTCGTCGCCATCAACGGCCGGCCGCCGTCGTGGCCGCAGGTGTCGGCACAGGCGCGGGCGCTGCTCGAATGCTGGTATGTCGGGCAGGAAGGCGGCACCGCGATCGCTGAAGTGCTGTTCGGCGATGTCAATCCGGGCGGCAAGCTGCCGGTGACAGTGGTGCGCGACGTCGGCCAGGTGCCGTTTTACTACAACCACAAGCCGTCGGCGCGGCGCGGCTATCTGTTTGCCGACAATGCGCCGCTGTTCCCGTTCGGCCATGGCCTCAGCTACACGCGCTTCACGATTTCGCCGCCGCGGCTGTCCAGGCCGCGCATCGGGGTGGCGGACAGCGTCACGGTCGATGTCGATGTCACCAACAGCGGCGACCGCGCCGGCGACGAGGTGGTGCAGCTCTATATTCGCGACCAGGTGTCGTCGGTGACGCGGCCGGTGCTCGAATTGAAGGGCTTCGAGCGGGTGACGCTGCGACCCGGCGAGCGCCGCACCCTGCGCTTCACGCTGGGGCCGGACACCTTTGCGCTGTGGAACCTCGCCATGAAGGAAGTCGTCGAGCCGGGCCTGTTCGATATAAAGGTCGGCGCCAGTTCGGCGCGCCTGCAAACCGCCATTCTCGAAATCGTCTGAAGGGAGCATCATGCCCAGGATCGTTTCCGCCCGTGTCATCATCACCAGCCCGGGGCGCAACTTCGTCACGCTCAAGATCGAATGCGACGACGGCACCACCGGGGTCGGCGATGCGACGCTCAACGGCCGCGAGCTGGCGGTTGCCGCCTATCTGACGGAGCATGTCATCCCCTGCCTGATCGGCCGCGACGCGCACCGCATCGAGGATATCTGGCAGTATCTGTACAAGGGCGCCTATTGGCGTCGCGGCCCGGTGACGATGAGCGCGATTGCTGCGGTCGATACGGCGCTGTGGGACATCAAGGGCAAGCTGGCGGGGCTGCCGGTGTATCAGCTGCTGGGCGGTGCGGCGCGCGAAGGCGTGATGGTCTATGGCCATGCCAATGGCGTGTCGATCGAGGACACGGTGGCGGTGGCGCGCGATTACCAGCAGCAGGGCTACAAGGCGATCCGCATCCAGTGCGGCGTGCCGGGCATGGCCTCCACCTATGGCGTGTCGAAGGACCGTTATTTCTATGAGCCCGCCGATGCCGACCTGCCGACCGAAAATGTCTGGTCGACGAGCAAATATCTGCGCGTCGTGCCCGAACTGTTTGCGGCGGCACGCGAAGCGCTCGGCTGGGATGTCCACCTGCTCCACGACGTGCACCACCGGCTGACGCCGATCGAGGCAGGGCGGCTGGGCAAGGACCTGGAGCCCTATCGGCCATTCTGGCTGGAAGATGCGACGCCGGCCGAAAACCAGGATGGCTTCCGCCTGATCCGCCAGCACACGACGACGCCGCTGGCGGTGGGGGAGATCTTCAATTCGATCTGGGACGCCAAGCATCTGATCGAAAACCAGCTGATCGACTATATCCGCGCGACCGTGGTCCACGCCGGCGGCATCACGCATCTGCGGCGGATCGCGGCGCTGGCCGATCTCTACCAAGTCCGCACCGGCTGCCATGGCGCCACCGACCTGTCGCCGGTGTGCATGGCGGCGGCGCTGCATTTCGACCTGTCGGTGCCCAACTTCGGCGTGCAGGAATATATGCGGCACACGCCGGAAACCGATGCCGTGTTCCCGCATGCCTATAGCTTCGCCGATGGCATGATGCACCCGGGCGACGCGCCGGGGCTGGGCGTCGATATCGATGAGGAACTGGCGGCGGGGTACGAATACAGCCGCGCCTTCCTGCCGGTGAACCGGCTCGAGGACGGGACGCTGTGGAGCTGGTGACGCGGTGAGCGACACCGGCGCCACCGCGGTGACGACCAAGCCGCGCGGGCGCGTGCGCTGGGTGATCTGCGCGCTGCTGTTTTCGGCGGTGACCTTGTCCTACATCGACCGGCTGGTGCTCGGCGTGCTGAAGCCGCAGCTGACCGACCTCTATGGCTGGACCAACGCCGGCTATGGCGACATCACCGGCTATTTCCAGGTCTTCTACGGTTTCGGCTTCCTGGCATTCGGCTGGCTGGTCGATCGCATCGGGCCGCGGCTGGGCTATCTGATCGCGGTCGGCACCTGGACGCTGGGGCATTTCGCGCAGGTGCTGGTCACCTCCACGACCGGCTTCGCGCTCGCCCGCATCCCGCTGGCACTGGGCGAGGCGGGGACCTTCCCATCGGCGCTGGCGGCGATCTCGCAATGGTTTCCCCGCGCCGAACGCGCGCTGGCCATCGGCATCGTCAACGCCGGTGCCAATGTCGGCGCCATCGTCACGCCGTTGCTCATCGCCTTTCTGATCGCCGGGATGCAGTTCGACTGGCGCTGGGCGTTCGTCATCACCGGGTTGTTCAATCTGGTCTGGCTGGCAGCGTGGTGGAAATTCTATCGCAAGCCCGCCGACCACCCGACCGTCACGCGCGCGGAACGCGCCTGGATCGAGGCGGAGCCGCAGATCGACGCCGGCCGTGCCACCTTCCGGCAGGTGCTCGGCCATCGCCAGACCTGGGCCTATATGGCCGGTCGCTTCCTGATCGATCCGGTGTGGTGGACCTTCCTGTTCTGGCTCCCGGATTTCTTCAACAAGCAATATGGCTATGATCTGAAGAACTTCGGGCCGCCGCTGGTGGCGATCTATATTCTTGCCGATCTGGGGGCGGTCGCCGGCGGCTGGTATTCCTCGCATCTGATCGGGCGCGGCGGTGCCACCGGGCCGGCGCGCAAGCGGGCGATGTTCATCTGCGCACTGTTCGCGCTGCCGGTGATGTTCGCCATCCGCGCCGACGACATCTGGATCGCGGTCGGCTGCATCGGCCTCGCCTGCGCCGCGCACCAGGGGTTTTCGACCAATTTGTTCGCGATGCCGGGGGATTTGTTCCCGCGCTATGCGCAAGGGACGCTGATCGGCCTTGGCGGCTTTGCCGGGGCGGCAGGGGGCTTCATCGCATCGAAGTCGCTGGGGGCGCTGCTCGACCGGGTCGGCAGCTACGAACCGTTTTTCATCGCGTGCGGGCTGGCGTATCTGCTCGCCCTGCTCGTTACCCATGTGATCAACCCGCGCTATGCGCCCGTCAATATGAGTGCTCCTGCATGACCCGACCGCTCCGCCTCGACCCCGACCGGTTGTTCCCCGCCGATCCCGGCACCCGCGCTATCGCCCGGACGCTGTATGAAAAAATCGCGGGGTTGCCGATCATCAGCCCGCACGGCCACACCGACCCGTCGTGGTTTGCCAGCGATGCGCCGTTCACCGATGCCGCCAATCTGCTGATCGTTCCCGACCATTATGTGCTGCGCATGTTGATGAGCCAGGGCATCGGGCTCGACGCGCTCGGGGTGCCGACGGTCGATGGCAGCCCGACCGAAACCGACCCCCGCGCCATCTGGTCGCTTTTCGCCGCCAACTACCATTTGTTCCGCGGTACGCCGTCACGGATGTGGCTCGACTGGGTGTTCGCCGAAGTCTTCGGGCTTGACGTCCGGCTCGACGCCGCCACGGCCGACCATTATTTCGATGTCATCGGTGCGGCGCTGCAGACCGATGCCTTCCGCCCGCGCGCGTTGTTCGAACGCTTCAACATCGAAGCGATCGCGACCACCGAAAGCCCGCTCGATCCGCTCGCCCATCACGCCGCGATCCGCAACAGCGGCTGGTCCGGCCGTGTCATCACCGCCTATCGCCCCGATCCCGTGGTCGACCCCGAAGCCGCCAATTTTGCCGCCAATGTCGCGCGGTTCGGGCAGACCGCCGGGACCGACACGGCGACCTTTTCCGGTTACCTTGCGGCGCATCGCTTCCACCGCGCGCGCTTTCGCGAGGCCGGCGCCACCTCGACCGACCATGGCCACCCTTCGGCCGCCACCGCCGACCTGTCGTTCGACGACGCAGCGGCGCTGTATGACCGGGTGCTGGCCGGCAGCACGCCTGCGGATGCCGAGCTGTTCCGTGCCCAGATGCTGACCGAAATGGCGCGCATGGCGATCGACGACGGCATGGTGATGCAGCTGCATCCCGGCGTGCTGCGCAATCACAATCCCGAGGTGCTGGCGCGCTTCGGCCGCGACAAGGGTGCCGATATCCCCCTGGCCGGCGAATTCGTACGGTCGCTGAAGCCGCTGCTCGACCGCTTCGGCAATGATCCGCGGCTGACGCTGATACTCTTCACGCTCGATGAAGACGTCTACAGCCGCGAACTTGCGCCGCTGGCCGGCCATTATCCGGCGCTCCGGCTGGGGCCGCCGTGGTGGTTTCACGACAGCCCCGAAGGCATGCGGCGCTTCCGCGAGCGGGCCACGGAGACCGGCGGCTTCTACAACACCGTCGGCTTCAATGACGATACTCGCGCGTTCCTGTCGATTCCGGCGCGGCACGACGTGGCGCGGCGCATGGACTGCACCTGGCTGGCGCAGCTCGTCGCCGAAGGGCGGCTGGAGATCGACGAGGCGCATGAGGTGGCACGGGCGCTGGCCTATGACCTCGCCAAGGCGGCGTACAAGCTGTGAGGCTTTCGCGCGAGACCGCTGCCACGCTGCCGGACACCGTCGCCCGTCCGCCCTATGACCGGTCGGCGGCGCGCCGCGGCGTCGTCCATTTCGGCATCGGCGCCTTCCATCGCGCCCATCAGGCGGTGGTCTTCGACGATGCGCTGGCCGCGGGCGATCTGCGCTGGGGCATCACCGGCGTGTCGCTGCGATCGGCCGGCGTGCGGGACCAGCTGGCGCCGCAGGACGGGCTGTACACGGTGCTGGTGCGCGACGGCGCGGCGACGGCGATGCGGCTGGTCGGGTCGGTGCACGAGGTGCTGGTCGCACCCGAAAATCCGGCGGCGGTAATTGCGGCGCTGGCTGCGCCTGACACCCATATCGTCACGCTGACGATTACCGAGAAAGGCTACAAGCTCGACCGGGCGACGGGGTCGCTGGTGACCGGCGACGCCGATGTCGCGCGCGACGTGGCATCGCTGGCGGCGCCGGTGACCGCGCCGGGGTTCATCGTCGCCGGGCTGGCGGCGCGGCGCGCTGCCGGGCTGCCGCCGTTCACCGTCATTTCGTGCGACAACCTGCCCGACAATGGCCTGCTGCTGCGCGGCGCGGTGCTGGCGATGGCACGCGCGCATGATGCCGGCCTCGCCGACTGGATCGCGGACCACGGCGCCTTTCCGGCGACGATGGTCGATCGCATCGTTCCGGCAACGACGGCGGACGACGTCGCTGCGCTGGCGACGCAGCTGGGCGTCGAGGACGCAGCGATGGTCAAGACCGAGCCGTTCACGCAATGGGTGATCGAGGATCATTTCGCCGGACCGCGACCCGATTTCGCAACGCTGGGCGTGCAGCTGACCGCCGATGTGGCGCCTTGGGAGGCGGCCAAGCTGCGCCTGCTCAATGGGGCCCATTCGGGAATCGCCTATCTCGGCGGGCTCGCCGGGCTGGATTTCGTCCATCAGGTCGTGGCGCTGCCGGCCGGCCGAGGGTTTGTCGAGGCACTGTGGGACGAGGCGGCGCCGACGCTGTCCCCGCCGCCCGGCCTCGATGTGCCGGCCTATCGCGACGCGCTGATGGCGCGGTTTGCCAACCCGGCGCTGCAGCACCGGACGCGGCAGATCGCCATGGACGGGTCGCAGAAACTGCCGCAGCGGTTGCTCGCGCCGATCGCCGACCGCCGGGCCGCCGGACTGCCTGTCGACGCCCTGGCGCTGGCGGTCGCGGCGTGGATGCGCTGGCAGCGCGGCGTTGCCGATGATGGCGGCAGGTTCACCGTCGACGATCCGCTGGCCGCGGCCACGGCGGCGGCGTTGCGCGACGATGCCGCTGCCACCGTGGCGGCGCTGATGGCGATCGCCGCGATCTTTCCGCCGGCGCTCGCCGTCGATGCCGGGCTTCGCGACCTGCTCACCCGCCAGCTGGCTATGCTCGAACAGGATGGCGCGGCGGCAGCACTGGCGACCTTTCAAAGGAACTGATGTGATCCGTGCCCTGCTCCTCGCTGCGGCCCTGTCGGCGCCGGCGCTCGCCGATGTGCCGGCGTTGCGCAAACAGGGTACCGCGACGCAGCTGATCGTGGGGGGAAAGCCGCTGCTGATCCTCGGTGGCGAACTCGGCAATTCGAGTGCGTCGAGCGCCGCCTATATGGCGCCGCACTGGCCCCGGTTGAAGGCGATGCACCTCAACACCGTTCTGGCGCCGGTGGCCTGGGAACTGATCGAGCCGCGCGAAGGGCAGTATGACTGGTCGTCGGTCGACCAGATGGTCAAGGCGGCGCGGGCCAACGACCTGAAGCTGGTGATCCTGTGGTTCGGGGCGTGGAAGAATTCGATGTCGACCTATGTCCCGGCATGGGTGAAGCGCGACCAGGCGCGGTTTCCGCGCGCGCAGCAGCCCAACGGCCAGGGTG